>PMCC01000036.1 GCA_003155275.1 Actinomycetota bacterium | reverse complement strand
AACTGCAGTGAGGGAATAGATAATAATGATTAGGGAAATTAAAATATCAGGGGGAGAATATTAATGACAGATATTTATGGCAATAAAAGGCTGCTTCTGTTTTCGGGTTCCGCTAACCTGGAACTTTCAGAAAAAATTGCAGGACACCTTGGTATGACGCTTGGCAANNGTTAATGATAACCTTATGGAACTTCTGATAATGATCGATGCTTTAAAGCGCGCCTCCGCCGGAATAATAAACTGTGTGATCCCACATTTCCCATATGCAAGGCAGGATAAGAAAGCCGAAGGCAGGGAACCCATAACAGCAAAACTTGTTGCGGATCTTTTGACCATTGCAGGGATTGACCGGCTTATTGTTGCAGATCTTCATACAGCAACAATACAGGGTTTTTTTGATATCCCGGTGGACCATATAACCGCCATTCCTATTATTGCCAATTATTTTAAATTAAAGAATATCAAAGATGGCGTTGTTGTAAGCCCGGATGTCGGAGGTGTAAAAAGGGCAAGCATATTTGCAAACCAGCTTCATTTTCCGCTTGCAATCCTTGACAAGATCAGGCCGGGCCCGAACATGGCAAAAATAGACCACCTTGTTGGGGATGTTGAGGGCAAGGACGCTATTATTTTTGATGACATGATAGATACGGGCGGAACGATATGTGAAGCTATCGAAATGCTTCTTAAATTTAATGCAAAAAGAGTATTTATCGGCGCAACACATCCTATTTTCAGTGGCAGGGCAATAGAAATCCTGCAGGATTCTCTTGCCGCAGAGATCGTAGTTGCAGACACTCTTCCAATAAACAAGCCTTTTGACAGTTCCAGGATCAAGGTAGTTTCAATTGGAAGCCTGCTTGCAAAAACAATTAAAAAGGTTTATGATTGCAAATCTGTCAGCGAGTTATTCAAAGGTGAAAATCTTGTGTAAANNGCAACGTAGCGATTAAAGCTGAAAAAAGAAACAATGAGGAATTAAAAAGGAGCGCTTCCGGAAGGCTCAGGGTTGCCGGTTATATTCCGGGGACAATTTACGGGCTTGCGCAGGAACCCCTAAACATTAAATTAAGCCGTGTGGAATTTAAGGAAATCATAAAAGGTAAAAGTTTAAACAACATTATCCTTGATATGCATATAAAAACAGACGGGAAAGAAAAAAAAGAGACAGCCCTTATTAAAGAGGTCCAGCAGAACCCGTTGAATTTGGAATATCTTCATATAGATTTTATGCGTATTGAGATGAAAACAGAAGTTGAAGCCTCGGTGCATGTATCAATTATAAACGAAGAATCCTCTATTGGCGTAAAGGTGGAAAACGGAGTTGTCCAGCATGGCCTGAGGGAACTCCATATTATTTGTCTACCGTCAGATATTCCTGACAAAATCGAATATGATATTAAGGATCTTTCAATCGGGCATATTATAAGGGTATCTGACCTTGTTATCAAAGAAGGCATCAAAGTGCTAAACAGCCCTGATGAAGTAATTGTTGCTATAGTACACGCCCATGTCGAGGAAGAACCTGAAGCCGCTGTTGTAGTTGAAGAGGAAGAAGCTGTTGAGCCTGAAGTGCTGACCGGGAAAAAAGCTTCTGAAAAAGAGTAGAACCTTTTAAATTCAGCATAAAAGGAAGTTGTAAAATATTAAAAAATTGCAGCTTCCTGTGGAAGCAGAAAGTTTGTCCGCGGATTATAGGATTTTAACGGTATTCACTGCATGCAGATTTGTAATAATTTATGGTTTTTTAGTTTTTATATCCGAATAGTTTTGTGCAATAGAAATGAAGTAAAAACTGCAATTAAAGAAGAAAAAATATGATATTTATTGTTGGGCTGGGAAATCCCGGCAAAGAATATCAGGATACAAGGCATAACNNTCTATAAACAAAATTTTTCAGGTAAAGAAATCCTCTGCATCAGGCCAAAAACATTCATGAACTTAAGCGGCGTAACAGTTGCCGGCGCGGCAAGGCATTTTGAGGATATCCTGGAAAAAATCCTTGTCATTCATGATGATTTGGACATTGAATTCGGCAGGATAAGGTTTAAAACCGGAGGAGGCACCGGCGGCCATAATGGTCTTGATTCAATCATAAAGAGCCTTGGCAGGGCCGATTTTGACAGGCTTAGAATCGGGGTGGGAAGACCCCCAGGCAAAATGGACCCGGCGGATTTCGTATTGTCAAAGTTTAAAAAAAGCGAACGCAAGGAACTTAATTTAACGATTAGCCTGGCTGTTGACGCAATAACGGATTATATTGACCACGGAATCGATTATGTTATGAATAAATACAATCAGCCTAAAACACCTGGATAATAATGCTTTTTATAAATAAATTTGCCGAGGAAAAGAACTGGCAAAAATTCATAAAGGACTACACAGAAGCTTTGTCCCGCACTCAGGAGATAGACAGGGAATATGGCATTATAAGCGACGAAGATATCTGGCCCTTTATTATATCAGCTTTTTTCAAACATTTTAAGGTGCCGGTAATGGTGCTTGTATCTACAGGCGACAGGGCCGGCGAACTTGGAAGGGAAATAAAATCCCTGGATATGGATACAGCCATCTACCAGTATCCCGGCATGGGCACAAATATTTTTTCAAAAAAAAAGTCAGTTTCTTCAGATAATATTTCTTCCCGCCTTGAGGCATTTAAAGCGATCAAAGATTTTAAAAAACACACATGTCCCCCTTTTATTATTATTGCAACAGGCAATTCTATATTAGACAGGCTTCCGGCTGAAAGGATTATTAAAGAAGAAGGCCTGGCAATAAAATTAAAAAATGATTATAAGAGGGAAGAGCTTATTTCCGCTCTTGCAAAGACAGGCTACCAAAGGGTAAATAAGGTATACGACAAAGGGGAATTTGCGTTTAAAGGCGATGTTTTGGAAGTGTTTGACATTACGGCCGCCAATCCCGTAAGGATAGATTTTTTTGGCGATACCGTGGAAAGAATTTTTATTTATGATACAGATGAGCAAAAGATATCCGCAAATATTCGCGAGGTCTCGATTTTTCCTAATACAGACATCCTTGGTGAAAATTCAGGTGATGAAGACTTAATTGATGATGGGACTGCCGGTTATCAAAAAGGAGAAATGCCAACGGAAGGCGCAGCCATTGAAAAATCAAGCCTCCCGGCATTTATGAGCAATTGTATCGATGAATACGCGCTTATAGTTTGCGACCCTGAAGAAATAAAACTCAAAATAAAAAGTGACCTTGACATAATATATAAATCCCTTGAAGTACAGGAACAGTCCAAGGACCAGCCTGCAATAACGCCCGGCGTAAAAAACCCAAGTATAGATAATAACCGGAAGAACCGGGAAGAGCTATATGTCAAAAAAAATTTTATCAGCGATGATTTTTTGGAAGACTGCGATATCAAAAAAGTAAAGTACAAGCTTGATCTGATGTCGCTTAAGCTTGAGATTACAGGGGCAAATATCTGTTCTTTTGATGAGATTTCAAGGCAGAAGAAAAGCTTTGGAAATTCCGAGATTTTCATACAAAACCTGAAAAAAGACCTCAAAAATAAAAAAATTCCTGTTATTTCTATAAAAAACCGCAATAGACTTGAAAAGATTTCAGGAATACTTCTTGATAATGGCATTTCATTTGAGAATTTTTTTGACAAGGCTCCGGATGCAGACATTTTACAGGATGAAAAATACACCGGCGGTGCTGTTGATTTTTATCCGGGTATGGCAAATATGTTTGATGTTGGCCTTCTGGGCGGCTACCAGTCAAAAAGTATTTCACTTTACGGGGAGCTTGACATATATGAGCAGCTTGAATATGGAGCCGAGCAAAAAAACCGTATTGAGAAAAGTACAGAGGAATTTGAGCAGGGAGATTATGTTGTCCATAAAACTCACGGTATCGGAAAATACCTGGAGATTATTTCTGAACAGGTAAACGGAAACAAGAGGGAATATTTCCTTATAGAATATTCAAACAATGACAAGCTCTATGTTCCAACCTGGCAGTCAGACAGGATACACAAATACATTGGTGACAGTTCACCGGCAGTCTCGACGCTTAATTCAAGACAATGGGAGAATCTTACAAAAAAGGTAAGAGCTTCGGTCCATAAGCTCGCGGTTGATTTGGCTGCGCTTTATGCTGTAAGAAATGCGGCAGAAGGATTTGCTTTTAGCCCCGACAGCGTCTGGCAGAAGGAGATGGAGGACTTATTTCCATTTGTGGAAACAGCTGACCAGGAAAAAGCAATCAACTATGTAAAAACNNGGCAAAACGGAAGTGGCCATCAGGGCGGCATTTAAAGCAATTGAAAATGGCAAACAGGTTATGATGCTTGTTCCAACAACGATTCTTGCGGACCAGCATGTCAGGACTTTCAGCGAGCGGTATAAAAATTTTCCTGTTATAGTGGATGTAATAAGCAGGTTCAGGAGCGGTTCCCAGCAGAAAAAAATAATCGAAGATTTTGCGGATGGGAAGATAGATTTGCTTATCGGAACTCACAGGCTGCTGTCAAATGATATTGCACCAAAAGACCTGGGGCTTATTGTTGTTGATGAGGAACAGAGATTCGGTGTAAACACAAAGGAAAAAATCAAGCTTTTAAAGAAAGAAGTCGATGTTCTTACCCTATCAGCCACACCTATTCCCAGGACACTTTATATGTCTCTTTCCGGAATAAGAGATATTGTTTTAATTGAAACATACCCGTCAGGAAGATTTCCAATAGAGACTTTTGTTGGTGAAAAAAGTGATCATATCATCAAAATGGCCATTGAGAGAGAAATAACGAGAGGAGGGCAGGTCTATTATGTCCACAACAGGATAAGTGATATCCAGGAAAAACAATACAAGCTAAAGGTCCTTGTTCCCCAAGCCAGGATCGCCCTGACCCATGGCCGCATGGAAGGCAGGGAAATTGAAAAAATAATGAAAGACTTCCTTGATAAAAAATATGACATACTTCTTACGACTTCAATAATAGAGTCGGGAATGGATATAAGCAACGTAAATACTTTGATTGTTGAAGATTCCCACCGGTTTGGCCTGGCGCAGCTTTACCAGATAAGGGGAAGAGTCGGGCGCTCGTCTGAAAAAGCGTATGCTTATTTGTTTTACCCGAGCAGAAAATTTTTAAATCTTGCTGCGTTCCAGAGGCTTAAGACTCTGGCAGAATATACCGAGCTGGGATCCGGCTACAGGATTGCAATGAAAGATCTTGAGTTAAGGGGCGCAGGTGAATTGCTGGGAGCAAAACAAAGCGGCCATATAAACAGCGTCGGTTTTGATATGTATTGCCAGATTATAAAAGAGGAAGTTGACAGGCTCAAAGGCGAAACAGTTCCTGAAGACATTACAGTGCAGATAGAGCTTCCTTTCAGCGCTTATATACCGAAGAATTATGTAAAAAACGAAAAAGAGAGAATAAATATTTATAAGGCGCTTGGCAGCGTAAAAACCCAGGCTGAAGCCGGTGAAATCGAAAATAAAATACAGGAAAGATACGGAAAAATACCGGAGGCGCTTATAAACCTTATAAAGATATCAAGATTAAAGCAAATTGCAAAAAATGCGCAAATTGAACAGGTCGTTTTTTCAAAATATAAGGGAATAATCTTTCGTAAGTTAAATTACACTCCCGAGAAGGCCAGGCTTCTTGGCCTCAAGAACCCAAGGCTTGTTTATATCCACAAAAACAGGGAGGTGATTGTTAAAAATTCAGACAAAGATATAAACATAGATTTGGTTTTGAGCTGTCTCAAAGAAATCAGTATCTTTGGGCAGTCTTAAGTGAAATGATTGGCTTTCTTAAGTTTCCCAAAATCAAGAAAATCTCTAATTTTTTAAAGAAATTTTGCCTTACGAAAAGTTGCTGTCTGGAAATATTGTCAAAATCTGGTATTTTTAAGCTTAATTTAGGTAAAACGCACAGAAAATGCAGAATTGCCGACAATTACAGGATATATTTGCAAAAGAATCCAATAAAAATTAGAATCTTTTAGATATAATTACTGTAATTGTTAAAAATTTTGTTATAACATATCAATCTTAAATTTATTAAAAGGAAAGGGCTGTTTTGGAAGAAAAAGACAATAAAACTGAAATTAAGAATACCTACCATTGGGACGATGACGCATCTGTAAAAGAGGAGCCGGAAGTTAAAGTCAAAAGAAGTAAGAAAGTGGAAAAAAGGCAGATAAAAGAACTTGAAAAACACAGGAAGAAAGAAGTTTTGAGGGATTTTCAGAGGTCAAGAATTACCAAAAAGGGAAAGATAGGCATTATTGCGGCAGCTGCTGTGGTTGGCGCAGGGATTATCGCCGTCATTGCCTGGACTATTTTCGGATATTTTGGCCTGGGGTTCGATATGACAAAAACACTTGTAAAATTTGATGGTGGAAAAGTCACTCAGAAAGAAATGGATAAATACCTTGTTTTTTTAAAAAACCAGGATCCTACTTCTGTTCCTGCTGTGACCGATCCCCAATATGTTGTATTGCAGCAGAATATTCTTGACTCTTTAGTTGTATTAAAACTTTTAGACCAGTATGGAGCTAAAAATGGTTTTAAAGTAACAGACGCAGAGCTAAGCGCAGAATATGACAAACTGGTTAAAAGCTATGCTTCTCAGGCTGCTTTTGAGAAGGATTTGTTGGACAGGAAAATAGACAGGCCATTTCTTGATGAACAGATGAAAAGCCAGATTTTAAGGGATAAGATATATGCAAAGGCCACTGAAAATGTTGTAGTTTCTGACGCAGAAACTCAAAAATATTATGAAGACAATAAAGGGACTTTGTTTAAGGTCCCTGACCAGGTAAAGGTCAGCCACATACTTATTCAATTTAATGTTCCGTCAGGTGGAACGGTGACGGATGCCATAAAGGCAGAAGCGAAAAAGAAAATCGACGATGTGGCAAGCCAGTTAAAAAATGGCGCTGATTTTGCAGAGCTGGCCAAAAAATATTCTGAAGACACTGCAAGCGCGCCCAATGGCGGCGACATAGGCTTTATAAGCGCTGGCCAGACGGTCCCTGAATTCGAGAAAGCCGCATTTGCCCTTGAGGTTGGCAAGGTAAGCGATATTGTCGAGACTACATATGGGTATCATATACTGAAGGTAACTGAGAAAAAAGCAGCATATGTCCAGACATACGATGAGGCTAAGGATACAATCAAAACATATATTTTAAGCAATAAACAGATGGAAGAGTGGCAGAAGTTTGTTTACTCTCTGGTGGATGCTTCCAAAGTAGTTTATACCACTGTTCTTAAAGGTACATTGCTTAATAGCAGGCAAGCTAATAGTACAGATACAGGAACAGAGACGACAGCGCAGCCAGCCGAGACGACAGCGCAGCCAGCAACCGAGACGACGACAGTGCAGCCATCAACAGAGACGACAGGTCCATAAGTACAGGCTTAAAACCTATGCAAAATAAAAATCACTCAGATTTATATGACAGTATAAGCAGGATAGACGAGATTTCCGGTTCCGGAGAATTATTTGAGGTTCTAATCCGGGTTATGTCTGTATTGCGCTCAGATACTGGCTGTATGTGGGACCGCGAACAGACTCATGACACGATAAAAAGAAATATTGTGGAAGAAGCTTATGAAGCCGTTGATTCTATTGAAGGAAGAGACTTCCTGGGTTTAAAAGAAGAACTCGGTGATATTCTTTTACAGGTTGTTTTTCACAGCCAGATAGCAGTTGATAATAATGAGTTTAATCTGAATGATGTCTTAAAAACTATTATCAGCAAACTTGTCAGGCGGCACCCTCATGTTTTTGCAGGCAAGCCTGTATCCAGCAGCAGGGAAGTCCTTGAAAACTGGGAAGATATAAAAAAAGAAGAAAGAAAAAACAAGCTTTCTGATAACTTTTCAATCTTTACAAACATTCCAAAACTTTTGCCTGCGCTCCATTACGCATATGAGATCCAGACCAGGGCAGCGAGGTATGGATTCGACTGGGAAAACCCTGCTGGTGTTATTGGTAAAATTAAAGAAGAAATTGCAGAGCTTGAAAAGGAATTGGAAAAAAGGGAGAAATCAGGTATTTCAGATGAAGCAGGGGATTTGTTATTCAGTATTGTAAACCTGACCAGACATATAAACATAGACAGCGAACAGGCGCTTAAGGGTACGTGCAAAAAGTTTATCAAAAGATTTGATTTTATGGAAAAGTATGCGGCAGATAAAGGGCTTGACTTTAAAAATCTTACGATAGAAGAAAAAGACAAGGTTTGGGAAATTGCAAAAGAACAATTGCGGGACAATTAAGAAAAGCACAGTAAATTTTGCAATTTCTTTATTTGTGTTATAATTTTACCAAGAAATGTTTGAGTATTTAAGCTTGAAATCAGTATTTAATCAAACAAACCAAAATGATCTGGCATGATATTTTGGGCGGGGCATAATTATTTAAAAGAGGGGCTCCGTTTTTGATGGATATTTTATGTCAGGACTGAAGTAATTATAGAGTTGGTTATATGTTTTAAGTTATTAAGTGGTTATAGATCATATTACCGGCTTATGAAAATGCAGCAAGGCAAATATGGAAAAAAACGTTAAAGTAATTGGCGGTCTTTCCAGGAAAACAAAGATAAATATTTTCATTATAGTATTTATTGTCTTTCTTCTTGCAATGGTGTTGTCTTCGATTAACCAGATTACAAATATAATCAAGAACCGGGAAAAATTATTTGAACTGGAGCAGAAGCTTAATTGGGACAGACAGAACAATATAAAACTGCTGGCACAAGAGAAAAGTCTATACAAAAAAGAAACAATAGAATCAGAGGCCAGAAAGCAGTTTAACATGACAAAGGGCCTTGAGACGAATTATTTTGTAGAAATTGTAAACGATATAAAAAGTGGAACTGGCATTTCTGATGGCAGTATAAAAAATACTGACAGCGGGAGTTCACAGGGAAAATTGCCAAATGGTGTATATAGTGATTCTGCGCTCTGGGAAAATTTAAAGATATTTTATGATAGTGAAATCAGGCAAAATTAGAATCGTTAACCAAACCTATTATTTGCAAACCTGAAATTAAAATGAGTTACCAGCGGGAATTTTTTGGCAATAGCAAAAATTGTTGATTTAACTTTTAACATTTGAGCTGCACTAAAAGCGCGCCATCGCCAATTATTTTTTCAGCAAAATAAATAATCGTTCATTAAATTTTTTATTCAGCCAGGTTCTGCCCTGTAGGTTGATTAAAAATAGATATGGTTACTTTTTATTTTTAAAATGAAAATTGCAGCGTTAGATATAGGAACAAACTCAACAAGGCTCCTGATTTCACTGGTTGAAAAAGGCGCCGAAGGTAAAATTGTATTTGTACCGCTTCTCCGGGAAATGAAAATTACAAGACTTGGAAAGTGCCTTGAGCAATCCGGAAAAATCAGTGCTGCCAATGGGATTTTTACTATTGAAGTTTTAAAGGAGTATCAAAGATCACTAAAATCTCACAATGTCTCAAAATACAAGGCAGTAGGTACAAGAGTTTTAAGGCAGGCGGAAAACTCTGATGAATTTGTAAACCGGGTTTTCCTTGAAACCGGTTTGGACGTGGAAATCATTTCAGGCAGCCAGGAGGCTGAGTTGAGTTTTTCAGGAGCAATAAAAGGGTTTGAGCCATATAAAATTTTCGGAAAAGCGCAAAAAACTTTGGACGGATATGGAACAGGTAAAAATGTCCTGGTGGTAGATATCGGCGGAGGCAGCACTGAATTTATTCTGGGCAGTACCGAAGAAGGAAAAATTAATTATCTTAACAGTGTAGATATCGGTTCAGTTATTTTATCAGAGAAATTTCTGACAGGCGCAATACCTGGTGATAAATCTCTTACGGATTTGCTGCTGTTCATCGAAAACAAACTGAAAAATACAGTAGAGGAAATACCGCTGACCGGTTTTGATTTTATGATAGGACTTGCAGGAACAATATCTAGCTTGAGCGCTGTCGACCTTGGGCTAAGGGAATATAACAGGGAAAAAATACACGGGCATATATTGTACATGGATAAAGTAATAGATATTTTTAAAAGATTTTGCTCTGTGGACCTGGAAACCCGAGAGAAGATAAGGGGGCTTGAACCGGCAAGGGCAGATATAATTATTGGAGGCACTGCAATACTTATAAAGATCCTTGAAATGTTTGGCCTGGAAAAGTGTATAGTCAGTGAGAATGATTTACTGGATGGAATTATGTACAGTCTGCTGCCCTGATTCGACATTAATCTTTTTTTATAGAAATTACACCGGTGCAATACTGCAATTATAATATAATCAGTATATTATTAAGTAAAAAGTTGAAGTTTTTTATTATGTTCGCTATTTAAAAAATATATAATATTCTATGGCAGTTGTCAGCAGTTGGTTGGTTCTGAGAATTGTTTTAAAAAAAAATCTACACTGAATAATATTTACAGCCTATCCAAAGTTTGTTAGAATTATGCAGTTATCCTGCTTAGTGCCCGAGTGGCGGAATTGGTAGACGCAACGGACTTAAAATCCGTTGAGGTTTATCCTCGTGCCGGTTCGATTCCGGCCTCNNTTAAAACATATTTTAGTTTTTCTCAAAAAAAATTTTCTAGCTTAAACAAGACTGCAAGTTTAATCAAAAATTTTGATTTTTTTCTTGACACTAACGTTACGTCATAGTTTATTATGTAACATAGGGTGATAAAAAATGAATTACAAAATAAAAGAAACAGCAGACATAGCTGGAATAAGTATACGTACTCTGCATCATTACGACCAGTTTGGATTAGTAAAACCTGAATCTTCCAGTCCTTCTGGATACAGACTTTATTCAGATCGTGATATTGAAAAACTGCAACAGGTTTTATTTTTTAAAGAGCTGGGTTTTAGTCTGAAGGAAACTAAGGAGATTATTAATGACAAAAGTTTTGATAAAAATAAAGCTCTAAAAAACCATAAGGAATTATTATTGAAGAAGAAAAAAAGACTTGATGAAATTATATATTCTATTGATAAAACAATTGAATATATTGAAGGAGATAAAGAAATGGGAAAAATAGAAATGTTTAAAGCATTTAACATGGATGAAATAAAAAAGCATCAGGAAAAATATTTTAAGGAGACCAAACAGAAATATGGTGAATCTAATGCTTATGCAGAATGCGAGAAAAAAACAGCACAATATTCTGAATATAAATGGAAAGAGGTTATGGAAAAAGCTTCAGGTATTTTCCAGAGAATTGCAGAATGTATGGAAAAATCTCCTGCTGATGAGGAGGTCCAGATAGCTGTAGGGCAATGGAAGCAACATATTACAGAAAGCTTTTATAATTGCACATTGGAAACTTTCAGAAGTCTTGGTGATTTATATGTAACTGACAGGCGCTTTACTAAAAATATAGATAAAATTAAGCCCGGGCTTGCTTGCTTTCTAAAAGATGCTATACATATATATTGCAGCAATCAGATATACTCTAAGATTTAATAAATTTTTATTAATATTCAGAATAATTATATTTTTTTGTTTATTTTTCTGAATTTAGTATAATGCGAATATAAGAAATTCTTATAAAACGGTGGTGAATATTATGGTTACACAGTTAAGAGAAAGATCGCAGGTCACTCTTCCTGCAGAAATTGTAAAAAAGCTTGATCTTAAAGCCGGAGACAATCTCGAAATAACTTTAGAAGATGACAGGATTGTTATAAAACCTGTCCTGATTATAGATAGGTCGCAGTCCTGGTTCTGGTCAAAGGAATGGCAGGCAAAAGAACAAGAGGTAGAAGAAGACATGCAATCTGGTAGAATTCAAAAAGCTGATGGGTTTAAAGATCTTATAGGAAAACTCAAAGAATAATATGGAAATATTTTTTTCAGAAAGATTTAAAAAAGATTATAAATTATATTCTGATGATTTAAAGAAAATAATAAATTCTAAATTAAAAATTCTTACTGAAAATCCCTTTCACCCATCCCTTAGAACTAAAAAAATAAAAGGCAAAGAAGATATTTTTGAGACAAGCATTAGTATGAGCATTAAAATGACTTGGAGTTATTATGGAAATGGAATATTGTTAAGAGCTGTAGGAGGACACGATAAAACTCTTAAAAATCCCTGAATTTCATTAATTCTTCCAAATTTTGGTTTGACTTTTCAATGGTCAGGGGCAACATTCTAATACTAATATCAATATTTATAATAATATAGTTATTATATTTTATTTGCTGTTAGAATCCTCTCTTCACAGCCATGTTTTGTATATAGGCTAGAAAATCTTTTTATTATTAATGACAATTATTTAACAGTATATTAATTTTCTCCAATTATAATCTGAGTTATTTTATTTATGCTCTGACTTACAATAGATTTTGGCATTTCAATTATTAATGGGATGCCCTTGTTGATAGACAAGGGCACCAGTTTATCACTGGGAATAGTAATATCTATTTTTTCCCTAATATTGTTTTCAACCTCGCTGATTGTTAAACCAACGTTACTATTTGCTCGATTTAAAATCAAAATGATCTTGTTTCTTGGAAATCTCAATTGCTTTAATATAAATAATGATTCTTTTAGATTTTTTATACTGAGAACGTCCATTGTGGCAATAATAATCATATGGTCAATGCTTTCCAAAATTGATAGGACGTCTTCAGAAAAATATGCAGGTGTATCGATGACAATATAATCACTGATTTCAGCAAGCATGTCTATAATTTCTATTGTTTGTTTACTGCTTATATATTCTGCTTCTATGGAGTTCATCGGTGCAGGTAAAAATCTTATCCCGGAGCTACAGGTTGTCAATGAACTTCCAAGGAGGCCCAGATCCAATTTATCTGTTTTTTGTAATAAGTCATGAATAGTTGTTTGAGGAATTATATTCAATATCGTAGCATCATCAGCTGATTTATAGTCAATATCAAATAAAACGACATCACTTTTACTTTGATTAAATAAATCAATGGCAAGATTTACGGCAACAAATGATTTTCCTGTTCCACCTTTTGTGCCCAGAACCATTATTTTTTTAGCAATATATTTATTTTTTCTACGTTCTATTGACATTTTATTACCCCTAAAGTCATTTATATTTAATGCTCAATTAAATAAATTTATTTGTACTCTTACTGGAATAAATATACTTAGATGCATTATATATTAAAAAATAAATATCTTAAAAAAATTTTAATTGAATTTCTTTTAAAATATTAAATCATTTGAATTAGGAATCTAAACTAATAATTAAATTCTTAAAATTAAATATTTCTTTTATGGATTGGTTCGAAATTTTACTACCTTGGGACAGCCAAAATTAAACTAAAATAACTTATTAAGTTTTAATAATTCTTCAATAATTTGGTTTGACTTTTAAATGGTTAGGGTACCAACTTTACTTGTGCCACTACTTATATTTAATAATTTATTGATTGATTATTTATAGTTCGGATACTAACTGCTGAGCCAAGCTAGACATCTACGACATAAATATCTAATAATTTATACCTATTTTTGTTATAATCTTGGCTATATCTGTTGATGATAAAGTTGCCAAAGATATAAAAATTGAACTCTTTTTATTCTAAGGTCCACGATATTTCAATGATATAAATAAGTTAGAATAATTTTAATAATTTTTTTAAGTAAGAAAAATATTGAGGGAAAGGTAAATTAAAAAAATGATTGCAATCCAAATAAGTCTTTATCCTATTGGTGAAAAAGATATTGACAGTAAATTAAAAGTTTTCTGGGATATTCTAAAAAATGAAAATATTGATTTTAAAATTACACCTCTCAGTACCATAACCTGGTCTGACGATGAAGATAAGCTATATAGTATAATATTTAAGGCTTATAAAAAAGTAAGAGCAACCAGTCGTGCAGTGATGATTACAACAATTACCACAGGAAATGACCAGGAGATAAAAAAACTTCTAAACTTTCTTTAATGAAATTTGATTTGAACACCAGATATTCTTCAAATCAATCAATTTACTGTTTAACCACCTGGAATGTAATGGGCAGGCACTTTTAGTGGTTCAGGAGAGGATTTATATAATTATTACAAAAGCAAAATCTAAAGAAATTATTGCCTGTCCTCCAGGATTATTCCCGCCAGGTCATCCCCACCAGACTATACTTTCCATGCCATCATTACCAGGATGGTCCGAACTCATTAGTATCTTTTAGCGTTTGCGTAATATTTACCTGATTGCTGCCATCTTCAGACATGGTAAAAATATCATATGCAGCATTATCCTTTAAATCTTTATTTGATCTGTAAGCTATCATGCTGCCATCCGGTGAATAACAGGGCTCATAATTACCGGCAGAATTATTTGTGATATTCTGTACCGCACCGGTACCATCCGCGCTTATCTTGTAAATGTCGGAATTTCCTCCCCTGTTAGAGTCAAATATTATATATTGTCCGTCAGGTGAAAAATCGGCGCTGTTATCAACAAATTCATTTACCATCAATCTTTTTACATTTCCACCGGCGTTATTCATTGAATAAAGTTGTATATTTCCATCTCTCTCACTTGAAAAAACTATTGATTTGCCGTCGGGAGAGAATTTTGGAAAATAATCTTTGGCCGGATTATCGGTGAGTTTAATTAAATTGCTGCCATCAATTCCAATTGTATAAATCTCAGAATTTTCAAATCCNNCTCTTAAGAAGCAGGGTTTTGCTTTTGCTTTTCATATCAAAGATATAAAGGTTTGAAACACCATTGGCCGGATCAAGTGAAGTGAAGACAATTTTTGTATGTTCTCTGTTCCAGGAAGGAGAAGTATCTATTCCCCCTTCCATGAGTGAAGCCAGACTGCTGCCGTCAGGTTTACATGTATAGATCGTACTCTGGCTGTCACTTGAAGATGAAAATACTATTTCAGGCACAACATCTGCTTTAAGCGTTGTTTCAGGAGTTACTTCAGTTTGTGAACCTGAAGTGGTGGCAACAGATGTTTCCGCAGCACTGGTTTCTATTGCTTCTGTTGTTGCAGTTTCTACAATTGTACCGGGAGACTCTGCTTTTGCACAGCCAGATAAAAACAGGGTCAATATCAAGGCTGCAATAAAGCACAGTATTAATATCTTTTTCATATTTTTTTTCTTTCTTTAATTAATTTGAAAAAAAGATTTTCTTAAAAGTTATCATATTTTATATTCTTTAATGAAGACTTTCAACTGACGGTTTCATTTGATGATCCGTAAGTGAAAAGCCAATTAAACATATTCAAGAGATCCATAGGTGTAGGTATTTTACGCTTTGTCCATAAATACATCAAGAGATTCTATATTTGTATAGACCTGAGCTAAATAGCTCTTTTTTAATTTCAATAATTCTTTAACAATTTAGTTTGACTTTTTAAAGATCAGGGCCACTGCCTCAGTTAGTTTTTATTAATAATTTGCAAGTTAATGAATAGTAAATCAAAATATGCAATAATANNAAAATTTGACGAATATATCAAATCTAAAAATTACCCTAACCGGTCGGAAGCATTAAGAGACCTTATTAGAAAAGAATTCGTTGAAGAAGAATGGCTCCAGAAAAATACAAAAGCTGCAGGTGCAATTACATTAGTTTACAATCATCATAAAAGAGATCTTGCTGAACATCTTATAGAAATTCAGCATGATTATCATAAAACTATCATCTCCACCCAGCATATTCATCTTGATCACGATATTTGCCTTGAAATTATAGCTGTTAAAGGTAAAATCAGTGAAATCTATCAGCTGGAACTAAAATTAAAATCCTTAAAAGGTATTAAGCATATATCACTTTCCAAATCTACTCTGGCAGAAGAAATATAACCGGGTTTTATTCTTTAAACAATTGAGATTCTATTGACTTGTATTGTCATTTGCACCTTTCTAAAACTATGATTATATAATTCCAAGGTTTTTCAACTCCTGGGTCCAGATGATTTTTTTGAAATTCTTTGCAATTTTGATTGACAATTTTTATCCCAAGTGTTACTTTTTTTAAAATAATAACACAATTTAAAGGGGAATAAATGCATATTCCTGATAATTATTTAAGTCCTTCAACCTGTGCAGTAATGGGAACAGCAATGATTCCCGTATGGGCCATGGCAGTCAGGAAAGTAAAGAAAGAAATACCGAAAGAAAAGATGCCTCTTCTGGGTATTGGCGCAGCTTTCTCATTTTTACTTATGATGTTTAATGTCCCAATACCGGGAGGCACAACAGCTCATGCCATAGGAGCAACATTGCTGGCAGTTCTTTTGGGTCCGTGGCCTGCTGCCATCTCTATAACAATAGCGCTTCTAATACAGGCTCTTCTATTCGGGGACGGCGGTATACTTGCATTTGGAGCAAACTGCTTTAATATGGCCTTTGTTGCGCCATTTGTAGGATATTTTGTTTATAAATTTATAAAAGAAAGGGTCAGTGCTGGAAAAGGCGAATACTTTGGAATCGCAGCAGGTTCTTATATCGGAATTAATATGGCAGCCTTATGTGCAGCCATAGAATTTGGTGTACAACCACTATTCTTTAAAAATGCAGCGGGGTTGCCTCTTTATAGTCCTTACCCATTATCAGTTTCAATCCCGGCAATGATGATATCGCACCTTGCTGTTGCAGGTGTTGTGGAAGCAATTTTCACTGTTGCCATATATGCTTTTATTAAAAGGGTTTCTCCCGGAATGGTATATGAAGGAGCCAAACAGAGAATTAAACCTGTTTATGCCATAATTTTTGCGCTTATATGCCTATCGCCGCTCGGTCTGCTGGCGGCGGGAACTGCATGGGGCGAATGGGGGTTGGAAGATATAAAAAATGTTGTTACAGGCGGTAAATCTCTTGGGTTTATCCCCGAGGGAATTAAGAATGGCTTCAACTTTAATGGATTGTTTCCTGATTATGCGATAAAAGGTGTGCCTGATATTGCAGGATATATCCTTTCAGCGCTTGCCGGAGCAGCAATCCTCATAATTATTTTTAAGATTGTAAGTGCTTTTAAAAAAGGTAAACCTGCAAATATATAGAGCTGAAAAGATAAATATAATAATGGCAGAAAAAAATATACCCGATTGGCTTTTAAAAAATGAGGATTATCTTCCTCAGCCTGACAGGGATACTTTTATTAATAAAAGTATCAGGTCGTTGTTAAGCGTCTTATCGCACATTCATGGGCAGAGCAGGCACAAAACCGATTTATTCGGTATCAATGCTGCTTTTTCACTCATGTTTACCATTTTGTTTATTGTGCTGCTTTCTGTTTCAAGAAGCTTGGTTTTTATTATCGCCGCAAACGTATATCTGCTTTTGGTATTATGCCTTCTTAAAGCTGAGGATATTGTGGTGATATTAAAAACAAGTTTTGGAATAGCTGTTTTTACTATTATAATTCTCCTGCCAACAGTTTTATATGGCAATTTATACAGTATAACAATGATTACTCCCAAGGTTTTTGCTGCAGTTGCTGCTGTAAATATTCTTTCACGCTCCACAAGATGGCACTCCATAACCGGTGCGTTCAAAACATTTTTTATACCAGATATTTTTATACTTGTGCTCGATATCACTATTATGTATATTATGATGCTTGGCGAGTTTTCCCTCAATATGCTTTATGCATTGAAGTTGAGGTCCGTTGGAAGGAATAAAAGCAAACACACTTCACTTTCAGGTATTGCAGGAACTATGTTCATCAAGTCCAAAGAAATGGCGGAAGATACTTATGCGGCCATGGAGTGCAGAGGTTTCACCGGGGAATATCGAATTTACAGGAAGTTCAAGTTCTCTTTTGCCGATGCTGTATATATAATTGCAAATGCGCTCATAATATTTTGTTTCATATATTTTGGAAAGTATTTGAGAAAATGATTGAAATAACAAATGTCTCCTATTCTTACTCCAATATACCGGCTCTTAATAATATCAGTCTTAATATCTCAAAAGGCGAGTCTGTTACTCTGATGGGGCCAAACGGATGCGGCAAATCGACACTTCTAAAGTTGATAAATGGNNATTGTCATACCGGATAGCGGTTCTTACAGATTCGACGGCGAGGAGATAACGAAAAAAAAACTGCATGACTCAGGGTTTTCGAAACTGTTCCACCAGAAAATTGGCTTTGTTTTCCAGAATTCCCAGACACAACTTTTTTGTCCGGAAGTGTATGATGAAATTGCATTCGGCCCAAGGCAGATGGGCATTATTGAAAGCGAGGTAGAAAAGAGGGTGGAAGACTGCCTAAACCTGCTAAATATACAGGCTTTGAAATACAGGCAGCCTTACCATTTAAGCGAAGGAGAAAAGCGCAAAATTGCAATTGCCTGCGTGTTGTCTTTAAATCCAGAAGTGCTTGTACTTGACGAACCCTTAAACGGCCTTGATCCAAGGACGCAGCGATGGCTTGTCGAGTTTCTTATTGATTTTAATAAAGGTGGAAAAACATTAGTCATATCAACACATAACCTTGAGTTTTTACAGGAGATTTCCAATAGAGCCTTATTATTCGATGAGNNCATTTTCATCTTCATAACTATTGATGCAGCGGGAAATTTCACTTGGTTCAAATATTTCTTAATTACCTGGTATAAAGATGTTTTCTTTATATTTTTATAATAACCTGCCGGTAATGCCGATCGGGTATTTGGGGCTACCTCTGAATCTTTAAATAAAAATAACTCACAAAAAACCATAATAATTTCTTGTGAGTTATTTAAAACCTTTAAGTATCTGCCAACACTTTTCCAGGCAAATAATTAAAATAAAGTCCTTAAAAAAACATAAACTTTAAGAATTGTTAAAAATCTAAAATATCTTAAATGCTTATTAGATCAAACCGATAGTTTGTTTATAGATAATCTTAGTTAAATCTTTTTCTTAATTCCCTTAATTTGGAATTCAGGTCGTCTTTGGGCCTTCTGTCAAAACCACCACGTCCGCCNNCCGCCATAGCCGCCGCCTCCGCCGCTGCCATAACCGCCGCCGCCGCCGCTTGGCCTGCTTCTGTTTTCTCTGTTTGTCTGCTCTTTTGCTTCATTTACAACTATAGTCCTGTTTTTAAAGCTGCTTTGGTTAAGTTTTTCCATCGCATTTTTTGCCTCTTCTTCGGTTTCCATTTCAATAAAACCAAAGCCTCTTGGCCTTCCGTCCATTCCTGCTATTACTTTAGCATAGGTAACCTTACCCATGGTAGTAAAAAGCTCTTCGAGATCCTTGTCTGTAGTTGAGTACTCAAGGTTACCTACATATAACTTTTTGTTCACTTATTCTTCCTTTCAAGATAAATTTGTATTCCGTTTAAAACAGGAACTCATCAATAATAAAATAAAAGTCAGTAATAGTCAAAAAAA
>PMCC01000073.1 GCA_003155275.1 Actinomycetota bacterium | reverse complement strand
TCATAGGTGTTGATGTCGGAGGATACAATATAAGGGTTGTAATTACAGATATTGCGGGAAATGTTCTGAACCGGCTTAAAGAAAAAAATAATTTCAGCTCTGATGGCGCACTTTTAACTGAAAGAGTGGCGGCATTGATTTCACAAGTCAAAAACAATGTAGACATTGATGACTCCACTCTTTTTGGTATCGGGATGAGCATATCCGGTGTAATTGATTACAATGAAGGCAGAAGCATTTATTGCCCCAATATTGGAGGCTTAAATGATTTTCCGGTTAAAAGTTTTATGGAAGCTAAAATGGGTTTGCCTGTATTTGTGGATGACAGCGTAAGGTGCATGGCAATTGCAGAAAAACATTTTGGCGCTGCAAAAGGTTATGAGAATTTTTTGTTTGTCAGCCTGGGCAAGGGCATCGGCGTAGGGATATATGTAAATGGAAAGGTCTATAGAAGCAGCACAGGACTTTCTGGTGAACTGGGTCATATAACGGTTGCAGAAGACGGCCCGCTATGTAATTGCGGCAATAGGGGCTGCCTGGAAGCAATTGCATCCGGTCCGGGTATCATCAGGCGTGCTCAGGAAGGTATTGAAAGTGGAATAATCACTTCACTTAATTCCATTATTGCGGGTGATTTTGAAAAGCTGACAGTAGAGATGATTGCGGAGGCTGCAAAACAGGGTGATAAATTTGCTTATCATATAATCAACAGGACCGGAGAATATATAGGAATAGCTATTTCTGCTGCCTTAAATCTTTTTGGTTCAGAGCTTGTCGTACTTGGCGGCGGTATCGCAGGTTCAGGTGACATCATGACTGAGGCAATAAAAAGGACGGTGCAGTTAAGGGCGCTCGGAGTCATTTCAAGCAGGGTAAAAATAGTGGAAAGCAGCCTTGATGAATTTATTGCTGCAAGAGGCGCTGCAGCCAAGTTTATAAATATGCTTTTTGCTGACTCAAAGTATAATTTACTAAAAAACAGGGAAAAGGTTTTAGATTATTAAGAAATTAATAATTGGAGAGAAATAAATGAAAAGTTTTTTTTCAACACTTTCTGAAAATGAAATAACCAGGATACATTATGCGACTCTGGATATTTTAAAAAATACTGGTAGCCATGTTTTCAATGAAGAAGCGCTTAATCTGTTAAAGAGGGCTGGCTGTAAGATAAACGGGAACTTGGTTAAGGTGCCGCCACATTTAGTTGAAAAATCAATTCTTACCGCTCCTAAACAAATAACGATATTTAACCGTAACAGCAAAGTGGCTATGCTGCTTGAAGATAAAAATATTTACTTTGGGACCGGGCCAACAACTCCTTTTAGCCTGGATGTTTTTACAGGAGAACGACGGATGACTACTGTTGAAGATATTGAGCTGCATACAAAAGTTTCAGAATCCCTTGGGAATGTAGATTTTGTTATGCCTATGGGTTCAGCGACTAATGTAGCCAACGAGATTTCAGACATTTATGAATTTATATCAACTGTTAAGTATACACTTAAACCAATACCATTTATAACCTGGAACAAAAAGAATTTGAAGACTGTTATTGAAATTGCAAGCATTTTTTCTGGCAGTATGGATAATTTGGTTGAAAAACCATTTATAATCCAGTTTTCGGAGCCAACTTCTCCTCTAACACATACTAAAGATGCTGTTGATAAACTGCTTTACAGTGCCGAAATTGGAATACCGGTGGCATATTTTCCCTGCAATACATTGGGTGGTACCGGCCCGATGAGTATCTATGGTTCTATTGTGCAAAGCAATGCTGAAAGTTTAATGGGCCTTGTAATGTCACAACTTAAAAGAGAAGGAGCACCATTTATAATCGGCGGTTGCGGAATACCGCTTAATATGAGCAATGGACTCCTTAGCGTCGGTTCCCCGGAATATTACCTGACCATGTCTGCATATGCAGCAGTTTGCCAGTATTATAAAATACCGATGTTTGGTCTTGGAAGCCAGTCTGACTCAAAAGTCATTGATGAACAAGCTGCTATAGAAATGACTTTGCATACACTAATGTCAGCTTTAGCCGGAATTAATATGATAGACGGGCTGGCCCAGCTCGAGAGCTGTATTCTTGGCTCTATTGAAATGGTTGTATTGTCAGATGAAGTAATAGAGATCATTAAAAGACTGATAAATGGTGTTGATACCGGGAGCGATAAAGAAATCCGGAAATTGATTAACGAAGTAGGGCCGGGAGGCCAATATGTTAGTCAAGAGCATACATTAAATAATTTCAAGTCCGCCTGGTTTCCAACTTTATTTGACAGGAATAATTTCAGCAGATGGAAGCAGGAAGGTTCTTTGGATTTAAAACAAAGGCTTAATAAAAAAACCAGAGATATTATTGATAATTACCAGATGGAAGATTTATCAAAAGAGACCATGGGTGGCATAAATCAGATAATGGCGCAATATAATAATTTTTCCAGTTTATCGAGTTAAAATGTTCATTTGACATAAAATTTATTATATGATAATGTTGTCAGACATCATTGTCATTCTTATTTTTTTATTATAATATTGATTGTTCAATAGTAAAAATGCCAAAAATCACCATCAAAGATATTGCTGTAGAAAGTGGATTTTCTTTAAAAACTGTTTCAAGAGTTTTAAATGATGAAAAATACGTGAAAAATTCCACTAAAGAAAAAATACTAAAGATTATTGATGACCTGAATTTTGAACCAGATTATTTTGCAAAAAATTTAAAATCAAAAAAAACCAGGACGATTGGTTTAATTTTGGGAGATATTGAAAATCCGTATTACTCAAGTCTTTCTAAAGGTGTCATTGACTATTTGGAAATGAGAGATTATACGACGATGCTTTGTAATACAAATTACAATTCAGAAATTTGCAACAGATATATAAATGCACTAATATCAAAAGAAATTGATGGAATTATCCTGTCCAGTTTAAAGGTTCCGGACAAAACAATAGATAAAATAATATCAAAAAATATTCCGCTGGTACTGATTGAAGTTGAATATGAAAGCTTTCCGGACCTGGACTGTATAAATTTTGACAGCTATGGTGCTGAAGTTTTGGCTGCAGAATATTTAATTAGTTTGGGACACGAGAGAATATTTTATTTAGTCGGCCCTAAAATCCTGGATGTTGACGTCAGGGTTAAAGGCTTCAGGGATACTTTAAAAAAACATAGAATCATTTTTGATAATAGCTATTTTTCCGAACCTTTAATCAGCTTTGAGGACGGTTATGCTTGCGTCAAAAAAATGATTGAATCAAAAAGCGGATTTACAGCCATAATTGCAGTTAATGATTTTATTGCTTTAGGAGCAATGAAAGCAGTTTATGACATGGGTTTGGAAATACCAAGAGATATATCATTAATAGGTTTTGATGATATTAAATATTCATCAATATCACGGGTACCGCTTACAACAGTCAGCGAGCCGGATTATGAACTTGGAAGATTATCTGCAGAAAGACTTATAAGAAAAATCGAGAATCCTAAAGAAAGGATTTTGCCAAGAAAAATTACCATAAAGCCAGCATTAATTATTCGTGACTCATGCAAACCAAACAGGTTTCCGAATTAAAAAAATAAATTTCAAAACATTAAATAAGTATGTTGGATTTTTTAAATTGCTATAAAAATTATTAGAAGAAGCTGAAAGATACTATAATATAAAGGGTGTGTTGAAAAATTTTTTTATAGATGATAAAAGGGAGGTGAGAAAAATTATCGTTTCATATCTTATAATATTTAAGGAAAGAATTTGGGAGGAGGAGAAATGAAAAAGTTTTTATTGCTATTGATTGTGGTGGCAGTGATTGTAGCAATGGTGGCCACTTTTTCGCTGATCGGATGTAAAACTACCACAACGGAAACCACTACAGCAGCTGCAGCAGAGACTACAGCAGCTGCAGCAGAGACTACCGCAGCTGCAGCAACCACCGCAGCCGCAGCAGAAACTACAACCGGTGAACCCGTGAAACTCGTAATCTGGTGGTGGGGAGAACAGGAAGCTAAAGGGCTTGAAGGTTTCATGAAAGAAAGCACCGAAATGTATACAAAAGCACATCCGAATGTGACTTTTGATATTGTTCTTCAGTCCACAGAATCTTTAGTTGAGGCTTTCAGGGCCGCAGGCGCAGCAGGACAGGGCCCGGACATCCAGTATTTCTGGGGCGGAATCTATACTATAGAAGATGCATGGAACGGGTACATAGTACCTATTTCTGATTATATTTCAAAAGAAGAGCTCAACCATGTTTTTACAAAAAATGAACAAATGATGGACGGCAAAATATGGGGTCTTCCGTGGTATATGGTTCCAATGGTATTTGGTTATAACAAAGATATCTTTACAAAAGCAGGTCTTGATCCTGAAAAACCTCCAGCAACCTGGACAGAACTTATGACTGACAGCGAAGCTATAAAAAAAGCAGGCTATTCTCCATTCGAGTTGGGAAATCAGGAAGGTATCCAGGGTGGATGGATGCAGGGATGGCTTGGAGGGCAGTGGATGGGTGGAAAGTCACCTCGTGATTTCATGGCTCCTGCCATCGGCAAGGCGAGCTATACGGATCCCAAATATGCTACCTGGTGGAAGTATTATGGAATGCTCAGGGATAAAGGATATTTGAATAATGATTACGAATCAATCCAGCTTTATCAGGGCATGGAGGAATTTATGGCCGGTAAAGGCGCTTTCAGCTTCGGCGTATTATCTTCAGCAGTAAGCTGGATAAATACCATGGGCGCTGATAAGGTAGGTCTTATGTCTGCACCGGTTGTCGAGGAAGCAGGAAACGGCTGGACAAAACCTAATATGATAGACGTCAGCTCCCAGGTTCTTGCAATAACTAAATGGTCCAAGAATAAAGAAGTCGCCGCAGACTTTCTTGTTTTTCTGCATTCTGCTGAACGCTTGAAAGCAATGTATCTTGAATCAGGTGCGCCTCCTTGCGATGACAGGTTTGACCAGAGTTTGCTGAAAACCGAACAGGAAAAATGGGCCCTTAAGCAGGTAACTGCAGGTAATTGGTTTTACCACAATGAAAATTACTTGCCTGTAAAAGTAAATACTGATGGCAATTATGTTGTTGCCCAGCAGTTTATTGATGAAAAACTGACACCCGAAGTGGCTGCAAAGCGTGTGGATGATGTTGCAAAACTNNACTCTGGTGATATTTTAGGATTTTTGAACTATCTGATAGGTATACAGGGAAAACCTTTCTGGTTTTCCCTGTATATAAAAACTGGTAAAAAGAGAACTCAGATTAAGAAATAAAAATAAAAAAAATTTAGAAATAAAAAATGAGGAACAGACAAAAATTCACGGAAATATCTTTATTTCTTCTGCCGGCCGCTCTGGTCATAGGGTTTATTTACTTATTCCCGCTTGTCAAAGTTATTCAATATTCTTTCATGCGGATAAGCGGCAATAATTTTAAATATATCGGTTTTACAAACTATGTTAACATTTTTAATGACCCGAGGTTTATTGCAGGTCTTAAGAATAATTTTATTTTACTTTTATCTGTCCCTTTTATCCTGGTGCTGGCCATTTTTTTTGCTGTTTTGCTATATGAAAGAATGGCTGGATGGAAGTTTTACAGATTCACCCTGTTTTTACCCTATATTTTGGCTATTCCCGTTATAGGTGTTGTATTTGGATATATATTCCAGTTAAATGGAATCTTGAATTTTTTTCTTGAAAAATTGGGGCTTAGTTTTTTAATACATGACTGGTTTGGATCCTCTAAATACTCGTTGTGGACACTGATGTTTGTAATCATGTGGAAAGAGCTTGGTTTTTCCATAATCATGATATTTGCAAGGCTTCTAAGTGTAAACCAGGAGTTGTATGAAGCTGCGGAGATCGACGGTGCCTCATGGCTTAAAAAGCACATTTACATAACAATTCCACAATGTTTGAATGTCATATCATTTTTATCTGTAATCCTTATCATTACGATGTTTGCCTGGATATTTAATTATGTGTTCACACTTACCAGGGGAGGTCCCGGCACTTCTACCATTGTATCAGAATTTTATATCTATACGACTGCATTCAGGGATAGTAATATGGGTATGGGTTCTGCAGCCTCGGTAATACTTTTTCTTATAATGCTTGCAATGATTATAGCTTATGCAAAGTTATTTGGAAAAGAGGAAGTGGACTAAAAGATAAAATGATAGGACCTAATATACTGTCAGACAATACGGAGGAAACCGCTGTATGAAAATGAAAAGAAATTATTTTGCCCTTGCAGGCAGGCAGATCATGATGGTACTTCTGGCAGCGTTGTCTATTTACCCTGTGTTTTTTATGGTAAATACCGCCTTAAAGTCAAAAGCCGATTATATAAATAACAGGTTTGGATTCCCCCAGGCAATTGCACTGCAAAACTTCAAAGAAGTTTTTCTGGGTGAGAATTTTTCAAGGTGGTTTTTAAATTCAATTATCCTTACTGTTACAAGTGTGTTAATTTCCCTGATAATTGCATTGCTTGCTGCATTCGCCCTGTCAAGGTATCGATTCAGGATGAGGGAAGGTATTTTAAAATTTGTAATATCGCTGATGATGGTGCCTCCGGTAATAATGCTTATCCCTCTTTTTATATTTATGTCCCGGGTAAAACTGACAAATTCATATACGGGGATAGTGCTGATTTATACAGGGTTATTGCTGCCATTCTCTATATACTTGCTGACTACTTTCTTCAGGAGCGTTCCACACTCAATAATTGAAAGCGCATCTATTGACGGCTGTAATTCTATAAGGATTTTAAAGAATATTTTAATCCCAATGTCGATGCCGCCTATAATGACTCTTATTGTTATAAATGCTTTGTGGGTATGGAATGAGTTGCTTCTTGCGCTTATCTTTCTGCAGAAAGATAACTTCAAGACTCTTATGACCGGAATTACTGTATTTAAGTCAAGATACAATATTGATGTGCCCCTTACCATGATGGGATTGTTTGTAATTACAATACCAATGGTATTGATTTACTTTCTGGCCCAGAAATACTTTATCAGGGGGCTTGTTTCAGGGTCGCTTAAAGAGTAGTTTGGTAAATTTATCAAATATAGGTTTTTAAAATATTGGTATCTGTTTTATTATTTGAAAAGGGGATGCTTATGCGTGATTTTTCGAAGGAAAAAATGTCAGCCAGAAAAAGGCTGGAGCTGATACTTGATAACAAGGAAGCTGACAGGGTGCCGATTAATGATTTTATCCAGAATTTTGAAGTCCTGGAGTATTGCACCGGTGAAAAAGTCACAGCCGATAATTACAGTGACCTGGCATGTAAGGTACTTTCTCAAAATGTAGATTGCTGCGAAACTGTGCCGTCGGT
>PMCC01000012.1 GCA_003155275.1 Actinomycetota bacterium | reverse complement strand
AAAAAGCAATGGACAGATCTTTTAGAAATAGAGGCAGACCAGTCAAAGAAACCTATAAGGCCGCAATATATAATAAAAGTTTTAAACCAAAAAATACCGCACGATGCAGTTATATCCCTTGATGTTGGAGAAAACGGCTGGTGGTTCGGCAGAAATTTCTGGATGAGAAAAACACAAAAAATGATTATGTCAGGCTACCTTGCTTCTATGGGCTCAGGTTTGCCGGGTGCGCTTGCAGCAAAGCTTATATATCCCGAAAGAGAGGCAGTCTGTATAACAGGAGATGGTGGCTTTACAATGGTAATGGGAGATTTTTTGACTGCTGTTAAAAACGATTTATGTGTCAAGGTATTTATATTCAACAACAAGCAGCTTGGAATGATAATGCAGGAGCAAAAAGTTGAGACATACCCTAATTGGCAGACTGATCTGTATAATTGCAATTTTGCTGAATATGCGCAAAACTGTGGTGGTGTCGGAATAAAAGTCAATGACCCCAAAGACCTGCCGGCCGCAGTAGATAGGGCCTTCGCAGTAAACAGGCCCGTAATTGTGGATATTGACACTGACCCGAGAAGGTTTATATATTAACGCTTAGCCTGTATCATATAAAATTATTTTTTGCCGGCATTTGCCTGAAGATTTGTTTTATTTAAAAAAATGCTCCTGCAGGATTTTGTGGCCGGGTTTAAACCTTAAAAAGTTTTTTTCATCCCAGTCGCACTTAACCATTTTTTCAAGAAATTTTACTGAACCCTGCACCTCTTCCAAAATCATTTCCCTCTCAAGCACCTCATTTAAGAACTTTATCATCCCGTCCAGGTATTCCCTATGGATCTCTTCAATATCATCATTATTTATAAGGACTATTTTTTTGTAATGTTTCAACATGTCAACGACTAAAAATCTTGCTGTATCCTCATCATATTTTTTTTCCCCATATCTTTCTTTTCCTTTTATCCATTCTTTTGGAACCCTGTCCTCCCTGCCTGTCCATAAAAGATACCCCCTATATGGGTCGCCGCCATATTCTATCCAGCCCTTGCAGAAATAATAGGTTGCTGAATCCTTTGTAAATAANNGGATATAAGGCCAGCCACGCCATTGCTGCATAGACCGTATCCGAGGATTATCTTTTCATAGCCAGCCCCCACTTTGTCAATCTCTTCCTGCAGTCTTTGCCTCATAATATTAGGCGTATTATGTAAATACTGTTCCATGAATATAAAATCAAGGTTTTGGATTTTTTTTGTTTCCACTATCTTTTCCAAATCCTGTTTCATCACGTCACAAACAATAGCAACATTTTTCATATTCTCACCACTTCATGACAATTCAGAAAAAATTATTCTATAAAATTTTATATAATGATCATTTCACAAGCTCGGTTCCATTAAAATTTATTAGACCATAAAATTTTAAAAAAATAAAATAGAAATTATTGTGAAAAATTTGAGGATTTTTAATTATTCAAGATATGTATTATTTTTTAACCAAATTTCTTGATATTTTTATTGATTTATTTCTTAATTTTTGTATTAATTATTTTATATATTTTAATATTATAAAAAAATTAAAAAAAGTATTGACATTTATATATATATTGTATATTATAGTAACAGACTTAAAATTACTTGAAAATTATTAAATAGGAGGTTAAAAATGAAGTTCTCAAAAAAAATAAAAACACTATTGGTCGTGATGGTAATTGCTGCGGCTTTTACATTGTCTTTTCTGCCGACTGCAACGATTTATGGTAAAAATAAAACCAATCCGCCTGCAGTATCAACTGTGAAGGGTGGGGGCGGTTATTTCACTCCGAATGCCACAGTCAGGTGGTAAAAAACTTATAAAAGTGTAATGTTTCCAGTATTGCCGGGGTGCATTACGGATAGGCATTGCAGGATGGGCAAGATTTGTTGTTAATGCGGCGGCTCATGAAAGTATATAAAAACAGTACAGCCATAGACTTTTAAAGATAGTCTGTGGCTGTATTTATTATGACTGTAACTTTTTTTAACTTTCGGAATATAATTATTTTAATTGGCCTTGCCGCTCGGTGGCTGGTAATCACCCTGGTTGCTATTCTGGAAATCTTGCTGGATCCCATCGCGATGTCTCATACCCGGCCCGTGCATAAGTCTTCCTGTAAAAAGAGTGAAAATACTGAAGGCTCCAAAAATTATCGCAACCACTGTTATAGTAATCCCCGTGATTTTGGCCCACCTATATTTCTTAATTCCAAATACTACCCACATCACTATTGCAACTACAAGAAGGGCAATTGCAATATAGGGAATTAATCTTATAAAGCCGAATAAAAGAAAAAATCCTCCGGGTCTTCCGCCTTGCTGCATACTCATCTCCTTGGAATAAATTACTAATATTTTTTCTAGATTATAAAACTAAAAAGTGAAGAAAAAATGGAGATTAGGTTTCTTTATCCAAAAACAATGGCAAAGCAATTTTAAAAGTTATTTCTTTTAAGTTATCATCATAAGATATTCCTATTTTACCATTATTTTTTTCAACTATTATTTTTACAATGGAAAGGCCGAGCCCAAATCCTTTCCTGTCAGTGCCATTTGCAGTCTTATAAAAACGTTCAAAAATATTTGGTATATCTTCTTTATTTATCAATGCGGTAGTGTTGGTAATTTCAAAAAGAAGCTCTTTCCTTTCAATATCATTTGAAAAACTAATAGAAAGTCTGCCTTCAGGAGTACTGTACTTAACCGCATTATCAAAAAGATTGAACAATAATTGTCCAAGCTGAACTGGATTGCCTGAAGCTTGCGCGTCCCCTTTGTAATTGGTTTCCAATATTAAATTTTTGGAATAAATCTGGTTTTCAAAAAGCTTTAACATTTTTTCCAGAATCAACTTAAAATCAACCTTGGCGGACTCCGGCTTGGAACTATTCTCTTCAAGATCTGATAAAACAAGCAGCTGCTCCGTGACTTTGGAAAGCCACATTACCTCACCATTGATTAAATCAATCGTTTCCCTGTAATCATCAGAATTTACAGTTTTTTTCTGCTTTAAAACGTCAATTTTTGTTTTAATAATGGTAAGCGGCGTGTTTAGTTCATGTGATGCATTCTGTATGAATTGTTTCTGGCTTTTAAAAGAAAGTTCAATCTGGTCAAGCATCTTATCAAATGTCTTTGCCATATTGGAAATTGGGTCCTTGCCTTTTAAATTAAGCCTGATATGAAGTTTTTTATCATTTATCTCTTTAACATTTTCAGTTATAAAATTAATCTGCTTGAGCATCCTCCTTAAGAATAAAAAACCACTGGAAGTAGCAATTATTATTATTATCAGGACTCCACCTGTAATTGTAAAAAAAACCCTGATAAAAAGCCTCGGCGGAATCATGGTCAGTGGTGGAGGATTAAATCCGGGTTCATAACTTTTATCAAGTTCTTTTATCTTATCAATAAAGGACTGGTCAAAGCCCGGGTGAACCTTTAAAGCGTCGAAATCTTTCGGCCCCCTGATATTAAATTGATAAACAAAATAAATCAACGCGCCATAAAGTACAAAGGAAACCATCAGGATAACCAGAAGCCATAAAGAAATTTTACTTTTAAGAGAAATTTTCAATCTCAATCACTGCCCTTGACAGGAATTCTGTATCCGGAACCATATATAGTAATGATATAATTACCATATTTTCCCAGTTTTTTTCTTAAATTTTTAATATGGGTATCAACAACATTGGTAAAAATATCCACATTCATATCCCAGGCATGCTCCAATAACTGATTACGGCTTATAAGCTGGCCTTTGTGCCTTAATAAATATTCAAGTATCATAAATTCTTTTTTTGTAAGCCCTATTTCCCGGCCTCCGCCAAAGACCTGTTCTTTATCAATATCCAGTTCTATTTCCCTATATGACAATACGTTGTCTATATTTTTGTAAGACCGTCTTATGAGCGCCCTTATTCTTGCAAGAAGTTCTGTAAATTCAAATGGTTTGCTGATATAGTCATCGGCGCCAATATTTAAACCGTCTATGATATTTCCAAGCTGTTTTTTTGCAGTCAGCATGATAATGGAAGCCTCATTTTTTTCCATCCTTAATTTCCGGCAAAGTTCCTCACCTTGCATATTTGGAAGCATCAAATCCAGGATTATCACATCATAATCAGAACCACCGGCCAGCGCATAGCCTTCTTCCCCTGAATACGCAACATCAACTACAAACATATGCTGCTCAAGTCCTGCCTTAATATTGTCGGCTATTAATTTCTCATCTTCTATAATCAGTATTTTCATATTGATCTTCTGTTTTTAGTTAATCTGCTGAATTTTTCAACTAATATAATCTTAATATATTATTGTTTGATAATACTATTTAATAATTTAAAAATACTGTAATAAAAATTTTAAATCAATAAATATAACCGATACTATTGTGAAACCCTACTCATATCTCAATGACTCTATTGGACTCAATCTTGCAGCCCTCATAGCTGGAAAAATCCCGAAAATCAAGCCAATTGCCGTTGAAAATGACAACGCAAGGATAATAGGGGTTGCGGTGATCAAGGAATTCAAACTGCTAAAAGATTTCAAAACAAAGGAAATCAGAAACGCAAGCCCAATTCCAAGCAATCCTCCAAGCAAACTGAGTATAATACTTTCTGTTAAAAACTGAATCAATATGTCCCTGTTTTTTGCGCCAAGAGATTTTCTAATACCAATTTCACGCGTCCTTTCAGTTACAGATACAAACATTATATTCATAATGCCAATACCGCCGACCAACAGTGAAATCCCGGCAATACTGCCTAAAGTAATAGAAAGTATCTGAGTCACAGAAGTTGCAGTTGCAAGAAATTGTGTTGGGCTGCTCACGGAAAAATTATTGTTTTTTCCCGGCAATAAACGGTGCTGTATCCTTAGTATGCTTTTTACTTCTTCAATCGACGCATCAAGCTGGTTTTCATCTTTAAGTTTTGCGACAATATTATCCACAGTATCTGAACCATACAACTTGTTCTGGGCAGTTGTGATTGGTACATATATTGAGCTGTCAGGGCTTGCTCCGAAGCCTGCTGTCCCGACTGTTTGAAGCAGTCCTACAACAACGAAGTTTTTACCGTTTATCTTAATGACTTCGCCGATTGGATCTATCTTCCCGAAATAATTTTCTGCTATCGTATTTCCGATTACAGCGACGTTCGAGAGGTTTGAAACATCACTTTCTGTAATAAAATTTCCTTCGGCCATTTTATAACCCTCTACAGCTAAAAAATCCTGGGTAGTGCCGGTTACGCTTACCTGCCCGTTCCAACTCATATAAGAAATTGTCGAATTCCTGCCGTACAATACTGGCGCAACTTCATTTAAAAGTGTGGCTTTCGCCTGTAATACTTTTGCATCATCCAGATATAATTCACCCTGGTCGATTTGCTCAGTATTTTCACTGCCAAATCTTCTCATCGCTCCGCCCTCACCACGCGGCTCTGATCTTCCGGGAGAAATTGTTATTACATTTGTCCCCATGCTTTGGAGGTTTTGGGTTATTGATGCTGTCGCGCCTGCGCCCACTGACATTACAGCCACAACCGAACCAACTCCGATTATGATTCCCAGCATTGTTAAAAATGCTCTTAGCTTATTTGAAGTCAGTGATTTAAAAGCAACTTTTAAATTTTCAAATACTCTTTTCATTATCGTCATTCCCCTCTATTTTACTTATCCTTTCTTCCAAAGTAGGCATATTCTTTAAGGAATCTTTTGCAGAAATCGGTTCCCTTATTTTCTCCTCACTGGTAATAATGCCATCCCTCAAATATAAAATCCTATTTGTATGCCTTGCAATGTCCAATTCATGGGTTACAAGAAGTATTGTCCTTCCTTGAATATTAAGTTCCTGGAGTATCGCCATTATCTCTTCGCCTGTCCTGGTATCAAGGTTTCCTGTCGGTTCATCAGCCAGTATTATAGCCGGACTGTTTATTAAAGCCCTGGCAATTGCAACTCTCTGTCTTTCGCCGCCTGACATCTGGCTTGGCCTGTGTTTTTCACGCCCTTTTAAGCCCACTGCCTTAATAGCATCCATTATCATTTCTCTTCTGGGCTTTGGCAGTCTTCCCTTTGAATAGATTAAGGGAAGTTCAATATTATCTATGGCATTATATCTGGAAAGCAGATTGAAGGTCTGAAATACAAATCCTACCTTTTTGTTCCTGATTTCAGCAAGCCTGTTATCATTCAATTTGCTAACATCCTGGCTGTCAAGTGTATAATTGCCTTTTGTCGGGGTATCAAGACAACCAATAATATTCATAAGTGTTGATTTTCCTGAACCTGATGGNNTTTTGATATTTATAACTTTTTCATTCATTGTATTTATACCGTTTCTTTTATTTATTTTTTGAAATATTCCCAGCCTTGGTATAAGACTTAAAGGAACTTATATTTACGCTTAATTGCCTGTACTGCTTGTACTGCTAGCATTCACTTTTGAAGTTACAATAATGTCGCCTTCTTTAATACCGGATTTGATTTCAATATTGACATAGTCGTTAATGCCTGTTGTAACTTCCACTTTGCTGATATTCTGGGTTTGAGTTCCGGCATTTTTTGCCTGAGTGGTTGTGTTCCGGGGCTGGCTTGTCGAAGTTTGNNGACTGTATCGGGACAAACAGAACATTTTCTGCCTTGGCAGTTATTATAGAAATATTTGCCGACAGGCCATAAAAAATCTGCACATCTTTCTTATCGGTAATTTTTAAAAGTACATCGTAAGTCACGATTCCATTTGATACTATTGACATCGGGATGATTTTTTCTACAGTACCGGTTAATTCAGTGCTGCTATAGGCATCAAGGCTTATGGTTGCCTCATTTCCGATTTTAATTTTCGGCAAATCATTTTCTCCGATTGAGGACCTTATCATATATTCAGAGTTTATTATCGTAATGCCGCTCCCGGCCTGGCTTGCCTGTTCTCCAGGCTTATATGCAACAGACATGATCATTCCATCATAAGGAGCATAAATTTTATAATCTTCAAGGTCTTTTTTTGCAGTTTCAATATCTTCTTTTGCACTTTCCACACTTCTTTCTGCTTGTTTTAGCTTCAATGCTGCATCGCTTAAGCTTTGTTGTGTAAGTTTTATCTGGGCTGCTGCAGATTCAAGGCTTGAAAGGTTATCCCAGTAAGTTGACGACTGTTCATTCTGTGCTTGATCGTAGGCGTTTTGTGCTGAATTTAGGGAGCTGCTATTTTGGATATCAGATGAACCAATATTATCTTCAGCGCTGCTGATGCTTGCCTCTTGATCTGTTTTTGCCTGCTCCAGTTTCAGTTTGGCAGCATTTACATCAGAGTCATATTGCTCCATCTCAGTAGAGGTTGTGCTTGGATCGGCCTTTGCTGCATCCCGGATTCTTCTAGCCTCATCAAGTGCGCTTTGAGCGCTTTTTACAGCCAGGCTTGCACTATCCTGGGTATTTTCCAATGAAGATAGGGCGCTTTCATATGCCAGGTCAGCGCTTCTGTTTGCATTTCCAAGTGACAATAAAGCGCTTGCTGCTGCCTCTTGGGCTTTTTTGGTATTTAAATCTGCAAGCTGTATAGCAA
>PMCC01000049.1:17728-25438 GCA_003155275.1 Actinomycetota bacterium | reverse complement strand
TTCTGCTGCAGTTTCTTTTGTTGCTGACGAAGTTGTAGTAGTCGTATCATTACCCCTTTTTTTGGATAATTCCATTGACGCGGGTGCACAGCTGGCAATGAAAACCATTGCGGCAGTTGCAATAATCACAACCAAGACAAGCAACCATTTCTTTATTTGTGACATTCCTGCTCCCTTCGTTTTTGATATTTATATTTAGTGGCTCGTAACATTTTAGATTGATGTAAATACTGTAAAAATAATCTGCTATGTGATGAATTATTAGTTTTTTAAAATAGCTTTCTTTTAATAAGTGCCAAACACATCTTTTACTTTAATACTACTTAAAGGCTTTTAAATTAAAAAAACCGACTAAGTATTTAGTCGNNTTTTTTATATTTAATTAATTGATAATTTTACTCCAGATATTGCTATTAGCAATTATTTTAATAAATTCTTAATTTGCATTAATGTCTTTATAAAATGGTTCGAAATTTCACACCTTTGGGCTCCCAGCCATACAAGACAATTAACATTCAATTTTAATTTGGATTTTAAAAGTTCTTGCTATTGGTAGCCTTGGGCAGCCAGATTTTATAACTTATTATATAGCAAAACTTAAATTCAACTCTTCTATTTTATATTTAAAACTTACTATTTCTTCAAAATAAAAAGTTCGAAATGTGTTCAATATCCCCAGCCATTCCGGTACGTATGTCTCATAAATCTAATTATTTTTTTATTATTCAAACCAGAGTTTATTGGTTTATTAATACCTTATCTTTTTCAACAAGTTTTCCGGATATGTATCTATGAATAAGACTTGCAATTAAGGTCTGATATGGAATGCCTTCCTCGAGAGCTCTTCTTTGGACATATTCAAGATCTCTTTGAGATATGCGTATATTTATTCTTTTATTCTTAAGAAATGTTGCCTTGGCGTATTCTGTATGTTTTTCTATTTCTTTTTCCATATCAGATATTTCAATATACTCATTATTTTCATAGTCATTTAATACTTCTTTTTCTTCATTATCAATTTTATATTTCATTTCTTTCCTCCAGATATTTTTTTGTAGCCTTTCTGCTTGGAATAATTGTTTTTAAGAATATTTCTCTTTCAGTTTCTATGAAAGGCACAAGATATGCGTAATTATTTATTTCAACTATATATATTTTTTGACCAGGATATCTTACCTGGTTTTTATGTTTTAATATGGCGAATTCCTCCATTATGTATTAATGTTTTATGATTGATGGGGGTATCTTTTTTTGTCATGAACACAATAAATGCCATCTGAACCCACCCATCTTTTCTCTTCTAAATTTAGAAAATAATTTATGCCGCTCTTTTTAATTACCTCCAAATTATCTATTTCACTCATTCCATATTTCTCACGGTACCTTTTGTCTAATCGTTTAAGCCGTTTACATGGATACTGGTCACAATTAAAACAATACTCTCCGCTTCTATTTTTACAAAGTTTAATACCACATTTTATACATTTCCCATTAACCTTTCTTCCACTAAAACAGCCCGCACATTTATTGTTAACCCGCAGATAATGAAGACAGATACCACAATTCATTCCACAGGGTGCGATCAACTCTTTATTTAAATTTACCATTTTTATTAATAGTTAAAATTGTTTTCTTTATTTTAAATAAATGTCTGGAATCTATAAACAAATTGTTTAATCATCAGAAAAATATTTCCTTAAACAGATAAATTCTTTTAAAAATTGGTTCGAAATTTCGCAACATTCGCCAGCCGGACTTGACTGGCAACTCTGTAAAACCTCATTTTGTGCCTAATTCTTATTTTAGCTCCATTTTATTGTGGACAGCCAGTAACTATAATATGGTAGATAATAAGGTGAGTAAATTTAATTATATTGGTAAACTCAGTTCTAATACTTTTCTTTTAATGGGATAAAGATATCTTTTCAGATATTTTTAATAAATAAATTCTTATTATGAATTTTTCAAAAAAATAACTATAATAATATTCTTTATTATATCTTTAATAATATTTATTATTCTAAAAACTCGATGGATATTTCAAATTTTGAAAAAATAGTAAATGTTATAAAAAAAGATCCTCTAAGCCAATTAAAAAAGTCTATTGCAACATATAATAAAGGGCTTGCCATAGAGTCCTTTAAAAGGTCAATAGAAGAAAAAATCAGTCCACTAACAATTTTGGAAAATTTAACAGAAGTAATGAAGCTGATAGGTGAAGCCTATGAGGATGAGTATCTTTTTCTGCCAGATTTGATAGGAGCTTCAGATACAATGTCTGCAGTGATGCCTCTTATTGATAGTGAGATACTTAAACTGGGTGTAGAAATAAAGACTAAAGGAATCATTATCCTCGGTACGGTATTGGGGGATATCCATACAATTGGAAAACAGATGGTAGGAACCCTGCTTGCTGCTGATGGTTTTACAGTTTATGATATTGGAGTAAATGTTCCAGCAGATAAATTTATAGATGCAATTAAAACTTATAAGGCTGATATCCTTGCGATGTCAGCCTTGCTTACAACTACTGCATATGAACAAAAAAAAGTCATCCGCATTCTTGAAGAAGAAAATTTAAGGAAACACATAAAAATTATGGTGGGTGGTGGTGCGGTTAATGAAGAATTTGCCTGCAATATTGGAGCAGATGGTTATGACCCTACAGCACCTGGGGCCGTTAAACTGGCCAGGAAATTAGTGGAAAAATAAAATGAAAAGAATAATATTGAGAATATGAGTAGGAGAGTTATCCTAAATGGCATTAGCAGGGTTTAAACTAAAAATAAGTCCTCTTGAGATAATCAGGGAAGAAGAAGTTGAAAATATCCACAGTGCAACAATAAAAGTACTTGAGGAAACAGGTGTAAGGATAGAAAGCAGATGGGCTCTCGATCTCTTAAAAGAAAATGGATGTCTGGTTGATCCTGAAACCATGAATGCTAAATTTTCCGAAGAACTTATTGAAGAAAGCATAAAAACAACTCCTAAGATCTTTAATTTTAAAGCCAGAGAAGAAAAAAATGATGTTTTATTAGGAGGAGATACTGTTTATTTTCATAGTGCCCCTGGCATGAATACAATCGATCTTGATACATTTGAACCACGGCCCCCAACAAGGCAGGAGCATATCAATTATATCAAAATCCTGGATTATCTGCCCAATCTCCATAAATTGTCAGCTTACCCTTATTGGGGCTATGAAGGAATATCTCCTGCGATGGCAATACCTGAAAGTTGTGCAATAAAGATTTTATATTCCACTAAGACACAGGAAGTTGCTTATAACTTGGACAGTGAAATTTTTACGTTGAAAATGGCTCAAGCTGCAGGGATAGAATATATGAGCGGATTACATACGACGTCACCCTTGGGAGTTGATGAGGCTTCAATTATAAACACTCGCAGAACAATTGGGGCAGGTTTCCCGGTATATATTGCTAATGGGTGTACTTGTGGAGGTACATCACCCATTACAACTGCTGGTTCGCTAGTTGTTGCAAATGCTGAACTTTTATCCATGATAGCGTTGGTCCAACTTATAAAGAGAGGTACCAGAATTCTTGTTTGGGATGTAGTCTGGCCAATGAATATGAGATCAGGTACACCATTTTTCGGTCAGATTCAGGATAGCCTGGAAAATGCTATTTTTAATCAGATATGGAGAAGCAAATATAAAATTCCAATTTCTAATGGAACAGTAGGATATGGAAGTGCTAAAAATATTGGTTTTCAATCAGGCTATGAAAAAGGAATAGCATCTATGGTATCAGCATTATCAGGGGCAAATAATATACAGTTTCACGGACATGTATTCGGTGAATTATCAGCACATCCTGTTCAGGCAATCCTTGATGATGATATAGCTGGAATGGTCGGACATTTTATTGAGGGCGAAGAGATAAACAAAGAGACAATTGCCCTTGATTTAATAAGAGAAGTAGGCACTATACCTGGCCAATATTTAAATAAAGAGCACACAAGGAAGTGGTGGAAGACAGAGCAGTTTATGGGTGAGGCTGTAGATTATACCTCTACTTATCCAGAATGGATTCGAAAAGGTAAGAAAAATGCCATAGATTATGCAAAAGAAAGAATGGAAAGTATAATTGCAAGCTACCAGCCACTGCAACTGGCAGGAGAAAAAATTGAAGAAATAGGGAAAATCTTAAGAGAAGCTGAAAATTATTATAAAACAAAAGGTATGCTATAAAGTGGCGCACACTATTTAATTTCTTCTTTTATTCCTGGAATAGTTTTATGAATAAGTTTTCTTAAATAACCACAAATTTCTTTTTGTGGAGATTTTTGTCTATTGATATATTCGTAAACTTTTTCATCCATAATTCTTTTATCATAGAATGTATAATATTTAAAGTCATCTTCTAGTATATTTTAAAGCAATATTAGATAAATTAAATTAGAAAAATCCTTTTAAATCTATTAATTCAGTTAAAAATTGGTTCGAAATTTCAAACTTCTGGCCAGCCACTATGGGATTAAGTTTTATTTAGAAATAAAGATGGTATAATTAATATGAAATTAATATAAATTTAAGGATAGAAAAAATGGAAAATAGAGATCCAAGTTATGTCTTATGCTTAAAATGCAACAAAAAAATATACACTGATGAAATTAAATTTGCTGATAATAATTCAAAAGTAATTTGTCCGCATTGCAATTGTAAAATGTTGGTTGATGCCGAGAGTCCACTTACTGAAACAAAAATATTAAAAATCCTTGGGGAAGAATAAGGTCTAAGTACAACCTAACTCTTTCATTTTTAAAAGTAATTTTAAGAATTGGTTCAAATTTCACTAGCCCAGCTAGCCACCTTAAATTCTGTATCAAAGGTAACTTAAAATAAATAAAGCTCTAAAAATAGAAAACCTTATAAATTTGCAGATACTATTTTTTCTAATCAGCCACTACATTGATCTCTCCCAGCCACTTAACCCAGTAACTTCCGGCTTCACCTTTTGCAGTCAGTCTTAGAGGATAGCCGTGATATTTTGAAAATTCTTTGTCATTAAATTTATAAGCTATTAAAAACCCATCACCTTTAATTTTTTCAATTGGGAGTGTCTGTGTATAACTACTATCAATACTTATAAACTCTACATTTTTAGCTTCCTTTTTAATTCCCGCCAGATTCAGTAGATCAATTACATTAACCCCGGTCCAGAAACCTTTATCAACAAAAAATCCAGGGCAAACAAGTTCTATTTCTTCTCTGACAGATTCCATTTTTTTTATATCATCAAATGTCAGGCTTAATTCTTTATCAACAGCACCACCAATCTTTAATCTATAACTCTTGATATCGACATCTATCGGAGTACCGGTTATATGTAAACCTTCATATAAATCAAGGTAATTTGTTCCTTCAGTGACAGATTCTTTTGTACTTGTAGGGATACTTGTTACTTGAGTTTCGGATGCTTGTGCAGATGTTGTTTCAGATGTTTTGCTCTCAACGGCTGAGGTAGTTTGTTTGTTTTCTTTGTTTTTTGAACAGCCAATAACAATTGATGATAGTAGAAATATTGTAAGCAGTGGAAATATTACATATAAGAATATTTTTTTTCTTATCATTTTAATTATTTCTTCTTTCCTTTTTAAAAAACTTTTACTAATTTTTGAATTACCTTTAAAACTATTACTAAAACTTAGCAACAAGTCAAATAAAGCTCCTGATTTCTATGGAGCCTTATTTGAAAGAAGGATCAACAAAAAATCATAATTTATTTTAACTTTATAAGGTTAAGACATTGTTAAAACTTGATTAGAATATTTTAATATGGGCTATACTTATTAGTAATACATATGACCTTCTGGGAGCAGTTGTAAGAAGTAATATTGGGGACAATATAAAAATTCAATTTCGAGTCTTGTATTGATATAAATAGTTTTGTTATAATTTCCGTGTGCGCCGTTTTATTTTTGTTATAATTATATTAGCTATATTTGCCACTGGTTGTGCCCGGGGTGTCTCTGACAAGGAGATAATCATAGCCGGCTCAACTAGTGTTGAGCCTTTTGCCGATAAGTGGGCCGAAGTATATATGGAAAAATATCCCAATACTGTAGTTAATGTCCAGGGCGGAGGTTCCAGCGCTGGTATTCAGGCAGCCGAATCCGGGGTAGCCGATATAGGAACTTGTTCCCGCGAACTAAAACCGGAAGAAAAGGATTTAAACGAAATAATAGTGGCTTATGACGGCTTAGCTGTTATTGTGCATTCCAATAATAATACAGGTGATCTTTCTATTGAGCAAATAAAACAAATATTTGCCGGCCAAATCAGGAACTGGAAGGAACTCGGGGGGAATGATAAAGTCATTACTGTGGTGACTCGTGAGGAGGGTTCAGGTACCCGCGGTGCTTTTCAGGAACTGGTGATGGAGAAGGATCGTATTTTCAAAGGAGCTATCGTCGAAGATTCCAACGGCACGGTAAGAGAAATAGTAGCCAATGACCCAAATGCGATAGGTTATATTTCTCTGGGGCTGGTAAACGATAAAGTAAAAGCTTTGAGTTTAGATGGCATAATAGCCTCTGATGAAAATATAATCACTAAAAGATACAGTTTGGTACGACCCTTTTTATTTGTAACCAAAAATACTCCCACTGGCGAAGTGAAAAATTTCATTGATTTCGTACTCTCCCAGGAAGGACAGGGGTTAATTAAAGAAGAGGGGCTAATCCCCGTAAATTAAATACCCGGACCGATTAAAAAGTTAGAATTAATGACACAGCTTGAAAGAAATGAAAAATTAATCCAAATAGCCCTGGCAATTATTGCTTTTTCCGCTATTTCTTTTTTAGCAGTAATTACTTTTTTTATTTTTTTCGAAGGAACTCCGATAATAATCAAATACGGGGTTAAAAATTTTCTCTTTGGTTTGGATTGGTACCCGAGCGAAAAAAGTTTTGGCATACTGCCAATGATAGTCGGTTCTATCGAAGTTACCGCAGGAGCGCTTATAATAGGTATACCTTTGGGCTTGGCTTGCGCGGTATCCCTGACCGAATTTTCTTCCAAGCGTATTCGCCAAATACTAAAACCGGTAATTGAACTTTTAGCCGGTATTCCTTCGGTTGTTTACGGTTTTATAGGAGTAGTAATACTAGTCCCTTTTATCCGGGATAATTTAGGCGGACCTGGTTTATCTGTACTGGCTGCCTCAATTATCCTTGGCATAATGATTCTGCCCACTATTATCAGTATTTCCATTGATTCTTTGTTGGCTGTGCCCAGGACTTACCGTGAGGGCTCTATTGCTTTAGGAGCCACTCAGTGGCAGACTACCATTATGGTAATGTTTCCGGCTGCCAGGTCGGGTATTATTACCAGTATCATCCTGGGAATGGGCCGGGCTATCGGAGAAACCATGGCCGTTATCATGATAGCCGGTAACGCCATTAACATACCTCATTCAATACTTGACCCGGTTAGAACACTAACCTCAAATATAGCTTTGGAAATAGGTTATTCCACCGGTGAGCACCGCCAGGCACTTTTTGCTACCGGAGTAGTCCTTTTTATTATCATTATGATATTGAATACAGCGGCCAATATAATGTCCCGTAAGATGAAGGGGCAGAATTGATGTTTACTAAACCGAGATTGGAACAAAAGGTTATACTGGGAATTCTTTGGACTTTTACCGCTGTCACAGTTTTTATACTTTTATTTATAATTTTGTA
>PMCC01000049.1:0-17694 GCA_003155275.1 Actinomycetota bacterium | reverse complement strand
ACTATTACCCTGACATTTGGAGCTTTATTGATAGCCACACCTTTAGGAGTAGGGACAGCTGTCTATTTGACCGAATATACCCGGGAAAACAAATTTACCAGGATAGTAAAATTTGGTTCGGAGTGTCTGGCCGGCATACCCTCTATTATCTTCGGTCTGTTTGGTTTTATCCTATTTGTAATCAAACTGCATTTCGGGTGGTCGATTTTAAGCGGTAGTTTAACCCTGGCTTTTATGATTCTGCCGACCATTATCAGGACCAGTGAAGAAGCGATCAAGTCAGTTCCCTATATTCACCGGGAAGTAAGTTATTCGCTGGGTAGTACCAAGTGGCAGACGGTGACCAGAGTGGTTTTGCCGTCAGCTGTACCGGGAATTATGACCGGTATCGTTTTAAGTATTGGCCGTAGTGTTGGCGAGACAGCCGCAGTGATTTTTACAGCCGGCAGCGCCCTGCGTATCCCGACCTCACTTTTTTCATCTTCAAGAACTATGGCGGTTCATTTTTATATTCTGGCCCGGGAAGGTATTTCCATGCCTAATGCTTACGGGACAGCGGCTATCCTTGTTATTACAATCTTAATAATAAATATAATGGCCTACCTATTGATGAACCGCTTTATTAAAAAATATTCTTAGAAAGATATAAATGGATACAATTGCCATAAAGGCAGAAAATTTTAACCACTTTTTCGGCCAATTCCAGACCTTAAAAAATATTAACCTGGAAGTGCAAAGAAACGAAATACTGGGTATAATCGGTCCATCCGGAAGCGGCAAATCTACTTTTTTACGGTCACTGAACCGTTTAAATGACCTGGTACCTTGTTCGAGAGTAGAGGGATTGTTAACCATTGATGGTAGGAATATTTATGCGTCTGGTACCAGCATAACAGAACTTCGGCGTAAACTGGGTATTGTTTTTGCCACACCGGTGCCTCTGCCGCGATCAATCTATGAAAATATTATTTTTGGTCCGAAAATGGCCGGGGTTAAAGATAAAGTAACATTGGACAAACTTGTCAGAAAAAGTTTGGAAGACACTGCTATATGGGAAGAAGTGAAAGACCGGCTCTCCACTTCGGCGCTCAAGCTATCCGGCGGCCAGCAGCAGCGGCTCTGTATAGCCCGAATCCTGGCCCTTAAGCCAGATTTTATTTTACTGGATGAGCCATGCTCCGGGCTTGACCCTATTTCTACTATGAAAATAGAAGAGTCGCTAAGAATGTTAAAAAAAGATTACACCATAATTATAGTTACCAATAATACCAAACAAGCGGCCCGGGTAGCTGACCGTACCGCTTTTTTCCTAAATGGTGAGATGATAGAAATTGGGCAGACTGAAAAGATATTTACTGTTCCGAAAGACCAAAGGACCGACGATTATATCTCTGGGAGATTTGGATAAAGATTATGAATATTATTGAAATTAAAAATTTGTCCCTATTCTATGGAAAGTTTCAAGCCCTGAAGAATATTAATATGGAAATTCAGGTTAATAAAATCACTGCTCTTATCGGTCCATCCGGTTGTGGTAAATCCACTTTTTTAAGGACTCTTAACCGGATGAATGACTTGATTGAAAATGTCATTACTTCAGGCGAGGTCTATATAGATGGCCAGGANNCGGCCCAATCCTTTCCCTCTGTCTATTTTTAATAATGTGGCATACGGGTGGCGCGTACATGGGGGGTTAGGCAAGAATAAAATCAAAGAAAAGGTAAAATGGGCGCTGGAATCGGTCCACCTCTGGGATGAAGTTAANNTCGGCGTTGGATCCCGAATCCACTTTAAGGATTGAGAAACTGATGTACGAACTTAAAAAACAATATACCATCGTCATTGTAACCCATAATATGCAGCAGGCAGCGCGGGTTTCTGATTTCACCGGGTATTTTCTGTTAGGCGAACTAATTGAGATAGGAGAAACCAATAGGATTTTTACTAATCCCAAAGATTCACGAACAGAGGATTATATTACCGGCAGATTTGGTTGATAAAGGTTAATAGTTCAAAGGTGGAAGTTCAAAGCATAGATTTTTTTAAAGATCACTGTGAATGACTTTAAAATCACCAGTGAGGAAATAAGCTACTCTCTCGCCAATGTTTACAGAGTTTTCCCCGATCCTTGCAATATATCTGCTTATAAGAGACATATTGGTAACAAGTTTTATATAATCCTCATCTTGTGACTTTTTAATATAAAGTCTTTGGTAGAGTGCTTTCTGCAAACCATCTATTGTCACATTAATACTCTCCAGCCTTAGAGCTCGTTTTGCATCCCTGTCACTGAATGATTTTAATGCTTTTTCAAGAATTGACTGTGCCACATTTCCCATCTCTACTAATATGTCTAAAATTTCCTTTTTTATTGGCCTTTTTCCCTGAACATAAAGTCTTTTAACAAGTTTGGCTATACTTACAGTAATATCGCCTATCCTCTCAAGGTAGATTACTATTAGATATACACTGTGGATAAATCTTAAATCTCCAGCCACAGGCTGGTGTTCAGCCTGGATATACATACATTTTTCTTCCAGATTGATGTCATAATCATCAACCTTTGAATCATTATCTATTATCTTTTGTGCAAGTTCTATGTCACCAGTAACAAAAGCCTTTATAGCATCTTTTACAGTATCCTGGATAAGGTTACCCATTTTTAGAATGTCTGCAGATACTTCATTTAATTTATCATCCAGTGTTTTACTCATATTTTATCCTCTTTATATTACATTTTCATTTTAATTTCAGAATATTTGATGCTATACAATACCAATAACATATTACTTTTTAGTCCTATTCTTTTCACCTAAGTCTTGCCCTGGTCCTTTAATGCTGTGTCTATTCTAGCAAAGAAAAGAACTGCATTCAACAGGGCAAGCGCCGTTTCCCCCCATTGTTTTTCTTCCGGTGGGTTGGAGGCCTGCTAACAGATTATCAATCCTCTCATTCAGATTTCATATTTCAAGCTCCGCTTTTAAATTAAGTAAAGTTTTGTTGCTAAAACTAATTGTTAGGAATTAAAATGTAAAAAGCAAAGATGTATTTTAATGGCATAATATAATAATGGAGGATTAATATGTACAAGCTGCTGCCAGTGCCAAAAAGAGTAGCCATTGACGAAAAACCCAGGTCGGTATTTGAGGACATTGTAATAAGTTTTCGGGATTGTCCCGCAGATTTGACCGAGGATATTAATAAAATAATTAATTTAAAAATAAGGGATTTTCTTGGCATCAAAGTTCGTTTTGATATCGAAAAACGAATGGGGTCATTGGTTGTAAATATCTGTAATAAACTCGACACCGGTGAAGTCGATGAAAAATACCATGTTTTGTTTTTAAAACAGGGTTATATAATCCAGGGGAAAGACAATAATATAAATATTTATTTTTCAACGAAAGCCGGTATTTTAAATGCTTTTTCATCGCTAAAGCAGCTGATAAAGAAAAATACAAATGGAGGTTTTGCAATCCCTGATTTTTACATTCTGGATTACCCCGATGTCGAGCAAAGAGCGTTATCGCCCACATTTGCCTGGTATGCCGGCTATGGCAGGGTGGGATTTGACATGCAGCTCTGGAATTTTAACGACTGGAAATCTTTTCTTGATTATTGCTCTGACTTTAAGATAAACCAGCTCAACTTGTGCATGTATGGGTACTGGCCATTTGAATTTAAAGAATATCCTGAAACAACTTTAAAAGATTTTAAAATGAAAGTTTGGAACGAAGAAAGCAAAAACTGGATAGAGATCAGGTATACGCATCCCAATATTGTAAAAGAGTTTTTGCCGGATTTAATAGGTTATGCGCATGATTTATCAATTAATATCCATGCCTATATCGGCCTTAATTCATATAGCGGCGGATATGCAAACGTGCACCGGGAAAAAAGAATGAAAATGCCGCAAGGTAGTAAGTTTATTAATGATTTTGATACCCTTTGCCTTAGCGATAAAGATACTATTGAATATTTAAAAGCTTCAGTGAGACGAATCACCGGCATCGGTTTTGATGGAATTATTTTTGAAGAAAGTGAGGAAGCTTTCTGGTTTTGCAACTGTGAAAAATGCAAAAAAAAATATCTTGAAAATACAGATTCAGCCGGGGAAGCAAAGCATCTTGCAAATTACAGGCTTTTAAAAATCCTGTATAAGGAAATTAAAAGTGAAAATCCGGAATGCCGGGTCGGCCTGAGGGCCTGGAGGGAGCCGCCTCTCAGGAAAGATCCGGGATACTTAAAAAAATGTGAAGAAAGTATACCAAAGGATGTTTCCCTGTACTGGGCCCCGGGCTTGTATGTAGGCGAGGAAGAGTTTGAAAAATGGATAAATGTTTTTGGAAAGGATAGGATTTGTGCAAGGGATGCGGAAGCCAATGCAATTTCTTCATGTATGGGCAGGCTCTACAGGATTTTTAACAGTAACATTCTAAGAAGCGAAGAAGAGATCAATGGCCAGAATATAGATAACGATATAAGGCAGCACAAGGGTTCGGCAAAATCACAGGCTAAGGGTATAAACGGTTATATGTTTGAATTTTATGGTTTCTTTTTGCATTTTTTTGTACATGCCGGCTATGGGTGGAATTCCAGTATGGAAGGGAAGGATTTCTACGATTATGCCATTGAGGCTGTTTTTGGGAAGGAGATGAAAGACGATATATTATTTATATTAAAAAATATTTTAACCATTCATGAAAGCCAGATTTCAATATTTACTTCAGAGTTTCCGTTCCAGAGAAATAAGGTGGAGGAGAGGGATATTAAAGCTATCGAGCAGGCTAAAATGCAATGGCCTGATATATTGAATAGGATAATCGGCATAAAAAACAAAATAGAAAATGATGATGAGCTTAAAATCTATTACAAACATTTTGACAAGATTGAAAACGCGCACAGGCGAAATTTATATATTTATGAAATGTGCTTAAGTTCAATAAAATACAACAGTGCTTCAACAGAGCAGGATAAGCTTAAAAACTTAAAAGAAATGGATTATTACAATGAAAAAGATTTCAGCCTTGCCAGGGCAATGTTTTTTGATACAGATATTATTGATGCAAGCGGCACAAAAGTAAGCATGTTCCCATATCATGAGATAAAACGCGTCATCCGCAATCTGTTAAACCCTGAAGTTCAGGACAACAAACAAATTTATTTGGGTGTGGAAGCATTGGGCTGGCTGTGGCTGTAAATATTTATTAATCCAAATGGATTTTAATGACTGCAGCATGTGGGGGACATATGGGCCATACAGATTATTTATTCCCTGATTACTAATATTTTTTGTTCTAAAATTAAAATAAATAAACTAAGCGGTAAGACAAATTAACCACTCCATTGGATACTTTTAATACCCAATGTCAATAATGTTAAACATTTATAACATCTACTTTAAGTTAACTATTTCAGTTTTAGAATAACAGTATCCACTATATGCATCTATTATATATTTATAACATCTGTTACAGGAAATTAATAACCTCCCACATGGATTCTGCACTTACACTATAGATTCATCACATTTTCAATCATTTTATCCATGTAAGGAGAAAATGGCTTAATTCCTTTTTCCTCTATAATATATCCTGTTTCAAACCTTGAACCGTTAAATTTTGGGACACTCCATAAGCTGACATCTATATTTATCGCCATATTCGGCACAATAACATCATTGCTGTTTGGCCCAAAGAATGGAGCTTCAGCCTCATGGAGCCCGCATGTATGGACAAACGGGCATACCACATATTTTTCATAACCGCCTTTATCAGCAAAGTATTTTTTTATCTTTGCATAATTTTCTTTTCCGACCATTCCGGGTTTTAACATTTCCCTGGTTAAGAGGTATGCTTCTGCGAGCATTTTTAAAAAATCTTTCTGCTGGCTTGACGGCTTGCCGCCGACGATAGCTGAATAACCTGCAGCTGATGCATAACCTTCATATCTGGCGCTGCAGCCTGTCAAAACCATTTCACCATTTCTTAATATCCTGCTTGACGCTGTTGGAACTACTCCATTGCTTCTTTCTTCGGCAGCCATGATAGTTTTAAAACCAAACCAGTTGGCCCCACCTGTCCTTAATTTTCCGTCTGCTATGCCAGCAACATATATTTCGCTGACTCCGTCTTTGATTGCAGCATACATATCTTTAAAAGCGCCGTCTGTAATGGAAAAGGATTTTTGCATCAAATCAAGCTCATATTGTGATTTTATAATCCTTAAGGTTTCGTATTCCGATGTAATATCTATAAGCTTTATCCCTTTTATGTCATCTGTCAGCGCTTTATAAACACCGTAAGGCATTGCATTCATGCCTACGATCCCTATCCTGTCCAAATCCGTCTTTCCGAAGACCTCATTAAACACTTCTTTAAAGGTCACTATCGTTGCCATCGGGTATTCTTCATCCGGAACCATAAAAACATTCATGTTCCTTGTTTCCTTTATAGTGGAATCCATTTTTGCAAATGGCTCTGACTCCGGCCCTCCCAATATATATGCAGCACCGCTATCAGTTATCAGGATGCATCCGCTCTCAAACTGTGGGCACCACCCTGAAAGATACCATCCATTGCCAATATTTAATTCATCATAATAAATCAATGCGCCTTTGAGATTATTCTTCTTTAAAATGTTAACTGCATTGTCTTTCCTTCTTTTAAATTCTTTAGCTTCGATCATCTTTTACTCCTTCTTGCTTTAAATGATTTTAAACCGGACTTATTATGTTATTGAAAAATAAGCGGCTGATAACTTAAAAAACAATAAAATATTAAAAATAAAATTACTTCCGCTATTTAACCGGGGTTTATTTTGGCAACGTTACCAATATTATATTATAATAATTTGCATGTCAAGTAAAAAATAGTCAAAAAGGAGGGTGTTTGCCGGACTAACGCCAAATGACTGCCGAATGTTATCTGGATGTTTAATTTTTTTAGAAATAACGTTCTTGCAGAAATTACCATGATAATAGAAATGATAGCGGCTCTCATAACCTAAAGGGACGTTACCAAATGGACGGTAAAACTAAAAAAGTATAAGGTAAAAAATTTAGTGCTGATTTACTGATGTGTTATGTTAACTTTTTTACAGATTCTCTCTCTACCAGCCTTACATCCAAAATTATCCTGTGAGATTCTTTGTCCCTGCCTTCAATCCGGTCAAGCAGTATTTTTATACCCAATTCACCTATTCTTATTTTGGGAGCGTGTATCGTGGTTAATGGGGGAGACAGGTAAGAAGTCATAAAAATATTATCATAACCCATAACGCTTAAATCATCCGGGATTTTAAACCCGATTTCTTTGGATGCTTTATAAACACCTATGGCAAGCATATCGCCTAAGCATAAAACTGCGGTAAAGTCATTGAGATTGCCGGGTTCTTTCGAGGGAAAAAGTTTCTTTATAGCTTTATAACCACTTTCAAGAGACAATTCGGTAGATATTATATGCTGCTTTATAACTTTTAGTTTATGGTTTTTCAAAGACTGTAAATATCCTTTTAGAAAGTCTTCTGAAACAGAAAGCTGGGAGGGACCGTTAAGAAGAAGTATCTTCTTATGCCCGCACCTAATCAAATATTCTGTTGCGATGAATGCAGCATGTTCATGGCTCACATGCACATAGTTTACATTTTCAAATTCAGGTGCAAAATCAATATAGACAGTATTTAATCCCTGTTTTCTGATGAGGTCAATATTTTCAGATTCTATATTAACAGGAGAAATAATTATTCCATCTACACCTTTTGAAAGCATTGTAATAATATTTTTTCTTTCAAGTCTCAGATCAAAGTTTGAATCGCACAGGATCATTGAGTAATCAATGTCATTCAGTATTTCCTCAATGACTTTAATTGTCTCATAGTAAAGAGGGTTTTTCAGGTCATTTAAAATAATGCCTATAGTTTTTGTTTTTTTATCCCGCAGGCCTTTTGCAAGCAAGTTAGGGTAATAGTTCAACTCTTTTGCGATTTTTAATACCCTGTCCGCAGTTTTTTTATTGGCGGCCGGGTCTCCCCTTAACGCCCTGGAAACAGTGGAAGAAGACACACCTGAAACTCTCGCAATATATTTAATATCGATATTTTCGCTTTTTTGAGTTTTGTCCACGTTTTTACTTGACATAATTACCTATTATACTATAATATTGGTAACGTTGCCAATAAAAATTTAAATATTTTTGAATAAAAATTTTAGGTATCGGGGAGGTGATGGCAGGTATAATAGCCTAAAAATGAAGCCGACAGTTGCAAAAATGCATCACAAGTAATAAAGAAAAGAAAAGGGGTAAAAGTGAAAAGAAAATTAACATTAATTCTATCTGTGGTATTGGCAGTTGCCATCCTGGTAAGCATACCGCTTGCAGGCTGCAAGGCTGCTGCAACAGAAACAACTGCCGCAGCCGCAGCAACAACAGCAGCTGTTGCTGCCAAAAAAGTAATTTTGTCTAATGCATATTATACAGCTCCATATTGCGCAGTCTATAATCCTGCTGCAATTGCAAAAGCAAAAGAACTTGGTATTGAATTACAGGTTTTAGACGGTGAAGGAAACCAGCAAAAGCAACTTGAGCAGGCAAAGCTTGCTGTAACGGAGGATAATGGCTTTATTTACTTCCCGGCAGATGTTGACGGATCAGTCCCGGTTATTGAAGCATTAAAAGGATTTCCGTATATAGTAGTCAATAACTACACACTGGATGCATTGAAAAAGAATAATGTACCTTATTATGTTGGCCCGGACGTAATACAGCATGGATATAATATGGCTGAGTTATTATTCAAATTGTTCCCTGACAAAAAGGCTAACCTGGTTGCAGTTGAAGGTACAGCAGGGCATTCACAGACAATCCTCTTTAACCAGGCCTTTGATGAAAAATTCGCAGGGACCGGTTTTGTATGGTTGGATAAGCAAAATGCAGATTTTGATTCTGATAAAGCATTGGCTAAAACGACAGACATGTTGACAAAATATGGCGATAAAATTAATTGTATAATATGTCACGATGGCGGTTCTGCAGCTGGCGCTATGGCTGCTCTGAAAGCTGCAGGGAAAAAAGCAGGCGAGATCCCAATCATTTGTGCAGGTTCCAATAAAAGTATTTATCAGGGTCTGATGGACGGATATATTTATGGCACATCGTCACAGGATCCTGGTGCTGAAGGCGCATTAGGTGTTGAAACAATGGACAAGATACTTAAGGGAGAAAAGGTTGACCCTTTAATATATCTGCCCATGTCAATCGTTACAAAAGATAATGCAGATAAGTTTAGCTGGTTCTAAATCTTAAAAACATATTTGTATTTCAGTAAAGCAAAAGTTAATATTATTTAAATCCAAAAGGCTAATTTTAACTAATTAGCCTTTTGGATAAGTAAAGCAGGGAGGGGGATAAAAATAGCTGATTACATCATTGAAATGAAAGGTATTACAAAAACATTTCCGGGCGTACGCGCGCTGGATGATGTAACATTCAGTGTTGCTCGCGGCTCCATACATGGTCTTGTTGGTGAAAATGGCGCTGGAAAATCAACGCTTATGAAAATATTGAATGGAGTTTTATATGCTGATACAGGAGAAATAATAGTAGATGGCCAGCCATGTAGGTTTAAAGATACGAAAGAAGCCCAGGCAAAAGGCATAGGGTTTATATTCCAGGAATTTAATTTAATAAATACGCTTACAGCAGCTGAAAATATTTATTTAAACAGGTTAAAAATAAGGGCAGGCAGGATTGCGTGGAAACAAGTCAATCAGGATGCCCAGGCTTTAATTGATGAATTAGGTTTTAATTTTAGCGTAACTGAAAAAATAATAGATTTGAGCGCTGCACAAAAACAACTTGTTGAGATAGCAAAAGCGCTGTCATTTGATGCAAAGCTCATAGTAATGGACGAACCAACATCGTCTCTTACAACAAATGAAATAGAAAAATTATTTGAGATTGTAAAAAAACTTAAAAGCGAAGGGATAACCATTATATACATATCCCATAAGCTGGAAGAAATCTACAGTATTTGCCAAACGGTTACCATACTTCGTGATGGACAAATCATTGATACTCAGCCGGTATCAAGTATTTCCAAAAATAAAATAATTGAATTAATGGTCGGACGCAGTGTTGATATGGAATTTCCAAAGCGAAATACAGTGCCGGGCGAAATTGTGTTGGATGTTCAAAATCTGACAAGAAGAGGTATAGTTAAAGGAGTTACATTTAATTTACGAAAAGGTGAAGTGCTGGGAATCGCAGGGCTTGTAGGTTCAGGCAGGACTGAGCTTGCAGAAGCAATATTCGGAGCAGAAAAACATGATGACGGTATTATAATGGTAAAAGGGAAAAAGGTAGCGATTCATTCAACTTATGACGGTAAAAGCAATTCCATCGGTCTTTTAACAGAAGACAGAAAAGAAACAGGACTGGTCCTTGATTTTAATATATCCAAAAATATAACTATAACAAATCTTCCAAAAGTATCCAAATCCGGAATATTAATAAACAGATTGGAAAAACAATATGCCCAGCAATTTTCAGATGAACTTGGTGTAAGGACTCCTTCAATAAACCAACTGACAATAAATCTTTCGGGCGGAAACCAACAAAAAGTTGTACTGGCAAAATGGTTATTTTCGGATGTTGATATATTAATACTCGACGAACCTACAAGAGGAATAGATGTCGGTGCAAAATATGAGATTTATTTGCTTATTAACCAACTTGCAGAGCAGGGGAAATCTATTATTATGATATCTTCTGAACTTCCCGAAGTTTTGGGCATGAGTGACAGGGTTATTGTTTTAAACGAAGGCAAAAAAAAAGGTGAACTTTCCCGTGATGAATTATCAGCTGAAGCAGTAATGCATATGATCATAAGGTCGGAGGGGGAGAATGGTGGAAACAATTAAAAATAAAATAAATATTGGTTCAACGCTCCGGAATTATGGCGTAATGATAGGTTTGGTGGTAATAATTATTATTGTATCAATAGTTGAACCGGCCTTTTTTACAGGAAATAATTTACTGAATATATTGCGCCAATCTTCAGCTATCGGTTTATGCGCATTGGGTATGACCTATGTAATGGTTGCAGGAGGCATGGATCTGTCATTGGGCTCCACTGTATCACTTGCAGGCGTTATCGCTATTATGATAATGAATTCAATCGGCGTTACGGGAAATGCTGATGTAGCAGCAGTTATTGCAGTAATTGCGGCTGTAACTGCCGGTGGTCTGGTAGGATTAGCAAATGGAGTGATACTGGCTACAATCAATGGACGGCTGGGTGAATCATTTATAATCACATATTCCATGCAGATAGTCGTGGGAGCGCTTGCACTGCTGGTTACCGGGGGACAATTTATATTTGGGAGATTTCCAGAGCAATTGTATTCAAAATTAGGAACCGGGCTTTCTCCTATTTTGATTTTTGCGGGCCTGGCAATTGTAATGCAGCTTGGCCTTGCAAAAACAAATTTTGGCAGACAGACATATTTTCTTGGCGCAAATATGAATGTGGCAAAAATGGCAGGAATAAAAGTCAAACAATTGCGTGTAATAAACCACATGATTTGCGGAATGTGTGCAGGTCTTGCAGGAATAATCATCACTTCACGGGTATATTCTGCATCACCTCTCCAGGGTACCGGTTATGAATTGGATGCAATAGCTGCTGTTGTAATCGGCGGGACAAGCTTAATGGGAGGTTCGGGTGGTATCCATAAAACCATATTAGGTGTTCTCGTGGTGGGTATACTTGCAAATGCGTTAAATGTTGTCGGTGTAAATGCATATGCACAGCTTATAGTCCGGGGAGCAATTATCATACTTGCAGTCGGGCTTGATGGATTAAACAGAGGCGCTGCAATAAAGGGGTTGGTATCATGAATCAACAATCGCAAGGCTTAAAGAAATCCTTCAATATAAAAAGATTTATTGTGGAACAACCGGTTTTTATTATATTCCTTTTGTTTTCTATAGTGATTGGGATATTAAAACCAAACTTTCTGGGGCTTTCAAACGTAAGAAATCTGTTTATGGACATATCGGTATATGGCGTTGTTGCCTGCACAATGACAATTGCCATTATTTGCGGCGAATTTGACTTAAGCGCAAGTTCAACATTTATCTGGTCACAAATACTTTTTTGCACTTTACTTAATCGTTGGGGTGGGTCAGCCCTGGGAATATTAGCTGCAGCTATTGTCACTTTGATTTCTGGTATGATAATTGGAAGTGTAAATGGTCTTATTGTGACGAGACTTAAGATAAATTCATTTATCACAACTTTGGGAATGATGATAATCATTAAAGGCGTTGCCTTGGTCTTTACTGATGGGAAAATGGTTAGCACTTCAAATGGGTTTATTGCAAAAATGGGAACAGGCGCTTTACTTGGGATACCATATTTGGTTTATATATATGTAGTTTTTGTGGCTATTGCATTTTTTGTGATGAAATATACGAGGTTCGGAAGGAATATTTTTGCGACAGGCGGAAATGCAGTTGTAGCAAAGCTGTCAGGCATTAAAACATTATTTTATAAATATATGGTTTTTGTAATTATCGGGTTTGCTTCCGCGCTTGCCGGCATAATGCTTGTTTCCCAAGTCAGGGCAGGTTCCGTATTGTATGGAACTGATCTGGCGTTAACTGCAGTTGCGGCAACCGTTATCGGAGGGACGTCCTTATCCGGAGGAAGCGGTAGTGTTGCAAAGACTTTTCTTGGAATGTTGGTGCTTGGGATATTGTACAAAGCGCTGATATTTCTAGGATTGCAGGCATATTATCAAACTTTAATAAAAGGTTTGGTATTGGTTGTTGTTGTTGCCGCAGATGCATATTTAAACAGGAGTGGAAACATCAGAAAATGAGAATTGCGGTTGCCTCACTTCAGCAGGAAACAAATACGCTCAGTCCAATTCCAACCACATATGAAGACTTTGTATGTGCGTTTGGAGAAGATATGCTGGGCAAAATAGATGTCGTTGACATATTTAAAAATGCCGGTGCGCAGATAATCCCTACATTATATTGCAATGCTTTGCCGGGTGGTATGGTGGTAAAAAAGGATTTCCTGCAGTTTGAGCGGAAAATCACTGATATAATCCAAAAAGAAAGTATTGGCGGCATTGACGGAGTCTGGCTATATCTTCACGGAGCAATGTTTGTACAAGGCATAGGTTCCGGTGAAAAACATTTGCTGGAAAGTATTCGAAAGATAACCGGTTATGATATTCCAATTGCAGCTGCGCTTGATTTCCATGCTAACAATACCGATGAAATCGTAAATCTTGCAAATATCATATGCGGATACAGGACCGCTCCGCATCGTGATATGGTGCAAACAGAGAGGAAAGCCGCAAAATTACTGCTTGAATGCATAAGAAGGAATATTCTGCCAAAACCAAAAATCGCCCGCGCAAATGTGATAGTGCCGGGAGATATGGTGCAGACAGATAATGAACCTCTCAAATCTATTTTTAGGCAGGCAAACATCACAGACGCCGCTCAGGGCTTTTTATGTGCAGAGGTGTTTAACGGCCAGCCATGGGTTGATTCAGAATATACAGGGCCGTCCATAATTGTTATTCATGAGAGTGACGGGGAACTGGCCCGGAAAGAAGCCGATAGGCTCGCGCGAATGTTTTACGACAGACGGTACGAATTTAAATTTGAAATCGAAGCAGTTGATGCTGCCATGGCATTGGAAATTGCAGAAAAGTCCTGCCATAGGCAGGTTTACATATCTGACAGTGGCGATAACACAACAGCCGGTGCGGCAGGGGATAATGCCTATATGTTAAACAGGGTCATTGAAGGGAACTTAAAAAAGAGTGTGCTTATTGGCGGGATTGCTGACTGCGGGGCGGTCGCCAAATGTTTTTCAGCAGAAGTCGGGGATGTAATGGAATTGACATTGGGTGCTTCGCTGGATATAAAAAGCGAGCAGGCAGGAATCACTTGCAAGCTTATTCACAGGGGAAATATTTTAGGCTGGTATGGCGAGGATGCAGGGCGCGCTGCAGTTGTCAATACAGGGAATATAACAATTATAATAACAGAAAAACGCACAGCGCTTATTCGACGTGAGATATTTGAGTCTGTGGGAGTAAACATTGATGATTATGGTATTATAATAGTAAAGCTTGGCTATCTTTATCCGGATTTGGCAAAAATTGCCCCTAAAGCTATTCTTGCTTTAACGCCTGGCGCAAGTACGGAACAACTGGCAGACATGGGGCACAAAAACATCCGCCGACCGATGTATCCGCTTGATGATAATTTTATGTGAAATATCAATTATTTACTGCTGAATAATTCTCTATTTTGAAAAAAATTTTAGTTTATTCAGAAGGAATTATTTTAAAAATTTAAAATTTCAGCCAATTATTTGGCACAAACTGATTATGTGGTTATGTAAATTTTATATCTACTCCGCTATTATTTTCTATTGAAAGTTCTACAGCATCCATAATCATCTGCGCTTTTATTGCATCATCGATTGTTGAAAGGGGCTTCCCTCCATTTAAACAAATATCAATAAAATGGTTGACTTCATTTTTAATACCTTCAGGATACGCGACATAGACCCTTGAATGCGTTATCCCTTTTTTGGCCAATACCCAGTCCTGCCAGGAGTATCTTGCCGAGCCTTCGGTCCCAAGGACTTTAATTAGTAAGGTCCAGGGGTCTGAAGACAAATCATCTGCAGCAAAACTGACTTCCAAATGAGCCAATGCATCATTTTCAAGCTTTAAATTGACCATGGCTATATCTTCTCTTGTAAGTTTTGCATAATGCAGGCATGTTTTCATTGCCATAACCTGCTTGGGATCGCCGGCAAGATATAACATTGTATAAATATGGTGGGTCAATATTTGTCTTATGACACCGGGGTAAAGCTGTGCAAGCTCCTCACTGTGAAAAGCATTAAAAAGGTAATAAAATGAAGTCAATGTTCCAATTTCGCCGCTGTCTATCATTTTTTTAATCCGCAAAATTCCGTCTTCATAAATAACATTATGGCCCGGCATGCAGATAATCCCGGCTTTTTCAGCGCATTTTTTTATCTCTTTTATTTCGTTTACCGACATGCCAACCGGTTTTTCAATCAGGACGTGCTTGCCTTTTTCAATAGCAAGCCTGGCAAAATCCAGATGTGTCTCAAGATTTGTAAGGATAAAAACAACATCGATTTCCGGATCATTGACTAAATCCTGCGGTTCTTTATATGACTTGCATGAAAATTGTTTTGCTCTTTCTTCTGCCCTTGACCGGGTCCTGTTCCAGATCCCAACAAGTTTTGCATTTTTATTTGCCTTTATTGCTTCTCCGTGTATAATCGATATACCGCCGGCACCAATAAAACCCACGCCTAATTTTTTTTCTGCCATATCTGTCTCCTTGATTTATTATCGATTTTGTTGTTCATATTTTTTCCAGATTTCACAGAATTTGATACATGATGTAAATTTGAAACCGTCATTCAAGCAGGCATCTATATAATCATCAAGCGCTTTAACGGTAAAATCGCCGCAATTTTTTGAAAGTTCGGGCTTAAAGATAAAGGTTCCTTCGTCATATTCAAATTTTTGGGGCATTTTCTCAAATTCCCATGGGTGCAGGTAAAATAAAAGGACGCAGATATCTGAAAGTTTGCTTTGTTTTTCAATCACATATTTCTGTGTTTCAAAAACGAAATCTGCTCCCAGCAATCTTAACAGCGGCCACTGGTCATTTCCGCAGAAATACTTGCTGTAGTCGTTTTTGTCATCAAGGAATGCAAAGTTGGGAATTTCCAGGATATTCATATTGCCCTTTTCCAGCCAGTTATCCCCTGACGGGTGATAAGGCAGGAGCTGTTTTTTGTGGGCAGAAAGTGAGTAGGAAGCATCGGCTTTAAAACCCAATTTTTCCAGGATTTTTATCTGCCCCTGCCCCTGCCATAATCTCGGAGCCCTGAAAGTAACGGGCTGCTGCTTTGAGAGCGCTTTTACAATCCTTATATTCTCTATCAGCCTTCCCTCCAGCTCAGATTCAAGGATAGGGCTGTCATTGGGCATATTGAAAGCTGCATCACCGACTGTTTCATGTTTTAAGCTGTGACATCCGACTTCGAATCCGGCCTCAGCGATTTCAACCACTTTTTCAGGATTGTTTAAAGCCGTATCACCTGTAAACAAAAAAGTGGCATCAATGCCATACTTCTTTAATACGGATAATATTCTACCGGTTCCGTATTTTACCCCATTATAGGTCTTTAGATAACTTCCGATATCAGTCTCCATGTCAAAACCAAAAATTATATACTTTTCCATAATTCACCTCTCTAAAATAATTAAAAAAAGCTTTTAAAGAAATAGTTTTTTCCGACTTAAGAATATCAAATCTTATTATTGGCAACGTTACCAATCTTACATTATAACTTGTATGATGTCAAACAGAAAGTAATATTTAATACCGAAGATCACCTATTCTTCATTTGCTCGGCGATCTCGTGAAGATGCACCCATCTGTCCATTTTTTCTGCCAGCTGAACCTGGAGGGCTTTTTGCTTTGCCGTAAGTTCCCGCATCCTTACATAATTGGACCAGCATTTATTCATTTCTATTGAAAGGTCAGCAATTTCTGCTTCCAGTTTCCCGATCTCGCTGTCTATTACCGCAAATTCCCTGCTTTCTGCAAAAGTGAACTTTAACTTTTTTAAGTCCGCATCCGGCTGCTTTAATGCTTTGGCAAAGGGCTTCACCTTTTCCTCCTGAATGGCAATGCTTTTCAAATAAGTGTCGACATTATTAAAGGGCTGGATAATACCGCCGCTTTTAATTGCCAGTAGTCTGTCAGTGGTCTTATCAAGAAAATACCTGTCGTGGGATGCAACAACTACAACCCCCCGGAAATATTCAATGTACTCCTCAAGAACTTCCAGCGTTTGGATATCAAGGTCGTTGGTCGGCTCATCAAGCAAAAGAACATTTGGTTTTTCCATAAGGACCTTTGCCAGCATTAACCTTCGCCTCTCCCCGCCTGAAAGGTTTTTAATAAGGCTATACTGCTGGTTTGAATCAAACAGCAGCCTCTCGAGCATCTGGCCGGCTGATATTGTTGTTCCATTGCCAGTTTCAACGATTTCAGCTGTTTGTTTTATGAGATCTATCATTCGTAAAGAAGTATCCATGCCCTCATTATTCTGGCGGTAATAAGCTATCCTGACTGTTTCCCCGGTACTGATTGTTCCCGATTCAGGCGACATCAGCCCNNCCTATCCTGTCCCCCGGGCTTATTATTATGCTAAAGTTTTTTATGATATTTTTACCGTTAAATGATTTGGATATATTATCAAATTCGAGTACCTTTTTTCCAAGACGCCTGTAAGCAACCGGTATCTCAAGCACAGTTTTAACTGTTTCAGTTTTTGCAGCTTTTATTTCCTCAAACCGGCCTATCCTTGCTTTCTGTTTTGTAGTGCGCGCTTTTGCTCCGTGCCTTATCCACGCCAGTTCATTTATATATAACCGCCTGCGTTTCTCATCAATTTGGTTCTGCGCTTCTTCCCGCAATGTTTTCTTTTCCAGGAAATATTCAAAATTACCGTCATAGCAGTAAAGCTTGCCCTTGTCTATTTCGATGATACGGTTAACTACCCTGTTGAGAAAATAGCGGTCATGAGTAACCAGCATAA
>PMCC01000018.1 GCA_003155275.1 Actinomycetota bacterium | reverse complement strand
TTGCCAAGATCCAGAAGATGCTCATACTTTACTCCTTCTACGCTGTTACTTTTTTTAATAAGTCAACTTTTTATAACATACCCAGCAAAAAACTGTTGTGATAATTAAAAATTAACTTGTAGTTGCGGCTGCCGGTGCAGTTGTTGCTGCAGGTGCATTTGTTGCTGCAGATTTAGCATTAATAGTATTTTTACATCCAATCATAGAGAACATGGCTATAAATACCACTATTAATACTGCCATAATTATACCAATACATTTTCTTTTCATTTGTTACCTCTACATTCTTTCATTACATTTTATTTAAAAATTTCATTCTTTAATTGTAATGGCGAAGCACTGTATTGATAACGGTGAGAATTGCAGTATTTCAGATGTATAATGGTTAGCTTTAACCTGGTAATTTCACTAGCTTTTGGTTTAAAGCAGGATAGGCGGTTTCAATTCTTTTTGAAACATTTTAATTTACTGTATTATCCGGATAGTCTGGAGAAAGAAGATTCAAACCAAATGTTCAATCAGATTTTCAATGTTTTTCTATTTTCAAACTCGGATAGAATCATTTTAATTTCATTCTTCAACCAGGATTCGTCAAATTGGCTTTTAAAAATAAATTTATTTTCGTTTTCGAAATCCCAATCATTATCGGAATTTAAACCTTTTATCTTCTTATAAAGATTTGAACCCGGTAATGGATACGGCACAGTAAATGAGATTTCATCAAAAGGTAAAGAAAGCGATAATTTAAATGTCTTATTTATTGAATCAATGGTTTCGCCTGGATAACCGACAATAAAAAAAGCACCTATTTTTATATTTGCTTTATTCATTCTTTCTATCATTATGGTTGCATCTTTGACCTTAAAATTTTTTTTCATAAGCGACAATGTTCTGTCACTACCGGATTCGACTCCAAGGAAAATTTTGATGCATCCTGCTTCGCGCATCAACTCAGCAGATTCTTCTTTAATACTGTCAACCCTTGATAGGCAACTCCAGGTCATATTAACCTTTTTTTCTATCATCGCCAGGCAGAAATTACCTAGGAACCTACCATCAAGAGTAAAACAGTCATCTGCAATCCAGAGTTGATTGTATCCAAGCGATTTTATATATAATATTTCACGAATACAATCCGGTACTGATCTTTTTCTTAATTTATTTCCGAAAATAGGCTTTGAACAAAAATCACAATTAAATGGACATCCTTTAGTCATCATAATAGTCGCCGGGCTATCGCCTGATTTTAATTTCCAGAATTCCTGGTATTCTTTATGTCTAGCAAAACTTCGGTCCGCAAACTGAAGTTCCCCCACTTCTTTTTGGCTTAAATGTTTTGGGATTACATCAACTTTTCTTTCGTTATCGATGATATAAATACCAGAGTATTTATCCAGAGTCATAGTTTTTAAGATTCGTTCCTTTGAAGGATCTTCAAGATAATCTTTGCAAAACATAGGAAAGGAAATATCACTTTCTCCTCTAAAAACTAAATCAAATTCTTTTGCGAAACGATCAGGATATAATGTTGGAAGAGGCCCGCCCGAAATAAAAAGAGAGTGAGGCAATTTCTCGCGTAAACTTTTAAGCATCTTAAAGGTATTCCTGCTTAAAGTAATCATTGTGTAGATTCCAACTATACCAGGATTTTGCACAAGGACTGCATCTATTACATCATCATATTTTTCGAACGTACAATCATATTGAATAACAGGAATTCCTAAATTTTTAATTTCGGCTCCTAAACTAGCTATTCCTAACGGCTGAAATAGTTGTTGAATATCAGCATAAGTCCTGAAATATGGATATATCAAAGCTACTTCTGATTTCATATAGCCTTCCCTTATTATTTTATTTTGACAATATATCTGCAATCAAAGCTTCTTATTTTTTTATTCCTGCAATCAAACTCAAATTCAAATCCTGCCCAAGATAAATCTTTTGTTTTTTCCCTTCCCCAGAAAACTTTACAGGAAACTTGATTTTGAACATTTATTTTTTTTACAAAAAAAGAAAGATTATGATCCGGATCATAAAAAGCGTTGGAATCAGGATTTGTTTTAATATAGTTCCAGCCGGTTGGGGTTGGAACAGCTTTTCCATTCCTAATACCTTTTAGAAAAAAGTCAGCTCCAAGTTCATTTGAAATAAATACTTTGTTCAAATAACCCGCCAGAGATTTAACTTCGGATTCAACGTATAAGCCATCTTCTTCAATAGTGTAATTGAAACAAGCTTTTGCAACTGGAGGTACCCTTTTTAAAATAGGAGTGAGTTTAATCAGATTACGAAAAAAAGTTCCTGTTTTCAGTAATTTATTCTGCAGACCGGGGAAATGCATGTAATATTGAGCCAGTATTTCAATTACTCTAGTTACAAATATCGAATGCTTACCGTTTATTTGCCACAAAAGAACACTATCAATTAAAAAGATTTTTTTAAATTGTGTTTTGCTTAACTGCAGGGTATTGCAAGTTGATGCAAAAAATGTCATTAATCCATTTTTAAAAGCTATATTGCCTATCCCTAATCCTTCTTGAACAATATTTATATCCTTATATTTGACTAAAATGCCTCTTGCTATACCGAGTGAAATTCCTTCCCCAAGGTAAGAATCATCAGAATAATAGACAATATCTTTCATTTTAATTTTATTTTATATTGTTATGATGTTAAAAATGCCCTTCTTAAAGCAATTAAAATCTTTGAGGGTTATCACATTACTTCCACCCCACTATGAAGTTTATTGAAGTTTTTTTATTTGTTTTTCCAATATTTTAAAATTATTGAGTATTGTTCTAATTCAAATTAATTAATTCCTGATCTAAATAAATTGTCAAAAACAAATTTTATTCCATTTCACCATTTAAAATTTTCTCTAAAAAGATTTCCTCTGGTTTTAAATTTTTTATTAACCAGAAATATTTATAATTCTACAATAATAATTTTCATTTTTTAACATATGTCCAGGTAAAAGCTGAATTGGTGTAATAATATTTTTTCCTAATTTCATGATAAGCCAAAGCATAGAAAGTATTAAAACATGCATTGATTATTTCTAAAACTACTTATAAACTGAAAAATACTGCAAAATCTGTAACCAGTCTAAGAAAAACATCTCATGATGAGCTTGGGCAATTGTGGCAGATGCCGAGTTATAAACTAAAATTACTTGAAAGATGTATTTAAAGTTGTATTATCATTTTTTAGATTTTACTTTACCAGTACTTTTTCTTTAATATTATAAGAACCTGCTTTTTCTTTTGTAATTATTTTTAGAAATTGTTCTACCAAAACAGGGTCAAACTGTTTACCTGAATATTTTAAAATTTCTTTAATTGCAAATTCTTTGCTGCAAGCTTTCCTGTAAGATCTGTCATTTGTCATTGCATCATAGGTATCAATTATAGATACTATTCTCGCAGTTATTGGTATTTTTTTACCTTCCAAACCCATTGGGTAACCTTTTCCATCCCATCTCTCATGATGTGATAAAATACCCTTTGCAATAGTTGCAAGCTCTGAATTTGAATTTGCAATCCTAAACCCAATCTCAGTATGTTTCTTCATTATTTCATATTCCTCATTAGCCAGCTCTAAAGGGTTTAAAATAATATTATCAGATATACCTATTTTGCCAATGTCATGAAGGGAAGAAAGCAGGCTTAATTCATCAAGTTTATCTTCTGAAAATTGGAGCTTTTTACCCAACTTAAGTGCAAGGCTTCTCATTCTATTCATATGCTCATGGGTTTCATAATTTCTTTCTTCTAGAGCCTTCTCAAGAGATGTAATCATGGAGCTGTGCAAACTTTGTTTTTCTATAAGCTTATGCTTATACATATTATCTTCTGCAATCTTAATCAACTCATTAATATTTTGCTCTGTTGACTTTTTGGTAGCAATTCCAATTGATAAACTCGCAATAAATTCTTTATAAAAATTAAAGTTAAATAAACTATGGACTCTCTCAGAAATACTGGCAGCGACAGCCTTCGAAGTTGAAGGTAATATTATTATAAACTCATCTCCACCATATCTTGCAACTATATCTTCCTTCCTGAAGCAGGTTTTTAAAATCTTGGCTGTGTTTTTTAATATTTCATCTCCTTTTTCATGCCCAAATGTGTCATTTACCAATTTAAAACCATTTATGTCGATAAGAACTACACTAATTGGAAAAAGTCTTTCACTGTCCAATCTCTTTAATTCTTCTTCAAAAAAATATCTATTATAAATATCTGTTAAAAAGTCATGGTAACTTAAATGTTTTATTTCTTCTTCAGATTTCTTTCTTTCATCAATGTTTCTTACAACTCCTTCATAATAGGCTGGAGTACTGCCATCATAAACTACCCTTGAACTAATCTCTACCCAGACAACAGCACCGTCTTTTTTCTTAAGACGGGTTATAAAAAGTTTTTCCCTTTCATCAAATTGTGGCCTATCTTTTTCGGAATAATATATATCCTTATTTATGTCTTTTAAAATTAATTCTTCCCGGTTTTTATATCCGAGCATTTCTACTAAAGCATTATTTGCATCAATATATTTTCCATCAAGGGTACTTTGATAAATGCCGTCAAGTGAATTTTCGAAAATGCTTCTGAATTTCTCTTCACTTTGCCTAAGTGCCTTTTCAGCATTTATTTTATCTGTGATATCTCTAAGAATAAGAGCTTTATAGATTAAGGATTTTCTATTATCAACTATCGGGTTAACATGAACAATATAAATAAATTCTTTTGAATCTTTATAAAATACTGCGTATTCTTTTTCCCCAAGACTTTCGTAATCATTAGAGGAAAATTTATAGTAGTCTGGCCAAATATCTATTATGGGCTTACCTATTATATTTTTATTTGATATATTTAATAATTTCTGTCCTAATGAATTTATGCTAAGTAAGCGTCCTTTATTATCGATTGTAAAAGCAACATCCTTTTCATTATCAATCTTTGACTCAAACCGAACTGGAATAATGTCACCAGTTTTTAAAAATTTGAAACCGTAAATTAAAATGAGGCTGCTTATAGTGAGCACTAATGGTGTTATATCGTAATATCCCCATGGCAGTAACTTTAAAACATATAGTATATTTGCAATCCAGGAAATTGATAAGGCAATAATCATTGAAATTGCCTGCATCCTAAAAATTTTTATTTTCCCAATGATAGTTTTGATTAAAATTACATAGCTGATGCCCAATAGTAGTTAGGAAAAGGAGGCATAAACCCAGAACCCTATCCCATAATTAGTA
>PMCC01000030.1:27795-35944 GCA_003155275.1 Actinomycetota bacterium | reverse complement strand
AATTAAAATACTTATAACAATTAGACCCAGTATTAAAATACTCATCATATCCACTAGCCCTTTCTTTTATTTTTTCATTTTATATTTTTCTATATTTTTGCTACTGGGCATTGCTATATTTGTACTATTTCCTCTTGTTTTATGACTTACTTTAAAGCATGTACTATTGATAATATTAACTTGTAGTTGCNNTATAAATACCACTATCAATACTGCCAAAATTATACCAATGCATTTTCTTTTCATTTGTTACCTCTGTATTCTTTTATTACATTTTATTAAAAAATTTTATTCCTGGATTGATACTTCCATTGACTAAGACTTTAAGCGATTGAATATCTTAAGAAAAATATTATGGAAAAAACCAAATAATTTAGAAGTATTGAAGGCAATATCATTACTTTTTTTCACAGTTTGGTTTCCTTCAGAAGTAGTCGTTCCATTATTATTGGTATTTTTAATCTTAATAAAATGAGCCTGAATGGTATGGTTTTTAACTATATTGTCAAATGTATAAGAGCTGGCAGTAAAGCCTTTTTCCTTGACATTATCAGTTCTTAGCCATTCAAGTTCGTAACCGCTGTCTATAGTTATGGTAAATGTGATACTGTCTCCGCTAGCTACTGTTTGGTTGCCTTTTGGAGTAATAGTCCCACCATTATTACTACTTGCCGTTACTCGGTACGTTTTATTACTGCTCTTATCAGCAGCATACAAAAAACCTACCGAACTTAATAGAACAACCAAAATTATTGAAATTGCAATTACAGCTTTTTTTATCATTTAAAAACACTCCTTAATANNGGTAATTTCACCAGTTTTTGTTTTAATGCAGGATAGGCGTTTTTGGTTCTTTTTGAAATGCTGATTTAGAAAGATTATTTGAATATTTACAAATTACTGATATTAATGAAATCAGTCAGAACCATTTAAGAGAATATTTAAATCATATAAGACAAACTCAATATTACCATCCTTATGTTTACTATTCTCATTGAAATAGGAATCAAGATAAGAAAATATCTGAAAAATAATATTTCGTTTAATTATTTCTTTAATTTGAATTAGAAAGATTAGCCTTTAAATATTCTATTATCATTTCAATTTTCACTGATTCACCAGCAAATTTTTTCCTTATACACGTACCTTCACAAAGTTTAAAATCAATAGTACTGAATGAATTAAATTCCAGGTATTTATTAATAATTTTTAATGCACCACAAAAATTTCCAACCGAAACTCTTCTCATAATTCCCCTAATATCAAGATTACAGTCAGACATACATTCAGGATCTTCACAATATAGACATTCTGAAGCCAAAATTACTATTTCTTTTTCAGATTCATTAAATCCATTATATAATTTCTCTGTAGTGACTGGCTTTTCTAAAACATTGACATAATTCTTTATACTCTTATCATATATAAATTCTTTAAGGTTATTTTTTTTCAGGACAGCATTTGCAGCACTAATACCCGATACTGTAACAGCCGGAGTTCCAGTACCCATTACGGTAGACTCACCGCAAAAAAATAAATTATCCCACTCACTTTTGGTATGCAGGCGGTTTAACATATGCTGACCTATTGATTGTTTCGGCCCGGCAACACAGCCCCAATTTTTATTTGTATATTTTTCAATAGTTGTTGGTGTTGAAATTTCTGCATGAATGATTGCATCTTTAAATTTAGGAAATTTCTTTTCCAATACTTTGATCAGCCTATTATATTCTTCTTCTTTTTGTAATTCATATTCCCGGGATTTATATTCTTTATCACCAGGCTCGGGCCATTTTTTAAATGAAGGTCCTATAGCTATAACAACATTGGTGCCGAACGGACATAAAGTTTTATCATCTAAGCTTGGAATATATACTGTGACTTCAGTTTCGTCTATTGCATCAGGATTACCTACCAGCATTTCAACTGGTGAAGTATCTTCTGGAATAACACTGCCACCTACACAAGCATAAAAAACCATACTTGAATAAGTAGGTATAATTTTTTTAGCCCAATTTCTTTTTTCTTCCATAGAATCCTTTTGATCAATAATCTTTGCATATAAATTCCATACTGTTCCTGAATAAATTATATTTTCTCCTATTACTTCCTCTCCATTTTCCAATAAAACACCTTTGGCTTTGCCATTATCGATCAATATTTTAGTTACAGTATGCTCCAGTATCATTTCACCGCCATTTTCTTCAATGGCTTTTTCTAATTTACCTGGCAGATAAAGAGTTGAGCCTGCAGGATAAAAACTACCACCTTCATGGTTGTTTATGAACATGATAGCTGACAGTATTGCAGGTGTTTCCTTTACTGTGGTATAACAATAAGTTGAAGTAAGCTTGTCAAAGAATTTAAATATTTCAGGATCGTCAAAATATTGTGATAAAAGTTGGTAAGTACTTTTATTCATATAACTTAGGAATCTGATATATGAAATAGGATGCTTTAAAAGTTGCTTAAGTGCAGATTTTTTGTCTGTTTCGTCAGGGGATGCAAATACTGGAGATTCGATCATTACATTTCTGTATAGCTTTTTTAAATCAGAATAGAATTTTTTGATATTTTTTGTCTGTGATGGAAATACTTCTGACAGTTCATTTATGAATTTATCAACATCGGGCCAGAATTTAATTTTTTTTCCTTTAAAATTTACACTATATAATAATTCATGTTTTATTACATTAAATGGCTCGGCCAGGCAGTTAAAAACAAATCTATGAGGATTAAAACCATCCTCACCAAAACCATAAAGCATGGAAGAACCTTGATCGAAGATTATGCTTTCTCTTTTAAATATTCCACAAGAACCTCCAGGCTTAAAATTGCTATCAATAAGTGCTACTTTAAGTCCACTTTTTGCAAGAAGACTCGCAGCTGTTAAACCTGAAATTCCTGCTCCAATAACTATAGTGTTATAATTCAAAAGATTTTATTTCCAGACTAGTAATAAAATATTTTAGTATTTAAAAATGTATTACAAAAAAATAATTACAATTGAAAATTAACACTTATTCATTTAACTTTAACATAACTTCATTTCTCGCAAGGAATCTTGGAATCCATGGAGGGCTATAACCTGCTATAACGAATTCTTTGTCAGTACTTATATTTTCTTTTAAAAGATATTCCTTAAGCAAAGCAATATTTTTACTAATATTTTCCTGTTTAAAAAAACCGGAAAAACGAATGGCAGCTATTTTTTTTGCATTTATTTTTTTAAAATTAATGCTTTTTTCATTGGGCAAAGGCAATGTTTCAAGAGTATATTTAGCAGGCATAACAAAAGAAACTGTATATGTTCCTTCCCCATATACTTTTACAGGTGTCGTCATCGGTATTTTTTCCGATCTCGAAGTTTTAACCGGAGTTGTCATATCAATTTTTTGTCGACCTGTATTATTACCAAAAATATAACTTGCAAGTATCTCAAAACCATTTTCAATGGCAGATTTGTAATTTTCTGCAATAACTTCAACTTCAGCCTGTATATATTCTGAATATTGCCTTATTTCAATATTTTTATATTTTTTTAAAACTGTATATTTTGGAGTTTCTATTGCCATTTAAATCTAATATTAGATTTTCTTTAAAATAATTGTTATATAATCAATTTTAATTGTTAGCTTTTAGTATTTCAAGTTTATTTTAAAATAAACCTTTGGCATTTCATAATTGGTAAATTCTTTATAATCACCGATAAAATAAATATTCTATCCTAGCCCTATTATATCTCTGTAGTAATATGCATGGAATATTGACTATTAACGCGTAAATTATCATTATTATTCCTATCCACCACAAATTCCAGATAAAAAATATTGGAACAGGCAGTATAATTAACCAGTGTGTGAACTCTGCTCTTTTTGTTTCATATAAAAATATTTTTAAATATTCAAAATGACTATTTTTTAAACTTTTTTTTGGAAACCCTTTATTAAATAAACTACCCCCATCAGGAATAATACCCTTCCATCTTTTTATATTAAAAATTCTTTGATATATTTTACCTTTTAACTCCCAGTTTCTTACCCTAAACCATCTAATATCTTTCATAAAAAAAGATAAAGGTATTTTAAAACACATATAGGAAATCCCTACATGTATAATAAGCCATACGAAAATATTCAAAAATATTATCCAGAAATTGGTTATATTAATTACTGGGATTTTAAGTACCTCCATTTGTGTTTCAAATCTTTATCTTCCTGCCTTTCCAATTAACCTGCTTTTTAAATAAAATTAAGATTAAAGAATAGAAAAAAATTATAATAAAAAATAATAAAGCTACTGGATAAAAAATAGAAGTAAAAATGCTGAAATTTCCAATTCTATAAGACATCCAAAAAATCTGCAGTATATAAAATATATAAAACGTTACACCACATATTATTAAAATAAAATTTTGCAAAACTAAACCCCTTATAAATAAATCTATGGAAAAAGCCGAACCAATAATCCAGCAAATAATCATAATAAGCATGGAAAAAGAAGTAGATTTTGCACCTTTTCCGAAACCTTTAGCCCAGCCATTTATTAAATCCTTTAAGCCATTTGGATACATTCTAAAATTAATAGTACCTTTGCCTCCTAAATTAAAAATAGGAACTCCTGCTTTTAAAAACGACTTTCCTATCTCAATATCTTCTATAACTTTACTTTTTATACCCTTATGGCCATCAATTTTAAAATAATCATCTTTTTTACAAATCATACAGGGACCAAAAACACCAATGGGTTTTATTTTTGTTTGAAGTGGGGTAAAAGTTCCCATTCCAGCCATTAAAATAATATTGAAAAACATTGATAAATTTTCATAAAATTTTTTAATTTTGTGATAAGGTTGAATAGAAATTACTCCAGAATTATAAATAGGACAGTTTATTATATGATTAAGACCGTTATCTACTAATATTGTATCTGCGTCTAAAAATAATAAATAATCTCCTAAAGCAGCTTTAGCTCCATTAAAGCAAGCCCAGGATTTACCAGTCCAACCTGAAGGCAAATCATTCAAACTGATTATTTTTGTATTATATTTCTTTATAATTTCCAGAGTTGCATCAGTTGAATTATCATCAACTATAATTATTTCCTTTATATTGGCAGGTAAATTTTGAAGTGAATTAAGCAAATTTGGTAAATTTTTTGCTTCATTTCTTGCAGGTATTATTATAGAAAAAGTAAAAACATTATTGTTTTTTGTAATACAAATATTTTTACAAAATGGAATTTTCCAGAGCATCCAAAAACCAAACAACCAGAACAATATATGAATTATTAGGTTTATATAGCTCATTTAAATATAGTTAAAAATATATAAATAGTTTTCAAATAATATAAACTATATTTTTTTGAAACCAGAAATTTCTTTAAATATGAGGCTATAAATTATTTGTTTAAATTTGATATCATTTATCTTGATTCATTTGAACTTTTTTATTTTTTTATAAAAATTAATAACAAAGCCCTTGATTATCCTCCATTATACTACTACCCCCCTCCAAATTAATAACTCAAAATTATTATTATGAACGAATATATAGATTATTTCTTAAATTACTTACAAACTGAAAAAGATGCTGTAAAATCAACAACTCATAAATATAGAGCTGTTTTTAATGTTTAAATATATAGTGAGTAGTACAGTGGGGTAAAATATATTATTATTTCTTAATTAAAAAGTTCTATGCTAACTAAGAAAATTTCTGAACAAAAACAATACTAATTAACTCTAAAAAATGTTATAATTTAAGCACAAAAATTAATATTTTTGCAGGTTTTAATCTTCGAGTGAGCCCTTTTTATAGTACAGAATTTGTGGAGTTAGTCTATAAGCCGAGTTCTGTACCAAGTACTGCTAAAAATGACAATAATGTCGGTATTTTTACAGCTTTTTAAAAATTGAAAAGTATTTACAGCGCATCCCGTATAGATAGCTGTATCCTTTTTCGCGGGATGTCCACTTCAAGGACTTTTACCATAACCTCCTGGTGAAGCGCCAGTTTGTCTGCAGGGTTTTTTATAAATTCCTTCGATATTTGCGAAATATGCACCAGCCCGTCATGTTTTACACCGATATCCACAAATGCGCCAAAATTAGTAATATTTGTTACAATACCTGGCAGAACCATCCCCTGTTTTAAATCCTCCATTGTTTTTACATCCTTTTTAAATTCAAAGACAGTAATACTTTTTCTCGGATCCCTGCCTGGTTTGGCTAATTCACCAATTATATCCTTTAGAGTTGGAATCCCTGTTTTTTCATCTGTGTAGTCGGCAATATCTATCTGTGCCCTTAACTTTTCATCAGTAATAAGCGCTGCGATATTGCATCCGAGATGTTGTGCCATTTTTTCAACTATATAATAACTTTCCGGGTGCACCGCGCTGTTATCCAGCGGGTTTAACCCTTCCTGTATTCTTAAAAACCCCGCGCATTGTATAAAAGCCTTTTCCCCCATCCGAGAAACTTTTAAAAGCTCATGCCTTGATTTGAATGGGCCGTTTTCTTTCCTGAAATTAACTATATTTAAAGCAAGGACGGGCCCAAGCCCGGACACATACGTCAGTAAATGTTTGCTTGCCGTGTTTAAATTGACTCCAACCATGTTCACACAACTCTGTACCACCCTATCAAGATTCTCCTTTAATTTATTCTGGTCAACATCATGCTGGTACTGCCCTACACCTAAATTTTTTGGCTCTATTTTAACCAGTTCTGCAAGCGGGTCCATCAGCCGTCTTCCGATTGACACAGAGCCTTTTACAGTGACATCATAATCAGGAAACTCTTCCCGGGCAGCAGCAGATGCTGAATAAATGGATGCGCCGTTTTCGCTGACGACAAATACCTTTACAGGTTTTCCGAAATCTATGTTTTCCACAAATTCCTTTGTTTCCCTGCTTGCCGTACCGTTTCCGATAGCGATTGCATCGATTTCATATTTAGCGACAAAAATGGCAAGTTTTTGCCCTGCTTCTTCTACCTTGTTTTGCAGCTGGTGTGGATAAATAGTATCATTTAAGAGTAAATCGCCTTGCCTGTTTAAAACGACAAGTTTACATCCTGTCCTGTATCCGGGGTCAAGCGCAAGCACATTTTTTTGCCCAAGAAAAGGCGCAAGCAAAAGCTGCCTTAGATTGAGCCCAAACACTTTTATAGCTTCATCATCTGCCGATTCTTTGGAGCTTTTTGCAAATTCTGTTTCAATTGATGGAGCCAACAGCCTTTTAAAACAATCCCTGATTGCTGTCTTTACCTGTTCAGATGATTTATTGGCCGGGCCGCTTTTTTTCTTAGAACCCTCATTTATAAAGATCTTTTTCAGCGCAGTGATTGCATTTTCTTCGCTTACCGTTATGGTTACTTTAAGGAACTCTTCAGACTCCCCTCTTCTTATGGCAAGAAGCCTGTGGGAAGGACATTTTGCAAGCTCCTCCCCAAATTCAAAATAATCCCTGTACTTGGCTCCCGGCTCTTCGAGCCCTTCATAGATTTTTGATTTTATAATTGCCTCGTTTTTAAATACCTCTCTTATGCTGTCCCTTGCCCGTTTGTCTTCGCTTATCCATTCAGCAATTATATCCCTTGCTCCCTGAAGTGCCTCGATAATATTTTCAACCTTATCATTTAAGAACCTTAGGGCCTCATTTTCACAATCACGTCCGCCGTCCTGCTCAAATATAAGCTTTGCCAGTTCCTCAAGCCCTTTTTCCCGTGCGGCATCTGCCCTGGTTCTTCTTTTTGGTTTATATGGAAGATACAGATCCTCAAGTTCGGTTAAGGTATTTGCATTTTCCAGGCGGGTTTTAAGCTCATCAGTCAGTTTGCCCTGTTTTTCAATTTCATTTAATATTGCCAGCCTGCGGTTATCTATTTCCTGAAGTTTTGTCAGCCTGTCTCTTATGGATTCGACCTGCACCTCATCCAGTTCACCAGTGGCTTCTTTTCGATACCTGGATATAAAAGGTATGGTTGCCCCTTCTGCTAAAAGTTTTGCAGTATTTTCCACCTGCCAGGACTTTACTGATAACTCTGTCGAGACTGTCTTTATGTGATTGTTGTTAAATTCGGATATTAATACGGCCAACTTTTATGACTCTCTTTCTAAAAAGTTTAAATAAGGGAAAGCATAAT
>PMCC01000030.1:24837-27752 GCA_003155275.1 Actinomycetota bacterium | reverse complement strand
GAATGGACACTGTTATGCAAAAAGCGCAGGAATTTTTCAGTGCAGGAAATTTTAAGGAATTATGGCTTAAAATATACAGTTGGTTTGAAGCTACATTAAAAACATTTTTTGGAAAAGTCCCGTATCCGCCTATCAGGGATTTGTTTATGAATCCGTGGTTCTGGATCATCATAGTATTTATAATAATCCTGTTTCTTGCATTCAGGAGAAGGTGACAGGTTTGGCTGCTGTTATTTTTTTTAAGCTTTAACTGGAATTCTTTTTTGAGGCGTTCCTGGCTATAACAAATATCAAAACAAAAAAAATAGCCGCTGCCGCGCTCAGCATAAGGTATTTACCCGGATTATTCTTGAGGTCTTCAGAAATCAGGTATGGCCGTGAGTTGGTCTTTTTTAAATAATCCAAAAAATTATCGTCAAGCAGTTTTTCGTCTTTATCATTAATGTTGGACAACCGCTTTAAAATTTTTTCTTCAATATCCCCTTCCCCGGGCCTTATTACTGCTTTTTTGGCAATTTTTAAATATTTGTCCAGAGTGTCCATTATCTTTTTTTCTCTTTCTCATATTTCATTTTATCTTTGATTATTTTTCTTGCCCTGTGTATGTTTGTCTTTACGGTGCCAATCGGTTTTTTTATAAGAATTGAGATTTCCCTGTAGGAATAATCCTGCAGATCCCTTAATATCAAAGGAACTCTGTAGCTTTCCTCAAGATTAACAATAATGCTCAAGACTTCCTTTACCGTCTCTCTTGAAAAAAAATCTCTCTCGATATTGTGATTCAAATCCGTGAAAACTACTTCATAGCCTTCTTCCAGGGTTTCAAGGCTTATTTTTCTGTTTATTGTTTTGGACTTAATCCTTAGTTTATCAATACAGGTGTTTATGGTCAGTTTTCGAAGCCATGTTTTAAAGCTTGAAAGACCCCTGAAATTTTTTATCGAAAGAAAGACTTTTACAAATACTTCCTGGCTGACATCTTCCGCATCGTGGGAATCCCTTAAAATAAAAAATGCATTTGTGTAAACATATTTTGAGTAAAGCCTGACAAGTTTCTCAAATGCAGCTTTGTCGCCTTGCTGTGACTTTGCTACAAGAATTTTGTCATCGATTTCATCCTTTGGTTTTTGATCTTTTATGCCAGCAGATATACCACTGTCTTTATCCTGGCCGGAGTCTTTGGTGCCCGTAGCATCAGGGATTGCCCCGCCAGGGCCTCCGGCGTATGGTTCTTCCGCGTCCTGGTCATCGGCTGCCAGGTTTTCCGTGTCCGGATGTTCGGACGCCAGGTATATATTATCCGTGTCCTTAACGCTTTGTTTATCAGTATCCGGGATTTCAGCCGCCAGGTCTATTGTGTCCTGGTCATCGGCTGCCGGGTCTTCAATATTCAAATGTTTTGTAGCGTTTTTTGAAGCAATCGTCTTTTCCATATCGCCAAGATTGTTTGAATAATCCGATATTTCTTCATCCAGGTGGTTTAGGATATTTTCTTTGTTTTTCAAAATTTTCTCCCTATCCTGATGTTTCAGCAGATTGGCTATTGGATGTTTCTGTCTGTTTTTCATCAGTGGAAGTTGTTGGGCTTACTCCGGTTTTTCCTGACTTCAGGTTTAAAGCATCTTCCTGCATTTTGATTATTGCTTCTTCAGCAGTAATGTTGCCATTTAAAACATTTTCAGTATTAATCATTATCGCATCCCTNNCGATGGATTTCAAAACAGAAACAGTCTGTGTGCCGCTGTTCCATTTTTCTTGTATGCCGGCTGACATAAAATAAGAAATCAGCTTGTTTGCAGCATTAAGCGGCTCTCCATAGCAGTTAATATTTAACATAAACCCATATCCGTCAATCATGGGGGTCGGGTTCTTATAACCTTCCCAAACTACAGGTATCTTTGCAACCCCAAAGTTTAATCCTGCATCTGTGTATTCGTTTACCGCCCAACTTCCATTTATTATCATATGGGCCTTGCCTGTTAAAAATGCATTATTTATGTCTTCGTATTCATAATCATATGGCAGGAGTTTGTCTTCTTTATATATTTTTTCCAGGAATTTCAATGTTTGGAGCATTGCTTCAGAATCCAGTGAAATGGCTCCAGTGTCATAATCATAGATCCAGTCCTGGTAGCCGCCGACAAACGGTATTATCCAGTCAGCTTCCTTTGCGTTCAGCAAAAACCCGAATGTTTTTTCTTTGGGATTATTGACTTCCTTGCAATAAGCCAGCAAGTCACTAAAAGTTGCCGGGACCTTTTGCACCAGGTCCTTATTATAAAAGAGCATCAAATAATCATATGCCCTGAAAGGAATTACAAATCTTTTGTCCTCATTGCGGGACATTTCCAAAAGCCCGCTTAAAATATCAGAATAGTATTTTTCGTCTGTCAAAGGCTTTAATACACTGGCGGCAGCTAGTTTGTAAGAGGCCTCAATCCGCGCAATCAGGATTTCAGGGCCCGCTCCGGCAAGGCTGGCTGCTTTGAACTGGTCCATCAGCTCTTCTTCACTTCTTAAGTGCCTGGATTTTACTTTTATGCCCTGGTTTTCCTTACCAAATTGTTCAAGATCGTTCATGAGCTCTATCTGCTCTTTGGGATTTAAATCATCCCATACATTAATCTCTAAAATCCCGGAAGGACTGCTTTCCTCTACCTGCTGAGGTAAAGAGGTTTCTGCAGCTGTATCAGTTTGAACAACATCTGCTTCTTTAATCTTAAATATACCGCATGACGTCAAAAACATGATAGCAGTCAGCAGCATTGAAATAATCAATAAAAAAAACGCTTTTTTTAAATTATATTTTAGTTTCAACCGTTTTCCCTTTTATTAAACAAAAACTTATTTTTTTGTAAGTTTTATTCTACTTAAATTCTTTAAACTTTTAAAGTATCACGAAAAGAAGCCTCAAA
>PMCC01000030.1:21526-24811 GCA_003155275.1 Actinomycetota bacterium | reverse complement strand
TAAGTTTTAAATCTTCGATATCGCTGCTGCCGATATTGGATACATTTCCATTTATTATCATCATATCATTAATATAATAAAAATTCTTCCTTGCAGCGACAGGAAACCCTTCAAAACTTTTATTGTAGTTCTTGTAATTTACCCCTACCTTAATCTTTGATATATCTATATATTTTGACTTTTTATCATAAATAAAGCTGAATGGAAAACTTTTACCCGGCAATATATAATCTGCAATGGTTTTTACTTTTTGTGAGTCCAGTAGTTCTCCTTTTGAATTATAAAAATCGAAAGTTATTTCCACATTCGTCTTATATAATAATGAAGAGTTTTTTACTTCCCCCAGGATTAACAGGTCATCATAAATATCCAAATAAATACCACAATTTTTTATTTCGGTGTCGAGGGATTTTGTAGTGTCGATTTTTATTGCCGTGTAATCAAATAATGAGGCGCTTAGGGTGCCGTCATCCGGATTGCTGTTTAGGCTCGAGGCGCTTTCTTCGCTGATAATTGTTTTGTTTGAGGAACTGTCTATGCTGTCAGTTTGCTGCTGATTTTGTGCCGAGGCTTCACTTTCTGCCGGCAGATTTTTTAAAACAGACCCTTCGGGTCCCTTGCAGGAAATAAGGGAGCATAAAATTATTAATATACATATAGCTGCGGCAGGCGTTTTCATTTTAACACTCAGCAATCATCGTCTTTTTTTAATTCATACTTTTCGCGGATTATTTTATTATGCCCATCCACTGTGACAATTATGGGTTTATAATCCCCATATTCTTTTTCGTCCATCACGGCAAATGCCATTATAATGACTGTGTCGCCTATTAAGATTTTTCTTGCCGCCGCGCCGTTTAAGATTATGTCTCCGCTTCCGTATTCTCCTTCAATTACATACGTTTCAAGCCGCTCGCCGCTGTCAAGGCATACAACCATGACTTTTTCAAAAGGTTTTAAGTTTGCATGCTCCATTAACTCTCTGTCTATAGTTATGCTTCCTTGGTAATGGAGCTGCGCATCTGTGACAGTAGCCCTGTGGATCTTACATTTTAACACACTTATTAACATTTCTGCCTGCTTTCCTTAAAAAGAATTAGTTTGGGCAATAAAAAACATTTGCCGTTTTAAATCAGCAAGTTATTTAAAACAGAAGGGTATATTATGCCAAATATTTAAAATTTAAAACTGTTTACAAATTTTTTTATGTTATTTTGCCATTATGTTACTCGGCCAATATCAAAAACCATATTATCAATGAGCCTTGTGCCGCCAATCCGGATTGCGCAGGCGATAAGAAGATTGCTGCCGGACCTTTTAAAATCATGTTTGTCTATGCTGCTGATGTTTTCAAGAGTTTCTGAATCCCGGAAATCAAAATAGTCAACCTTTGAAACATATGGATTTCCAGATAATTTTTCGCACATAGTATTGTGTATATCCTCCAAGTTTGTAAAGCCGCCCTTAATTAAATTCGCCGCCTGGTTAAGGCATTCGACCAAGATAGCAGCATTTTTTCTTTCGCTTTTAGATAAATATTTGTTTCGTGAGCTCATCGCAACACCGTCATCCTCCCTTATAATGGGGCAGCCGACAATCTGGAGCGGAAAATTCAAATCTTCCACCATTTTTTTTATTATCAAATATTGCTGATAATCCTTTAAACCAAAATATGCCCTGTGTGGAAGCGCAATATTAAACAATTTTGCCACAACGGTACAAACCCCTTCAAAATGTCCCGGCCGAAAGCTGCCGCACATAACAAAATCAAGTTCCTTTACTTTTACAGAAGCCTTAAAGTTTTCTGCATACATTTCTCCAACTGAAGGAACAAAAACATAATCCGAGCCTGCGGTTTCAGCCAATATTTTATCCCTGTTTAAATCTTTTGGGTATTTTTCATAGTCTTCGCCTTTGCCAAACTGTGTGGGATTAACAAAAATGCTTAAAATCACTTTTGTGCAGTCTTTTTTTGCTTTCTCTATAAGGCTGATGTGGCCTTTGTGAAGATATCCCATAGTCGGAACAAAACCGATTGTTTCGTTTTGTTTTCTCAAAGACAGTGAAATGTCCTGCATTTGTTTTGCTGATTGTATTATTTCCACAACTTTTTACCTTTATTTACCTTTATTTAAAACTACCTGTACGGCCTGCTTTTAGGAAAATATCTTTAGAAACTCTTTTAGGGTCTCTTTTTTGATCCATCCGTTGCCAAAAGCAATTTTTGCTGTTTCTGCGCCCATCACTTTGTATATATTCTCTTCCCCCGGTTTCATAAACAGTTTAAATTCATTAATGTGTCCTTTTACTGTTCCGGTGTCCCCTCTTGCAATGGGTCCTGTCAGGGCTTTTTGCGGACCTAAGTTTTTTATGTTTGCGACAGTTCCTTCTATCAGGCCGGCAAGTCCGTTAAGTGAGTCTTCCGGTTTAATGCCTATACTTTCATGAATTTTAACGGCATAGTTTATCAGGCTTACCAGATAATTGGACGCAACGCACGCCGCAGCATGATACATTGATTTTTTATTGTCATCAACTTCAATTATTTTTCCTCCAAGTGAAGCAATGAAAAAATTAATATATTCTTTGGTTGTTTTGTCCTTATTTTCCGGATATGTCACGCCGTAAATGGTGCCGGGTAATGTAGATATCGAATTTTCAATGGAGGCAAAGGATTTTATTGGGTGTATTGAAGCAGTATACCCGCCTGCTTTTGCTACTGCCGCAAAGACTTTTAGTGATTTTGCCCCGCTGAAATGAATAAATATCTTGCCTTTTACTATACCAGGATCCGAGTTAACAATTTCTGCTGCAACTTTTTCTATTGCGTCGTCTGGAGTAGATATCAATATACAATCTGCAAATTTTGCGCAATCAGCATTATTATTAAAAAAATCAACGCTGCCGGCTTTTTCACCAAGGATTTTTACAGCTCTTTTTAGGGATTTCTCGCTTCCGGGAGATATTGCCGTAAGTTTCAGCCCGGTCGTGTTAGCGTTTAAGATTGCCGCCGCAAAAGTTGTCCCTACCCTGCCTGCTCCAATTATACAGATTTTCTTGGTATTTATTTTATTCATCGCCTTGGTTTTCTTAGGAAATTCGGATTGGCATGAGCAAATAAAGAACATCTTCGTTTTTTAGAGATTTTATCATTACAGGTTTTAAAGGTTCTACAATATTGAATGTAATTTTATCATCCTCTATAACGCTTAGGCCTTCTTTCAAAAAATCCGGGTCAAAGGCTATCTGTATATTCTCTTCTCCATAGCTTACCGGGAAATCCTC
>PMCC01000030.1:0-21521 GCA_003155275.1 Actinomycetota bacterium | reverse complement strand
GGGATGAGTTTTTCATAGTCCGGGAATTTGCCGGAAAGAAGCCTTGAGATGATAAGGGTTTTAAACTCTTTATCTGAATCAAGAACAAAACTTATCTGGTTTTCTTCAATATTAATATCTATGTCTCCATCGCTGAAATCACTTTTGGTTATATTGTCAAGCACTTTTGATGGAACAATTACCTTCATTGGGTCCCCATCAAAATCTACACTGCTAGATGCCAGAGCAAGCCTGTAGCTGTCCGTTGCCACAAGTTTCATAAAGTTTTTTGAAAGGTCTATCAGTATTCCTGTAAGCGCTGCTCTGCTCTCGTCTGTGGAGCTGGATTTCTGAACCTTTGAGATGAGATATTTAAAATTTTTTAATTTTATTTTTAATGGGCTTTGTTTCTTGATTTCAGGAAACTGGGGGTATTCTTCCAAAGAAAAGGTGTTAAGTTTGAATGTGGCGTTCTGGCAGTGTACCTTAAGTTCGTTTGTCTCGGTTAACAACTCAAGCTCGACTTTGGATTCCGGAAAGCTTCTTAAAACGTTTACAAGTATTTTGGATGGCACAATGGCCCTGCCGCTTTCAAGCACGTTGACTTTTATGCTGCTTTTAATGCTTGTTTCGAGGTCGGTTCCGTAAATATTTAACAAAGAGCCTTCTGCTTCGAGCAAGACTCCCGAGAGAATAAAATTGGATATTTTTGGTGACATCGTCCTGCTTATAAAAAGCAGCTTATTAAGTATATCTTCTTTTGTTGTTTGAATTTTCATACGTCACCTTTCTCAATGAAGATAGTAAAAATAACACGGTTTGTTTAAATAAATCTGGCTTTATCAGTTTATTAATATTAACTGATAAAACTTAAGTTTATTAAAATATCAAGCACACTATACTATTATATAAGTATTTTAATTTAAATATATAGTAGTATTAGTAGCCAGTGTTGAAACTGTTTATAAATTTAAAAACAAAGCTGTAGTAATAACAAACACAATTTAAAGGCTGTCAGGAAAACAGTTAAAACCTGTTGATAAAAGGCACACTTATTGACAAGCCTTTTTAAAAGACAAAAAGTCTGACAGTTTTAGAAAGTTATCAGTTCGTTTGTCAATAGCCTTAGACAGAGTTATCACCACACAGGCTATTTCGGCATGTATTTAACATAAACCAAAAAAAACACTATCAAGTCTCTAAAAAACACCAGAAAAACAGCAACAAAATTACAATAAAGACTTTATCCGCAGAGTTATCTCTTTAACATGCTTATATACATCACTTTCTTTGGATATAAGCTCAGAAATTTTTGTGACCGCATAAATAACTGTCGCATGGTCCCTGTTACCGAGATACTTCCCTATTACAGGAAGGGAATCACTCGTGAGATCCCTACATAGATACATTGCTATGTGCCGAGCCCTGGCAATATACTGGCTGCGTTTATTGCCAATTAAAACATTTATGGGAATAGAGAAATATTTTGAAACTTCTTTAATAATGGACTGGCTTGTTATCTTATACTCTCTGTCTTCAGGCATCATGTCCTTTAAAATATTTTTAGCCATATCGAGGTCCGGGGGTGGGCCGGTAAGAGACGAAAATGCTATAATCCTTGTTACTGCGCCTTCAAGCTCCCTGATGTTGGAAGTTATTCGTTCTGCAATAAGAGTAACTATCTCGTCCGGTATTATTATCTTTTCACGTTCACCATATTTTTTTAGGATTGCAATACGGGTTTCAAGGTCGGGCGGCTTTATATCTGTGACAAGCCCCCAGTCAAATCTTGAGCGCAGCCTTTCTTCAAGCGACGAGAGGTCTTTTGGCGGCCTGTCGCTTGAAAGGACTATTTGTTTGTTTGTGCCATGCAAAGCGTTAAAAGTATGGAAAAACTCTTCCTGGCTGGCCTCTTTTTCTTCCAGGAACTGTATATCATCAACCAGCAATAGGTCATTATTTCTGTAACTTTCCTTGAATGTGTTCAAGGTTTTATACCTGACCGCATTGATAAAATCATTGAGGAATGTTTCAGATGAAACATATTTGATTACCATTCCGCTGTGTTGATTTAAAACATATTGCCCGATGGCATGTAAAAGATGGGTTTTCCCCAGCCCTACACCACCATAAATAAATAAAGGATTGTACGCTTTGCCGGGTTTTTCGCTTACTGCAAGAGCTGCCGAATATGCAAAACGGTTGCCGCTTCCCTCAACAAAAGAATCAAAAGTATATTTATAATTAAAATTCATTGACGAAGCTGGCACGTGTTTGTTGTTGGGCCGGCCACTCTCCCTGTCCGGTAAATCTCCGGATTTGTTTGCAGCGGGCGCCTCTACTATTATTTTTAATTTTGCTGAGGGATCAATTGCTTTTTGTATGGATTCTGAAAGTATCGCAAGATACCTGGTTTCAATCCATTCTTTGGTAAAATTGCTGTGCACTGACACAGTAAAAGTATTTTTTTTAAAAGACACAGGCTTAATGGGCCCAAACCATGTTTTAAATGTTGGGGCGTTAATACTGCCTTTGGCAGTTTCAAGAACATTTTTCCATAAAGCAGTCAGGTCATCCATTGCATTATATTAGAAATTATTTGAATAATATTCAAGATATTTTTTACCCATTGCAGTCAATTTTCGCTTTCCCGCCCCTGTAATTACAAGAAGTCCTGCACCTTCAAGCACTATTAATTCTCTAAACGATGTGGCAAGGCTTAAATTGAGTTCTTTGGAAATTTTGGAAGGTCCCGTTTCTTCAAGTTCAAGGACAATTGACAATATCTTTGTCTGCCTTATTGAAAGTTTAAGGTTTTCGAAATTATCATGAGGCTGTTTATCCGGAAAGGCTTCATTTTTCAGTGTGTTTTCAGGTTTTTGCGCCTCAGAATTATCAGGCAATGCATTTATATTGCCGACCGGGGGCGCAGAGGCTGTGGCGGGGCCAGTGGCCAAATAACTGTCTTCGTGAATGTTTTTAAAACTTCCAGGCGGCGACTCAAGCCTCAATGAAACGACCGTGCCGGACCTGATATTATCTTCCACGTCAATGCTTCCGCCGGAAAAAACAATAACCTCTTTAACTATAGGCAATCCTGAACCCACGCCCCTGATATATTTTTTCATGCTCTGGGAAGCCGATGTAAATCCGGGGAAAAAAACTTTATCCTTGTCAGTAATTCCCGGCCCCTGGTCAGAGATAAGAATATGGTTGCCATTTGCCATGATTGTTATGATAATTTCTTTAAATTTTGCATGAATAAGATTCTCAATAACTTCTTTCAATATGGTATATGGAATTTTCCCGCCAAGTTCGTGGGAAAATCCATAAATCTTTTGCGGAAGTTCGTCAATAAAACCCTGTATGGAATTGTAGGAGTAATCTATAATTCTCGGTATGCTTCTCATATTGTCATAGATGGCAATCCTGCTTACTATTGGCAGCAGAATACTGTTTTCGATAGAAACATCACTATTTAGTTCAATTGGAGGTAAATTTTCCATAAAGAATAAATAAATGTAAAAAACAGCCGGAAAATGTTTTTAATTTATTATTATGCCTAAAAAATATTACAATATGTAATTTTTGTTACTAAAAAAATGCGGGTGCAACCCTATTGGAATTATAGTGTAAAATCAATCAATTATCAATTTCAATATTTTCAAAGCTTTTCAAAACACAAAGTTTTTAACAAGAAAAAATATTGTTTTTTAATCAATAAAATATAATGGCAAATAACTGTACCGCACTTGCTACAACGGTATTTTTTAAGTTATCAACAAAATTTTCCACAATTGTCAATAACTGTGTAAAACATATAAAACGGTATATTAAAATAATTGAAAACTTGCAAGAAAGTTTCCAAAGTTATTTGAAAAGGAACATATGTTTGTAGTAATATTATGATAAAAGTATAATAAAATAGTGAAATAATAATAATTAATAAAGTTATAAAAAGTTTTGATATAAGCGTTTAAGAACCATAAATGTTATAATATTAATTAAAAGTTTCAATAAAAACGGATAAAAAAAGTAAAAGGCAGCAAACTAAACAAAAAGATAAAAGTTCTCCCCAAACTCAAATGCCGTAAAAGAAAAAGATGCCGGGAAGTGTGTGAAAAAAAAGATCGTTTAAAAAAAATCTGAAATTTAAAAGGATTTAAAAATATAGCATATTTTAAATTAAGTATTATCTGATTTAGAAAAAGATGATACTATAACATTTATTGCTGTTAATATTGAAATACATAATAAACAAGATTTTATAAATAAAAAATATAGATATTCCAGGTGTCAAAAAGTCTTGGGATATATAAATTTTAAACGCTTGATATCAAAAAAAAGAAAATGTATAATGACAGTTTTACTCAGAAATTAAAATTATCAGATAAATTGAAAGGTATAATATGAAGCAAACATTTCAACCCAATCAAAGGAAAAGGAAAAAAACGCATGGGTTTAGGGAAAGAATGAGCACAAAAGGCGGAAGAAAAGTTATTGCTGCAAGAAGAAAAAAAGGAAGGAAAATATTGACAGCATAAAACAAAATGATTTTAATTATTATTGTTGTTGATTACTGCAATCAGGGAACCAATTATATTTAAGGAAACAATTTAAGGAAAAGAATAATTAAAATAAATACCCTTAAGAAAAAAATAGATTTTGATTATATTTTTAAAAAAGGAAAATATTCGAATTGTAGTTATTACAAGCTGATAGCTTGTCCAAATGATGAAAGTGACAAAATTGTCAGATTTGGTTTTATAGTTAATAAAAAATTTGGGAAAGCCGTAAAAAGAAACAGGATAAAAAGACAGCTTAAAGAAATATTCAGAAGCATCGAAAAAGACTCTATCAAAAACATGGATTTTGTTATATTAGTGAATAATACCATAGGAGATTTAGAATTTTCAGAGATAAAAACAGCTGTTATGAATAATATGAAAAGGTATATTTATTAAAGTAAAATTTGTATTTTGGCTGGATAAAAGTCTTCAGTCAATTTTTAATTTTCGGGCAGTAAAGAAAAATGAAAAGAATAGTGTTATGGTTGTTGAGGACATATAAGAAGTTCTTATCCCCCATTCTTCCCAAAAGTTGCAGATTTTATCCTACATGTTCTGAATATGCAATGGACGCTATTAATAAATATGGAATATTAAAAGGTAGTATTAAATCAATATATAGAATATTAAGATGTAACCCTTTTAACAAAGGCGGTTATGACCCTGTCAGATAAAGATAAATTGGAGGTTTATTTATTTTGCAAGCGCTATTAAGTTTATTAAGGCCAATACAAAGCGGGATAGAATATGTGATCATATATTTATATCATCATATTGTATCCAATTACGGAATTGTAATAATCTTACTTACAATAATCGTAAGGCTGGTGCTTACTCCCCTGACTATCAGCCAGACCAAGTCCATGGCAAGGATGCAGAAATTCCAGCCGGAACTTCAGGAACTGCAAAAAAAGTTCAAGGACGATAAGGCAAAACTACAGCAGGAAACCATGGCTTTTTACAAAAAAAACAATGTAAACCCACTTGCAGGATGCCTTCCATTAATTTTACAATTACCTGTATTTTTCGCATTATTTCAGGCACTTAGGACACCATCTCAAATAGTTACCAATGTGTTAGGCGTTCCTTATATACCGGTGTATTTATTTGGAAATATAAAAAATATAATCGCTAATATTCCAAATATAAAATTTAATTTCCTTTGGTTAAATCTTAATGAGCGTGACCCTTATTTCATCTTGGCAATACTTATGGTGGCTACGATGTTTTTATCCACGAAGATGACTACCACAGACCCAAAACAAAAAATGATTACTTATGCAATGCCTATTGTGTTCGGTTTCATATCGTGGAACATGCCTTCAGGAATCCTAATATACTGGGTTACAACCAATATATGGTCAATCGGGCAGCAATATATTGTTAACAGACTGGTAAAAAAAGAATTTAAAAAAGCGGAGGAAAAACAAAAGCTGGCAGAGATGCAGAGAAAAATTGAAATAAGCGCTTCTATGAGCCCTGAAGATTTAAGCAAGAAAAAAAAGAGGAATAAAAGGAAATAACCTGGCAAGTTTTAGGAGGTATTTTTGGCAAAAAGCGATAGTATAAAGGATGCTGTCAATAACTTTGTGAACTTTCTTGAAGAAGAACATAAAGAAGAACAAAAAGCAGAACAAATAAACATAAATACTTTAAAGGCTAGAGTTCAAAAAGAAGAAAATGTTCAAGCGGGTAATTTCAGCCAGGAAAAATCAATGGAAATTCACGGAAACGGTTTTGAAAGATTGGCCGAGATAGTAAGAAAAGCCATTGAAATAATTACATTGGATAAAGAAATAAGAGTAGAACCGAATAAAGAGAAATACAGGATCGCGGTTTACGGTAAAGACCTGGCCATAGCCATTGGAAAAAATGGAATGGGTATGGATGCGCTTGAGTATTTGGTAAATCTCATAAGTAAAAGAAAAAGACTGGTTGATAAAAATATAATTCTGGATATTAAAGACTATCGCAAAAAGAATGATGAGAAGATCAAACATATTGCAATTGATATGGCAAAAAAAGCATTAAAAGAAAGAAAAACGATAGCCTTAAGACCAATGCCTTCACACGAACGAAAAATTGTCCATAATGTTTTATCCAAGGTAAAAAACATAAGAACAAAAAGCAGGGATGATGAGCCAAACCGCAGAATAGTCATATATCCTATAATCAAAGAATAAACCCCTTAAATCAATAATCTATAAAAACCTTTAATTATATTTCAGTACTTTCATCCCGTATTATCAGTAAAAATATTCATAATTTTAATAAATCGTTGCTAATTAAAGACAATTAAGGCATAAAAAGTATAAAAAATGATTAAATGCTTTTTAACATATTGTCAGTGAAAATTTTAATAAAAAGTATACTTTACTGCTTTAATTATTTTATTCAGGCAGAAAAAGCTGCAAAATATTATTAATCCACACTCCCCTGCCCTTCTTATAAGTAAAAAGATTATATTCTAAAAAAAAATTTTTATGATACTTTTTTATTTCATCTGCAATAAATAATTATTTGCAGGTCCAATAAAAAGGAATCAAGAATTTGTATCAGTGTAGATAATCTTTACTTATACTTGTAATTACGGTAGTCTATAAAACACATTTTTTATACGCTATCCCCGAATTTTTTAAAATGCCGTATAATTCAATTGAAATTATTTATTGTTTTAAAAGAATATAAACGCTGATTTTAATTAAAAACAATAATATTTTGTATTGGCAGAATAACAAACAATTTATTTACTGAAATCTAAAATAGTTTTATAAAAAAAGTCGAATATAAAAAAAATAAAATAATTATGAACATGATAAATAACGATACAATATGCGCAATAGGTACAAGAACAGGAGAATCTGCAATAGGGATTGTAAGATTAAGCGGAAATGATGCCATTAAAATCAGTGAAAAAATATTTATATCTAATAACGGTAAACCTATTAAAGAAATGGCCTCCTATACAATGGCTTATGGGTATGTAATTGATGAAAGAAAAGAGATTGTTGACCAGGTAATAATATCAGTTATGAAAAGCCCAAAATCTTATACCAGGGAAGACATTGTAGAAATAAATTGCCACGGGGGGATTATTGCCACAAAAAAAGTCATGAATTTGTGTATCAGCAACGGCGCAAGATTATCTGATCCCGGTGAGTTTACAAGGAGGGCTTTTATTAATGGAAGGATTGATTTAACACAAGCAGAAGCGGTTATTGAAATAATCCGGGCAAAAACAGAACAATCCTTAAAAATTGCCGCAAACAACATAAAGGGAAATATCAAAAATAAGCTGGAGAATCAAAGAAAAGAGTTGCTTGAAATACTTATAGAGCTTGAAGCCTCTATAGACTTTATTGAAGAAGACCTTGAAATTGCACCCTACGAAGATCTTGAAAAGAGAGTTCAAATAGTTTACAAGGAAATAAAGGAATTGGTTAATGATGAAAAGAAAGGAGAATTGGTAAAGAACGGTATTAAAGTCGCAATAGTTGGTAAACCTAATGTGGGTAAATCAAGCCTTTTAAATGCAATTTCTAAAAAAGAGAAAGCCATAGTCACACATATTCCAGGAACAACACGGGATGCAATCGAAGAAATAATATATCTTGAAGGAATACCTGTAATATTTATTGATACCGCAGGAATAAGAAAAGCCAAAAATCTAATCGAAAAAATTGGAGTTAAAAACAGTCTCAGGTTTATTGAAGAAGCGGAAATACCGGTGATTGTTATAGATGCAAGCGCTCCGCTGGATAAATATGATGAGGAAATATTAATTAAAGTCAATTTAAATAAGGCAATTATATGTTTTAACAAAATCGATATTGCAAATGTAATAAATAAGAATGATTTTAAAAAGAAATTTGGCGAAAACATTATTGTCGAGATTTCTGCAAAAAAGGGAATTGGAATAAAAGAGCTTGAAGGCAAAATTATAAAAAAAATGGGCAGTGAAAATGATTTCGATATACAAGATAAAATAATAATAAATATAAGGCATAAAAGGATACTGGTAGAAGTCATTAGCTGCTTAAAGAATAGTATTAAAGCGATGAAGAATAAAATGTCTGAAGAGTTTCCATCGGCTGATTTAAAACTGGCATATAATTTAATTGGTGAAATTACAGGTGAAAGCGCAACTGATGAAATAATTAATGGAATATTTGAAAAATTTTGTATTGGAAAATAAAATTGCCAAAAATAAACATGATGGGGAAAAATGGCAACAGGAATGTTTCACGTGAAACATTACAATATGGGAAAAACAAAAAATAAAAACATACAAGAAATATATCAGACTGATGTTATGGTGATAGGATCCGGGCATGCAGGATGTGAAGCTGCCCTTGCTTCAGCAAGAGCGGGAGCGAGGACGATTCTGGTAACTATAAACATTGATAATATTGCACTAATGCCATGTAACAGCGCCATAGGCGGACAAGGCAGGGGGCAGCTTGTAAGGGAAATAGATGCTTTAAATGGTGAAATGGGTAAAAATGCAGATAAAACTTTTATAAGCAGCAGGATATTAAATACTTCAAAAGGACCCGCATTAAGAGCCATAAGAGCAGTAATAGATAAAAAAAGTTATCAGCTTGAAATGAAAAAAACTCTTGAAAACCAGGAAAATCTTTCTATCAGGCAGGGGATAATAGTAGGCCTGCAGGCAGTTAAGGGTTTCTATAAGGTATACACAAATGACGATCTTTGCTATGAAAGCAAAGCTGTAATAATTGCAACTGGCACTTTTATGAATGGTAAAATTTTTTGGGGAAAATATGAGAAACAAGCAGGAAGACAGGGAGAAGTAAATTCAACTCATATGGCCATCAGTTTAAAAGAGCTTGGTTTTTCGTTTGGCAGGCTAAGGACTGAAACTCCTCCAAGGGTGGATAAAAAAACCATAAATTTTGAATTTTTAAAGATTCAACAGTATGATGCTTATCCGCAGATGTTTTCCTTCGACAATAGATATGATGGCAGAGAGCAGCAATGCAGCCATATAGCTTATATCGATAAAAAGTGCATAGAATATATACGGGAAAACATCAGCAAATCACCAATTTTTGAAAGAGACCTATCTTCAAACAGCCCAAAGTACTGCCCTTCGATTGAAGATAAAATAAAAAGGTTTACTGATAAAGACAGGCATCTTGTTTTCATACAGCCTGAGGGGATAGACACAAATGAGATGTATTTACACGGGCTCTATACAACTTTTGCAGAGGATATTCAGATAGAGGTGATTCACCGAATAAAAGGCATGGAAAATGCAGAGCTTGCCAGGCCTGGCTATGGGGTTGAATATGACTATTTGCTGCCATTCCAGCTTAATAATAATTTAGAGAGTAAAACACATAAAAACCTATTCTTTGCGGGCCAGATTAACGGGTCCACAGGGTATGAGGAGGCAGCAGCGCAAGGCGTTATTGCAGGCTATAATGCTGCCCTGTCATCATTAAAACAAAAGCAAATAATTATAACTCGTGAAGATGCATACATGGGAATACTGGTAGACGACATAATTACGAAAGGCATTTCAGAACCGTACAGGATGCTTACATCCAGAAATGAGAATAGGCTTTTACACAGGCACGATAATGCAGATTTTAGAATGTTAAAGTATTTAAAAATTCTTGGATTTTTTGAAAAGGCAGCGCGGATAGAAACTAAATATGAAAAAATTAATTCAGCCTTTTTAAATATTAAAAAAAACAGTACCAAATACAGCGGTGAGATTATTGAAGACATACGGCAGGACAGGCTAAACACAGAGTCCCTCCAAAAAATTAAATCTTACTTTAATCTTGATGATACAGAGATCGAGAGCCTTGTTATTGAGCTGAAATATGAAGTCTATCTGGAGAGGGAAAGACAACGGGTTGGAAATCTTGCCTTTGTAGAAGATATGATTATACCTGATGATATAAAATATAATAAAGTAAAGAATCTCTCAAATGAAGCTCTGGAAAAATTAAGCAAAATCAGGCCGAAGTTTTTGGGCCAGGCGTTAAGGCTGGAAGGTGTAAGGCCTCTTGATGTACTTTCGTTGCTTTCATACATTAAAAATGTTTCACGTGAAACATTAAAGTCAATAAACAAGCGATCTAATGAAAATTGATGCATTCGATGTAATAGTAATTGGCGCCGGCCACGCTGGTTGTGAGGCTTCATTGGCATGCGCAAGACTTGGTTTTAAAACACTTGTACTGACCATTAATCTTGACAAAGTGGCTCTTATGCCATGCAATCCTGCAATCGGCGGTGTCGGTAAAACTCAACTTGTTTTAGAACTTGACGCAATGGGCGGGCAAATGGGCAAAACGGCAAATGAAGCAGCAATACAGGTAAGAATGCTTAACCGAAGTAAAGGGCCGGCAGTAAGGGCGCTTCGGGCGCAGATAGACAAAAAAGGCTATGAATCAGCCATGAAAAGAACTCTCGAAAACACTGAAAACCTGACATTGCGGCAGGGGACAGTAGACAGGATTTTGGTGGACAATGGGAGGATACAGGGAGTTTCAATAGAAAGTGGAGTAACTTTTTATTCTGAATCTGTCATTGTGGCTGCAGGGACCTTTTTAAGGGGCAGGATAATTCTTGGAAGCTCAGAGTATCATGCCGGCAGAATGGGGGAATATCCTTCTATGTATTTAACCGATAGTATATTAAAAGCCGGGCTTGTAATGGATCGATTTCAAACAGCAACACCCCCAAGAATTGATAAAAGGACAATTGATTTTTCCAAAATGGCTGTTCAGCCAGGGGAGGATATACCGGCAAGCTTTTCTTTTTGGAATAGTGATAAAATCTTTCCAAATATTCCAAGTTATCTGACATATACAAATGATAAAACGCATGAGTTAATTAGAAATAATATCAGCCTTTCTCCAATAAAATCCGGAATGGTAACAACGCACGGCCCTAGGCACTGCCCCTCAATTGACAGGAAAGTAATAAATTATGAAAATAAGAGCAGGCATCCTGTCTTTATTGAACCGGAAGGAAAATACTCAAACGAGTCATATTTACAGGGCCTGACAACAAGTATGCCGGCTTTTTTTCAGCAACTTATAGTCAATACAGTCGTTGGCCTTGAAAATGCAAGGATAATGCGTCCGGGGTATGCTGTTGAATATGATTATTTATTGCCAAATCAGCTGAAACATTCTTTGGAGTGCAAGACTGTGGCCAACCTTTTTTTCGCCGGCCAGGTCAACGGGACCTCAGGCTATGAAGAGGCCGCCGCCCAAGGCTTTATTGCAGGCGTCAATACTGCTTTAAAATTATCAGGCAAAGAACCTCTTATCCTTAAAAGAAGCAACAGCTACATAGGAGTCTTAATAGATGATCTTATAAACAAAGAATTGTCTGAACCTTACCGGATGTATACTTCAAGATCGGAATACAGGCTTTCACTCAGGCCGGAAAATGCTGACTTACGATTATCTTTCTTTGGATATTCGGCAGGACTTTTAAAAGAAGAACAGTATTCAAAAGTACTGGACAAAAACCTGCAAATAGAAAATCTGCTTCACGATCTAAGTAAGAAAGTAATAAATGCCAATGATGAGACCAATAAATATTTAGCGAAACTGGGTTCTTCCCCGGTTGAAAATTCAACAACTATTTATAAATTACTTCAAAGGCCGGAAATTAAATTTTCCGCACTTGTAAAAACTTTTCCGGATATCCTTGGCATCAGCATATCTGACAGTAAGGTATTGGAGCAGGTAGAGACATATATTAAATATAAGGGATACATTGACAGAGAATTAATTGGCATAAAAAAACTTGAGAATGTAGAAAACATTGCAATAGATATAAATTTTGATTATTTTAAAATTAACGGCATTACTTTTGAGGCACGGGAAAAGCTGTCCAGAATCAAGCCCGAAACGCTTGGGCAGGCTTCAAGGATTGCAGGCATTTCACCCGCGGACATTTCAATTTTAATGGTTGCCATAAAACAGGGATGATGGAACAATCAATTATAAATAATTATATTCTAAGCCTCGGTATCAGTCCTAATGAAGGCGATATTGAAAAAATGCATGATTACCTGGATATACTTATTGAATACAATAAAAATATTAATCTTGTTGGAACAAAAAACCATGACGAAATATTAATAAGGCATTTTTTTGACTGCCTTTCCATTTTTAATTTGCTGAATTGTTCCGGCAGCAAAATAATAAAAACAAATAGAATTCTTGATATCGGAACCGGCGCAGGGTTACCTGGAATATTACTTGCAATATTTTTAAAAAAATCGGAAATCTATCTTCTTGATTCAAAAAACAAGGCAATAACTTTTTTAGAAAAAGTTAAAAATACCCTTAAACTTGACAACATATATGTTCTTTCCGGGCGGGCCGAAGATCTTGCCCACGACACCAGATACAGGGAAAAGTTTGATATGGTAGTCTCAAGAGCTCTCGCAAAAACATCAATCCTGGCAGAACTTGCAGTACCGTTTATCAAGATCGGGGGGAGGGCAGTCTTGTATAAAAGTAAAAATCTTGCAGAAGAGCTGCAATTTTCCGGTAAAGCAATCAGCGCCATGGGCTCAGAAATAGAGAATATACTTGAAGTAAAAATCCCTTGCCTTGATGAATACAGGGCACTGCTGATACTTAAAAAAGTATCTCCTACTATGTATAAATATCCAAGAAAATATGGTAAAATTCTATCAGGAAACTTACGTGATTAGATGCTGGTGAATAATTGGCAAAAGGGCCAAATGCAAGTATTGTTAAGTCTTGCAGAAGCAAATAATTTTTAAATAATTAAATTATTCTGCAATGGCTAATTAGTAAAAACGATATAATATTTATACTATTGCATAAATATGCATATATATAAGCTTAAATATTTTATAATGGGCATATTTAAAAAATTTAGAAAACCAAAATCGCTGGAAAGTATAAACAATCTGTCAAATCTAGAGGGAGAAGAGGCTATTTTGTCTCAACAGGATGATTTAGAAACTGATTTAAGCCATAAAAGTGATAAACACCCTGCTCAAAAACCTGCCTCCGGGGATAATAGTATACCGGCCAATAGTGATTTTAAAAACTATGATGACAGGCAATCCGGGGAAAATCCCTACCTTGGAAGGGTAATAGCAATAGCAAACCAAAAAGGCGGAGTGGGGAAAAGCACCACTGCGGTGAATCTTTCAAGCTATCTCGGGGATAACGGCTATAAGACCCTGATTGTGGACTTTGATCCGCAGAGCAATTCAACAAGCGGTATTGGCCTTGAAAAAGACAACATACGATTAAGCATATATGATGTGCTTATTAATAACCTTGATCCCGCAAAAGCCATCCTGGAGACTCCTTACAAAAATCTTTATATCCTGCCTTCATCTATTCAGCTCGCCGGCGCTGAAGTTGAGCTTGTATCTTCTATGAAAAGAGAATATAAGTTTAAACATGCAATTGATAAAATAAGGAGCCAGTTTGACTTTACAATTGTAGATTGTCCTCCGGCACTGGGCCTGTTGACAGTAAATGCGCTTACAGGCGCAAACGAGGTATTGATTCCTATTCAATGTGAGTACTATGCTTTGGAAGGCCTCGGCCAGCTTATGAATACGATAAACCTTATTAAGGAAAATTTAAATGAGCAATTGGTGATTACGGGGGTAGTAATGACAATGTATGACCAGAGAACAAGATTGTCCGAGCAGGTCATTGAAGAAGTAAGGTCATATTTCCCTGATAAAGTATATAAAACGATTATTCCAAGAAACGTAAGGCTGAGTGAAGCCCCAAGCTACGGAAAACCTATTATTTATTATGACCCCGAGTGCAAAGGTGCACAAGCATACAAAAGTTTAACAAAGGAAGTGATTGCAAATGGCCCAGCATAAAGGCGGCTTGGGAAGAGGCCTGAGCGCATTGATTCCCGGTGGAACTTCAGCAACACTGGAAGAGAACATTGCCAAAACCGGTATTATTGAAATACCGCTAAACAAAATTATCCCCAATAAAAATCAGCCAAGAAAGATTTTTAGCCAGGAATCCCTGACTGAACTTGCTGATTCAATCCGGGAATTTGGCGTCATTCAGCCTATTATGGTCAGAAAACTGGATGTAGACGGACAGCTTTATGAAATAATCTCCGGAGAGAGAAGGTTCAGGGCAGCTAAAATTCTTGAAATGGATACAATAAATTGCATATTAAACCAGGATGTTGGCGACATTGCTTCACTTGAAATGGCTCTGATTGAGAATATCCAGAGAGATAATCTTACATCCATTGAGCTGGCGCATACTTTCAGGCAATTGGTGGATGAATTTAAATTGACACACGAGGAATTATCCAAAAGGGTTGGAAAAAGCAGGTCGGCAATTACAAATTCCTTAAGGCTTCTGCTGCTTCCAATTGAAGTTCAAAAACTGATAGACAGCGATAAAATAAGCGCCGGCCATGCGCGCGCCCTTCTGGCCCTTGAGAATATGAAAGAACAGATAGAACTCGCTAACGATATTGTAGAAAACGATTTGAGTGTAAGGGAAACCGAAAAGATTATAAACAAGATAAATAAGAAAAAAGTTGATCCAAAACCGGCTAAAAAACAAAAACTGCTGCAATTTGAAAAGATCCCTGAAGTTGAGAAGAGAGTTTCAGAGTACCTCGAAACACCGGTTAAAATTAAGGTCAGCAAGAATAAGGGGAAAATGGAAATTCTTTTTGGCTCTCTTAAAGATTTTGAAAGGATAATAGGCAGGATTGTTGGAAGCAGATAAAAAGCGCCTTGATAAACCGGAGTGGCTTAAAAAAAAAGTATTTTTAAACAATCAAAATATAGCCCGGGTAAATAATCTTATTTTAGATTTAAATCTTCATACTGTATGCCAGAATGCCAAATGCCCGAATATTTTTGAATGTTTCAGCAACAAGACTGCAACATTTTTATTGCTCGGAAACATTTGTTCAAGAAACTGCGCTTTTTGCAGTGTAGAATCTGGCAAGCCTATGGCAGCAGACGAAAACGAACCGCACAATATCGCAAGTGCAGTGGCCGCTTTGGAGTTAAAATATATCGTGCTTACTTCTGTTACGAGGGATGACCTTGCTGACGGCGGAGCAGGCCAGTTTGCCAAAACACTAAGGCAGATAAAAGCCCTCATGCCCGAAGCAAAGGTGGAATGCCTGATACCGGATTTCAAAAACGAAACTAAAAACCTTGAAATATTATTACGGGAAGACCTGGATGTTTTAAACCACAATATTGAAACGGTAAAAGAAAATTATACCGGAATCAGAAATGGGGCCGACTACCAAAAATCCCTGAAAATATTGGATTCTTCAAAACTTATAAAACCGGATGTCATCACAAAATCAGGATTTATGCTTGGCTTGGGTGAAAAAATTGAAGAAATATACGGCCTTCTAAAAGATTTAAAATCAGTAAATTGTGACATTGTTACTATTGGCCAATACCTGTGCCCAGGAAAGAATAATTTAGCAGTGCAGAAATACTACAGCCCTGAAGAGTTTGCCGAACTGGAAAACTATGCAAAAAACATGGGATTTAAGTATGTGGTTTCAGGCGTATTTGTAAGGTCGTCTTACCTCGCGGCAGCAGCTTTTAAGTCGTCAGGAAATTGATTATTAAAGAGCTTGCAAAATGAATAACAATACTCTAAAAGTTTCATTTGCGGAATATATTGCTAAAGTAAAGACTTACAATAAAATTGCAGGGATTTCACAAATTACCAGAAGATATGTTGCAATAAACGGCTTTGACGGAGTAATAACGATGCTTGGCGTACTGCTCGGAAACTATGTCGTTGGGGCCCGGGAATATAAACATATAATAATATCCGGATCTGCAGTATGCATATCGCTTATGATATCAGGCGTATGGAGCGTTTATAACAGTGAGAGCTCAGAAAGAGCAAAAGATATGCGGGAACTTGAAATGTCCACTCTGCATGTCCTTACTGGCACTATTATTGCAAAGGCGCAAAGATTTGCTTCAATTGTCCTTGCTGCGCTCAACGGGTTTACAGCTGGCATCTCTGCATTTATTCCTCTCGTTCCTTTCTTTTTTGGGAAGTACCTGCAAATAAATGTCTGTTATTATTCAGGAGCATTTTTAGCATTCCTTTTACTTATAGGAAATGGGATCTTTCTTGGCAAGAACTCAAAACGAAATCTGCTTATAAGCATTCTTAAGATGGTACTGGCCGGAGTATTCTGCGTAGCGCTTGGTTATCTCCTTGAATTCATAGATTAAAAAGGCTTAATCCCGGCATATTTCCAGCTTTAGCATTGCAACCAGGACTATTGCAAAAAGGTAAACCCTGTTTTCGTTTTGCAGTAATTCCAATTATAAAAAGACAATCCNNCAAGGAGAGCAAATCCTCTTTACGGTTACAGGCTTCTTACTGTCAACAGTAAAATCTAATAAATATTATAAAATCGGTAAATATTTCTGTATTTCATAGTCTGTGATGCACGTTCTGTACCTGTCCCACTCTATATGTTTGTTTTCAACAAATTTTGTAAATACATGGTCTCCAAGGGCTTCTTTTACAAGCTTGCTGCTTTCCATAATTTTTACAGCTTCAAAAAGATTATCCGGAAGGTTATCCATACCTTCAGCTTCTCTTTTTTTCTTGTCCCATTCAAAAATATTTTCTTCTACAGGGTCAGCAAGGGGATATTTATTCTTTATTCCTTCAAGTCCTGCAGCAAGCATCACACTGAACGCAAGGTATGGATTGCAGGCAGGGTCAGGGCACCTGAATTCGATCCTTGTGGCTTTTTCTTTTCCAGGCTTATACATAGGCACTCGTACCATGGTGGACCTGTTTCTCCTGGCCCATGAAATATATACGGGAGCTTCATAACCCGGGACAAGGCGCTTGTAGGAATTCACCCATTGATTGGTGATTGCACAAATTTCCTTTGAGTGCTTTAAAAGACCTGCTATAAAATATTTTGCTTCTGCCGAAAGGCTGTATTTGTCTGAAGCATCAAAAAACATATTTTTATCACCTTTAAAAAGTGACTGATGTGTGTGCATCCCGCTGCCATTCTCGCCAAACATCGGCTTAGGCATAAACGTAGCATAAACTCCACTTCTGGCTGCAACTTCTTTTACGATCATCCTGTAAGTCATTGCGCTGTCAGCCATGGTGAGAGCATCAGTGTACCTTAAGTCAATTTCATGCTGTGAAGGAGCAACTTCATGGTGTGAATATTCGACGCCTATGCCCATCGCCTCAAGGTATAATATGGTTGTCCTTCTCAAATCACTTGCAATGTCCCTGCTTGTCACATCAAAATATCCGCCGTTATCGATTATTTCGGGGCTTTTTTCTGATTTAAAATAAAAATACTCAAGTTCCGGACCGACATAATATGTATAGCCGAGATCTGCCGCTTTTTTTAAGTTTCTTTTTAAAACCCATCTTGGGTCTCCTTCAAAATGTTTTCCATCCGGTTCAACTATATCGCAAAACATCCTTGCGACACCGTTTTCTGCAGCGCTCCATGGCAGAATTTGAAAAGTGGAGGGGTCGGCAAGGGCAAGCACATCGCTCTCCTCAATTCTTGAAAAACCCTCGATTGAAGAACCGTCAAAACCCATTCCTTCTGAGAGCGCGCCTTCGAGCTCTTCAACAGTTATTGAAAAACTCTTCAGCATGCCCTGAACATCAGAAAACCATAACCTTATAAACTTGATTCTGTTATCATGGGCTTTTTTTAAAACATATTCCTTCATAGCATCATTTTTTGCCATTTTGACCAGCCTTTCTTTTACTATTTTTAATTTCCTAAACTATTGCCTGATGTTTAAATAATAAATATCGATACAGCATAGAATCTTTTTAGAGTTAACAAATAACATAAATACTTATACCATATTTTGCTGAAAAAAAAGCCTGTTTAATGTTAAATCTGTGTTAACTTTTATCGCGATTAAAAAAATACAAACAGAGGGCCATAAAAAGGTGGCAGGCGGCAGACGGGGAACGGTAAGTGGCAGGCGAGGCGTTTAATACAAACTGATTTTAAGAAAAATAATCCCTGATGAAGCATTGAATTCAAAGTATCCTAAATTACCCATCATTCCTGTTTTGTGCCAGGAGAGAACATATACCCTACATTCCTGACAGTTTTTAGCATATCACTGTATGGTAGATCAAGTTTTGACCTTAAACGGCGCATATGAACATCAACCGTCCTCGAACCACCATAAAAATCATATCCCCAGATTATTGAAAGCAGCTTATTTCTTGAATAAACTTTATCCGGATTTTCAAGCAGCAGTTTTAACAGCTCGTATTCTTTAAAAGTAAGCTCGATTTCTAGATTGTTTACAGTAAGCTCGTATTTATCCAGATTTAAAACAAGGTTTCCGGACATCAGGCAGTTTTCAGGCAGCTTCTTTAAATTTTCAGCAAGAATGAGCGAAATCCTTGCAAAAAGTTCATCTTTTATCCTTAAATCAAATACAATATCCCTGAAAATGGGCAAAATGCTTTTTATTTGCTGTAAAATTCCGGCTTGCTCATCATCGATGACTAAAAGTACCGGTAAACCTGTGGCGTTTATTTTTACAAAAAAGTCATGATAAAATGGGTCACCCTGTATGTCCATGCCGCATATGTCAATGACTAATAATTTGAATTTTTCAAATTTAATATTTAAAGGTTCAAAAATTGAAAAAGAGTGAATTTTAAATGCGCCGCTGCCCAATGTCAGCTTTAAATCCTCAATGGTTTTAATGTTTTGTGAAAAAATCAGGATGTTTATCATTTTTATTTTTAAAGTTATTATTTATAATTTTTAAAGTTATTCTATAATTATCCAAGTTTGAATAAATTATACAAATATTAGGCTTAATGTAAAATTGGGTTCAATAAATAAATCAAAACGGTAAACGGCAGGACAGGTGGCAAATGTATACTATAATTCTTTTCGTGCTTCTTGCAGTGCTCAGCTATTTTGCAATCAAGGCCGCCAGGTATGGAAGGCTTAATATCAGCGAAATCCCGGTGTTTGCCATTCTTTCCATGGGCCTTGCGGGGTATGCTATCTTTTTAATTGTCAGGGTTTTCTAATTTAGTTTCTGGTAAATAAGTGGTCATATAAGCCAAAATTGGAAGGCCTCGTGTTTATGTCAGCCGGAACCTGTTTGTAACGGGGTATCTTCTGTCTCTTCCAAATGCTCTTGCAGTTATTTTTATTCCCAAAGCACCCTGTCTTCTTTTATACTCGTTGAAGTCAACCATGTTCAGCACTTCTTTTACGGTTGCCCCGTCGATGCCGCTTTTTACTATATCCGGATAATCCTTTTCATCCTCAATATAATATTTCAATATCCTGTCAAGGATATCATAAGGTGGCAGCTTGTCTTGGTCGGTTTGTCCGGGCTTAAGTTCAGCAGAGGGAGCTTTTTTTATAATCGATTCAGGTATAATATTTGAATATTTCCTGTTAATGAAATCACATACTCCGTAGACCAGTGTCTTGTAAATATCCTTGATTGGTGAAAAACCTCCAACCATATCTCCGTATAAAGTGCAGTAACCCACACTGATTTCACTTTTATTTCCTGTTGCAAGAACAAGCCATCCATACTCATTTGAAAGGCTCATTAGGATATTTCCCCTGATCCTTGCCTGCAGGTTTTCTTTTGTCGCAGTCACATCACTGGTCTTAAAATTACTTTTAAGGTTTTTAAGATAAGAATCATATAAATCTTTAATAGGGATTGTGAGAGTTTTTAACCCTAAGTTTTCAGCAAGCTTCAATGAATCATCAATGCTGCCCTTGGAAGAAAACATGGAAGGCATGAGCACTCCTGTCACATTTTCCTTTCCAATTGCAAAAGAAGCAATAACAGCCGTAAGGGCAGAGTCTATTCCGCCGCTTAAGCCAATAACCACTTTTTTGAAAGAGTTTTTATTTATATAGTCTCCGGTGCCAAGGACAAGCGCCTTAAAGACCTCTTCTTCACGGCAGGATATAAGCTCCCTGTAATAATCCTTTGAGGCGGTAAAATGTTTGAGGCTTTCTGGTTCTTCGGGAGTTTNNACAGATTTTGCCAAATCTATTTTAATTACCGGGACAGAAATATTTTCACTGCGCATCCTGTCTCTTTGATTATTGAATTTTGTGTCCCTGAGTCTTGTGGCATTTACTTCCTCCATATCAAGATCGAACATGAAGAAATCTTCTTCAAAGGGTCTTGCCCTATATAAAATCCGGCCTTTCTCACTTACCAGCATCGAGTTTCCATCAAAAACCAGCTCATCCTGTCCGCCAGCAAGATTTACATATAATATATTTACCCTATTATCTGTTGCCCTGGCAAAAAGCATTTTTTCCCTGTCCTGGATTTTTTCCACATGATAAGGCGAAGCGGAAAGGTTTATTATAAGGCTGGCGCCACCCGCAATTGATTGCAGTTGCAAGGGGCCTGAGGAATAGTAAATGTCTTCACAGATGTTTACGCCTAATAAAACTCCGTCCAGTTCATAAACTGCTGTACCCGAGCCTTTCTGAAAATATCTTTCCTCGTCGAAAACAGAATAATTAGGCAGGTATTGTTTATTGCAAATCGAGATTATTTTTTTATTGCAGATAATAGCTGCGGAATTGTATATTTCAAAAGTTTTATTAACAAAACCAATGACGACAACGAAATTTCCGGAAATATTCCTTATCTTTTCAAGGTATTTAAGGTTTTCTTCCACAAAAGCCGGCTTTAACAGAAGATCCTCGGGAGGATAACCCGTAACAGCCAGCTCAGGAAAGGCAATTATTTTTACATTGTTCTTTTGGGCATTATCAATATGATAGGCTATTTTTTCAAAATTGCCTTTAAAATCTCCGACTGTCGGATTTATCTGGGCACAATATAATCTCAAAATTCCGGGATGTTCATCCATTTTTAAAAACCGGGTGTCTTGTTTTTAATATCTATAATTATTA
>PMCC01000081.1 GCA_003155275.1 Actinomycetota bacterium | reverse complement strand
GCCGAGATCCTTAATAAGTTTCGGCACATGCTTTTCCCAGCCCAAAGCCTGTATATGAACTCCTGCGCAGTAAGGTTTAATTCTTGTAATCAGCTCAGAGAGGATTTCCAGGCACATTGACACCTTATCAGTTGTTTTTGCCATCTTGTCAATTATTCTTTCAGGTACGAAAATACCCGGGACATTCTTATTCATGTATCTGGCCATTTTGTCTGATTTCAAAAGAATGACTCCTGCGAGCACCGGGGTCCTGATATTTAGTTTGTCAAGTTTTTCCATAAATTTTTCGACGACACTGTCATCAAAAACTGCCTGCGTCTGGAAAAACTCTGCTCCTGCATCAATTTTTTTCTGCATTTTTAGAAGCTGAAGATTAAGAGAGCTTTCCGTATCTGCTCCGGGGTTAACAACTGCTCCTTTAAAAAAAGAAGGTTTGCCTTTAAGCTCATTTCCTGCAAGATCAAAACCCTCCTCAAGCTTTGATATGGTATATAGAAGCGAAACTGAATCCAAATCGTAAACCGGTTTTGCCTGTGGGTGGTCACCTACAGTTGTATGATCCCCGGTAAGCGACAGGACATTTCTAATTCCCAGTACATATGCGCTTAGAAGTTCTGACTGAAGCGACAATCTGTTTCTATCTCTGCATGTCATTTGGAAAATTGGCTCAATGCCCATATCGGTTAAGAGGTGGCATGTGGCCATGGAGCCAAGCCTCATAACTGAGCTCTGCAGATCTGTTACATTTACGCCATTTACAAGCCCTTTAAGCATTCCGCCGATCTCGTATATCTCAGTGGTGTCGACACCCTTCGGAGGGCCTATCTCGCAGGTCACTGCAAAGTCTTTATGTTCAAGAGCTTCTTTCAAACCGGGTTTATTTTTATCCGGCACAACAGTTTTGCCGGTACCTAAGCTGCCTCCAGCCACTTTGTCCAAATTATCATTAATTAAATTCTCAGTCATTTTTCCCCCGTTAGATTAAATAAAAACTGTAACATTTTAATGGATTTAAATGAATTTTAACAGATTTTTTTAATTCTGTGTTTTTTAATTCAGCTTGAAATGATTTAATGCGGATTCTGCAAACAGCTTTTTTAAAAAATTTACACAATTGTATACCTATAATAGTTAAGTTAAAATAGATCTAATATATTAGATAATATTTAAAACCTATGCAGTACAATAACCAAAACCCCGGATTTAGAATTGTAGAGCACCCTGCCGATACCGGTATTGAGGTGTATGCCGCAAATATTGAAGGCCTTTTTGAAATTGCCGCAGAGGGTATGTTTTCAATAATGTGCAGGACCGAAGGCGTTGGGCATGAATTGAAAAAATCCATAAAGCTAAGAGAGGCTTCGGAGATTCAGTTAGACGACCTTTTAATATTATGGCTTGAAAAACTTTTATATGTACATGAGACCACCAGGACGCTTTTCTCTAAATTTGAAATAAAAAAGTTAAAAATCGGGCAGGGAATGAGCATTCTTGACGCAGTTATATATGGTGAAAAAATCAACNNACAGATTTTAAAAATTGCCGGGGTGGTTAAGATGCCGGCATAGGAATAATATTATTACTGGAAGAATAATAATTAAGGCATAAGAACATAATAATATGAATGTTGAGTGGCAATGATTTAATTATCAGAATAGTAATAATATTACAAACGGCAGAATAAAAGTTTTAATATCAGCTTTGAAATGCATTAAATTTCGGCAGGGAGGATTTATATAATGCCTGAATATAAAATAAAAAAACTAAGCGATTACAAGTGGGAAGTACAAAAAGAAGAAAAATCAGGCATGCGCGTTCCGGGAATAATATTTGCCGACAGGGAAATTCTTGAGACTGCTGAGAAGGAAAAGACGCTTGACCAGCTGATAAATGTGGCAAACCTGCCGGGGATTCTAAAAGCTTCATTTGCAATGCCGGATATCCATTACGGATATGGCTTTCCCATTGGAGGAGTTGCAGCGTTTGATCTGGAAGACGGAGTGATTTCTCCGGGTGGCGTCGGTTATGATATATCCTGCGGAGTCAGGTTGTTAAGGACCAATATTGATGCCGGTGACATCAGCAGCAGGCTTGAAACTATAATGTATAAGCTTTATAGCTCAATTCCAAAAGGAGTTGGAAGCAAGGGAAAAATAAAACTGGCAAAGCATCAGATGGATAAACTCTTTACTTGTGGAACAGGCTGGGCAGTGAAGCAGGGCTATGGATGGCAGGAAGATATTGAATATACCGAAGAAAACGGCTGCATGGATGGCGCAAATCCTGATTATGTCAGTAATCAGGCATATGGCCGCGGGAGTGACCAGTCAGGAACACTTGGCTCTGGCAATCACTTTATTGAAGTTCAGAAAGTAGCCGAAATATTTGACGCTCAAGCTGCAGCGGCGATGGGCCTATACCAAAACCAGGTCACGGTAATGATTCATTCAGGTTCCAGGGGATTGGGTCACCAGATTTGCAGTGATTACTTAAGAGTGATGCAGCAGTCCCAGTGGGCCGGCAAGATTAAACTTCCGGACAGGCAGCTAGCATGTGCACCGATAAGCTCACAGGAGGGTAAAAGATATTTTGGCGCCATGGTCTGTGCAGTCAATTACGCAATGGTAAACAGGCATTGCCTGGCTCATTGGGTAAGGCTCGCCTTCGAGTCTGTATTTAATAAATCTGCAGAAAAAATGGATATGAGCCTGATTTATGATGTTTCGCATAATATTGCCAAAATAGAGGAGCATATGGTAAACGGGTCCTACAAAAAAGTCTGTGTCCACCGTAAAGGGGCAACAAGGTCATTTGGGCCCTTAAGACCCGAAATACCTCAAAAATATAAAAACATGGGACAACCGGTGATTATTCCGGGAGATATGGGACGGTATTCATATATAATGACAGGGACAAAAAAAGCCATGGAGGAGAGTTTTGGTTCAACCTGCCATGGCGCAGGAAGGCTGATGAGCAGGTCACGCGCCCAAAAAGAGATAGACGGCGCAAAACTGCAGAAAGAATTGCTGGATAAAAAGGGGATAATTGTGCTGGCTGCAAGTATCTCAGGACTCGCAGAGGAAGCTCCTGATGCCTATAAAGATGTAAGCAAGGTTGTTGAAATCGTTCATAACGCAGGGCTATCGAAAAAAGTGGCAAGGCTCGAACCTCTTGGCGTTATTAAAGGATGATAGGTTTTAAAGCCCTTAGTTTCTGATATATTCACTGATTTTCTTTATTTTTAATCTTGTTTAGCAAATTTAAAGCATTTTTAAATAATATTTTTTCAACATCTTCGCNNCGTTTCATCCTGCATGTAAAAGGGGTAGTCACTTCCAAAGATCACTCTGTCCATGCAACCGGCGTAAGATTTGAATTTATAAAGAAGCCATGCCATCGGATGTTCACTGAATAAAGAGCTTCTTCCGATATTCGTGCTGATGTCTGCATAAACATTTTTGTGCTTTCTCAAAAGCATAGCGGTTTCATCATACAATATCTTGCCTGAATGCCCGATTATAATAATCAATTGTGGAAAATCACTGGCTACTTCATCAATATGGGAGGGATTTGAAAATGAATCTTTAAATGGAATAATTCCAATAGAACCCGAGTGAAATAAAACAGGCAAACCGTAATCCTGCATTTTTTTATAAAAAGGATAAAGTATCTTATCGTTAGGATAGATTTCCTGAAAGGAAGGGTGTATTTTTAAACCCGATAAACCCAGATCTTTTATGCTGCTTTCAAGAATATGCATTGATTCATCACCAAAAAAAGGGTTAAGTGTAAAAAAACCCAGTAGCCTGTCTTTATTTTTGTTTACCTGCTCACTTACATATTTATTTATTCTGGCAATTTCCGGGTTTTTCATTTCAGGAGAGAGAACAAGACTTAAGATTACGCTGGATGCAATATTATTTTCATCCATTATTTTTAAAAGATGTTCAGATGTAAGTATGCTTAACTGGCTATCCCAAATATTTCTTGCTTTAAAATAGCTTTCAAGATCACTTGTCAGGTAATCTTCAAACAATAAATGTGTGTGAAAATCTATAATCATAAACTCTCCTATAATTTTTAAAAAAACTTTTTAAAAATAAAAAGTTCATTATATTGATTTATGAAATGATAAGAAAAATCAGAGTTTTGCAATAATTAAATTTATCTTCATTTCTTTTATTAAATTTAAGAATTCAGGTTGTCTGTTGATCCTGGAATCTGTAATCACTGCATCAAAATCAGATAAATTGGCTACATTATAAATACCGACTTTACCAAATTTTTGGCTTTGAGTTAAAAGAATCTTTATTTTTGATTTCTCCAGAAATCTTTTTTTCATTATACATTCGCCATGGTCATATTCAGTCAGATTTCCGTTTAAATCTATTCCTTTTGTAGTAAGAAAAACCTTATCTGCAATCATAGCATTTAATAAATTTTCAGAAAAATCACCTGCAGCGCTTGCACACCCATCCTTAATCAAACCTCCTGTCGCAAATACTCTTACATATTTGCTTTTATGCTGAACAAGTGCAACCTGAGTAATAACATTGCTGGTAATTATATTGATATTGATAAGATTTGATTTATTTATTTCTCTTGCAAGTAGATAGTTGATGCTTCCTGCGTCAATTATTACAGTTTCTCCGCTTTTTATAAACTCCAAAGCTTTTTTTGCAACAACCTTTTTTTCATCCAGGTCGACTTTAAGGCCTGTAGAAAAATAACCATCTTTTTCAATGAGAAAATCATTAATTTTTATTGCACCGTTGGTTGTTTTCTTAAGGTATCCTTCGCTTTCAAGGCTACTTAGATCTCTATATATGGTAGGCCTGGATACTTTAAGGTTTTT
>PMCC01000150.1 GCA_003155275.1 Actinomycetota bacterium | reverse complement strand
AAAAAAACTGGTAGGTATGGGCGTCGATATTATCTGGTGGGGTGATGATGTGGCGCATGAAAGAGGGCCATATATAGATCCTAAAATTTTCAGGGAGCTTATAAAACCGCGTTATGCTTATATGGTCAGTGAAATTAAAAAAGTAAATAAAGACATAAAAATTGCATTTCACTGCGATGGTAAGGTCGACTGGGTAATTGAAGATTTTATAGAGCTGGGATTTGATATATTAAATCCATTACAATCGGATGTTAATAATACTGCTGAAATAAAGAAAAAATATGGCAAAAAGCTGACTTTTTGGGGTAATGTGGATACTAGAAGGGTGCTTAATATTAAAACCTTTAAAGAGGTTTCAGAAGAAGTACGCAGGACCATAGAAATATTATCACCGGGCGGCGGCCACATTTTATGTACAAACCATACTATTCAATCCGGTGAAAGAGCGGTTGATAATACATTGGGATATTATGCGGCTGCAAACCACTATAGAAATTATCCCTTAAATGTTAAAAAAGTTGACCAGGATCAAAAAATTGCAGTTTATATGGCTTAAAAAATTTATTGTTTGCCCATATGCTTTTTTATAATTATTTTTTAAAAAGATTAACACCCTAGGAGAAGAATAGTGTTTGTACCCTTAAAATTCATGCTTGAACATGCAAAAAAGAATGCTTATGCGATAAACAGGTTTACGGTTTTTAATCTGGAAGGCATTGAGGCATTAATACATGCTGCTGAAAAGACGGATTCCCCGATAGTATATTGCATTTATGAATTCGAATTGAAAAATATTTGTCTGTCCTGTCTGGAATATTTAATTAAAAAGCTTGGCGATGAGGCCAAAGTGCCGGTGGCCATGTTTTCAGACCATGTTTTGGATTTGGATACATGCAGAAAAATAATCGATAGAGGCTATGGCGGATTAATGATAGATGCATCGAGATTGCCGTATGAGGAGAATGTAAGAGTTACCGGTGAAGTGGTAAAATATGCAAACAAATATGGAGCTTTTGTTGAAGGGGAGATTGGAGTAATTGAATCCGGCAGAAAAGATGATATTGAAGAAAATATACTGACAGAGTTAACAAATCCTGCTCTGGCACATGATTTTGTGACAAAAACCAACCTGGACTGCCTGGCGGTTTCAATTGGAGTCAAGTCAGGATTTTATGATACTTATCCAAGTATTGATTATGATTTATTAAAAGAAATAAGAAATAAGGTCAACGTGATCCTGTCCCTGCATGGTGCATCTGGACTTTTGGAAAGAGATGTCAAAAAATGTATTGAAAACGGAATCAGCTTTATGGCCTGGTCAACTGATATAAGATATGCTTTTTTTAAAAAAATAGATGAAATAAGGGCTGAAAAAGGGGAAAAATGTATTATTCCGGACGATATAATGATACCGGCCAGGGATAAGATGAGAGACGAAATAATCAGTAAAATATTACAGACAGGTTCAAATAACAAGGGCAGTGAATTGATCCATTTATATAATGAACAAAAATATAAAGAAAAAAATTCTGATAATAATACCGGGAATTATGCTTACAAAGATATGGATACAAATAAGATGATTAAGATTATTTCTGAAATAATCGTCGAAAAAATAAAGAGCTTAAAAATATAAATGAAAACTGCTTTGTATGTTAAAGGTTTAAAAATCATCGTGAGGAATAAAATATCAATCTCGTAAACTTTGCCTCTATTGTGAGAAGTAATTAAAATAGCTTATTTAATTTATTTACCATATTAAAACTAAAGGATCAAACTTATGAGCCTGCTTGGAATAGATGTAGGGCAAACCGGTTGTAAGGTTGTTATATTCAGCAATTATGGTGACGTACTGTCTTCTGAATATCAGGAACACCCGCTTATATGTCCCAGGGATGGGTGGGTTGAAATAGACCCAAACCTGATATGGAACAATATAAAAAATCTTATAAAAACTGCAAATCAAAAAGTAAAAAATGACAAAGTCAGGGCATTCAGCATTTCATGCCAGGGTGAAACATTTACTCCAATAGATAAAAACAATGACTGCCTCTATAACTCTGTCGTCAGTATGGACAACAGAGGAAAAGATTATTGCAAATTCTGGGAAAATGAGCTGGGCAAAGAAAAAATTTTCCATATTACCGGCATGCCGCTTCATCCAATGTACTCAATAAATAAAATGTTATGGATTAAAGATAATCTGAAGGCTGTTTTTAAAAATACAAAAAAATTTTTATGCTNNTTATTTATGAAATTTGGTTTAATACCGACAATAGATTTTTCCATGGCGGCCAGGACAATGGCATTTGATATCAACAGTAAAAATTGGTCCGAAGAGATTTTAAAATCAGCAAAAATAGATTCAAGTCTGCTGCCGCAGGCCAGGCATTCAGGAGCCGTTGTAGGTGAAATAAGTTCAAAAATTGCGGACGAATTAGGATTGGGCAAAAACGTAGTGGGTGTAACCGGGGGGCATGATCAGGCTTGCGGAGCATTCGGTTCAGGTATTATAGAGGGCAAAACCGCAGTCAATGCAATAGGTACTTCAGACACCCTTATCCCGGTTTTGGAAAAAGTTTGTCTTTCAGAAAATATGTTAAAAAACAATTATTGCTGTTATCCGTATGTCCTAAAAGATAAGTTTATAACACTCTCACTTAACCTGACAGGCGGCTTGCTGCTTAAAT
>PMCC01000057.1 GCA_003155275.1 Actinomycetota bacterium | reverse complement strand
TTTATGCTTCAGGACGCAGCCAGGGCTATTATTATTGATGCTGTTGATGCCGGCCAGGAAACCGGCCAGATTGTGGTTTTTTCACTGCATGAGATAGTGGAATTTAAAAAAAAGATCTTTAAAAGTTATTCGCTTCACGGCATTGACCTTGCTGAGGCATTTGAGCTTGTAAAATCCCTTAATTTAACTACTGACATTAAAATCATTGGTATTAAACCAAAAAATATCGGTTACAGCGATAAACTCAGCCCTGAAATAGAAAATAGTATCCCGGAAATAATAGTAAAGATAAAGGGAGAAGTATCTGCTGTCAGACGTTAACAAATCCGCGGCAGCTGCTCACTGTAATAAAGGTCAAGTAACCTTTTGGTCCCGATTTCTGTGTTTAAAATAACCCGGCCGCTTCCTTTTTTAGTGACTTTTCCTATAATACAGGCGTCTTTTCCATATTTATTCTTCCTGGCAGCTTCAAGGACACTAAAAGCGTCTTCGGCGGATACAAAAAATACCATTTTCCCTTCGTTTGCCACATACAACGGATCCATCCCGAGAAACTCGCAGATACCTCTTGTTTCTCTTTTTACAGGGATTGCGCCGCCTGAGATCTCGAAATCATGTTTGGACGTTAAAGCCAGCTCAAATAATACCCTTGCGAGCCCGCCTCTCGTGGCATCTCTTATTGCATGTATGTTTTTAGATACTGCAATCAGCTCTGCAACCAGAGGGCTTAATGGCGCGCAGTCACTTTTAAGAGCCGTTTTAAAGTCAAATTCTTTTCTTTTGCTTAAAACAGCAATCCCATGGTCTCCAATGGTGCCGCTGACAATAATAATGTCACCGGTTTCAATAAGGGCAGGGGATATATTGACTTCTTCATCAATTAAGCCTATGCCTGACGTGTTTATGTATATTTTGTCCGCGCTACCTTTTTCAACGACTTTTGTATCGCCTGTGATTATTTTAAGAGATAAGTTATGGGTTTTTTCTTTCGGGATGCCAAGGGAGCTGCTGTTAATCTCATCAATTGTGTCACTGACTGATTTCATGATTTTTTCAAGGTCCTTTACCGGAAATCCTTCTTCCAGAATCAGTGAAAAACTTAAAAAAGATGGAACCGCCCCACTGGCTGCAAGATCATTTACCGTACCACATATGCTAAGCTTTCCAATATCCCCGCCCGGGAAAAAGATTGGGTTTATCACAAAGCTGTCAGTGGTAAAAGCTAATTTTTTTCCGGGCAGCCTGATTACTGCGCTATCCTCAAACCTGTCAAGAATATCATTATTTATATGTTTTGAAATGACAGTATTGATAAGCTCACTGCTTTTTAAACCCCCATCGCCGTGAGACATCAGGATGATATCATGCTTATTTTCCTGGCCATTATGTTTTACGGCCGCGCTTTGTTTTTTTTCAGGAACATTTCCCTGTTTTTCCCGTTTTTGCATATTGGTTGATTTATTCTTTTAAAATTATTTTAATTCTTAGTAACGTTAGTATATCGTCTGCTACTTGCTGTCTTATATCTGTCTCAAATAATATTTTCCCGGATATTAAGGATATTATTGCCGCTAAAATAAATTACAGACAATCATGAAAAATCCTAAAAAAATCAACAGGCAAAAACCAACTGGCTAAAAAGTTGTTAATCCTGTAGTTTCAGGTATTTGAAATATGCTGCACAAGTGCCCTCGCTTGATACCATGCAGGGCCCGACCGGATTATCAGGCCTGCAGGATTTTCCAAAAAGCCCGCATTCATCCGGTTTTAATATCCCTTTTAAAACCATGCCGCATTTGCATCCGGCAGGTTCTTTTGAGGAGATTTTTTTGACAGGGAACAATATTTTTGCATCAAATTCTGCAAAAATTTCTTTTATTTTTAAACCGCTTTGCGCAATCATTCCAAGCCCTCTCCATGAGCAATCCTGTGTTTCGAAAACTTCATATATTGCTTTAACTGCGGTCGGATTTCCTTCCGGCCTTACAACTCTTTTGTATTCTATTTCAATTGCTGCCCTTTTATTTTTTATCTGTTTTAAAATCATTAAAATAGATATCAGGATATCATAAGCGTCAAACCCGGCTATAACGCCCGGAATATAATAATCACTAGCAATAAACAAATACGGAGCTGAACCGATTATTACTGATACATGCCCGGGGAGTAAAAATCCGCTTATGCTGACCTCTTTATCAGCAAGCAGAGCGCCAAGAGCGGGAGGAACAATCTTGTGCGTGGAAAAAACAGAAAAATTCTTTAATTTTTTTTTATATGCCTGTTTGATTATAACGGATGTCATGGGCACAGTGGTTTCAAAACCTATTGCAATAAATACTACATTCTTTTCGGGGTTTTCGGCTGCAAAATGCAGGGCATCAAGAGGGGAGTAGCATACCCTGATATCTTTTCCGTAAGTTTTCTCCATAAAAAGGCTCGAATGTGTACCCGGCACCCTGAACATATCACCGAATGTAAAAGCTGTGACTTCATGTATTTTAATCATTTCTATCATAGCGTCAATATCTGATGCTGAAGTTACGCAGACGGGACAACCGGGGCCGCTGAGGAGCGCAACGTTCGGCGGCAGTAGATCGCGGATGCCATACCGGGCGATAGACATCGTGTGGCTGCCGCACACTTCCATGATCCGCGCCTGGCGACCCTGTCCGGCGAGGGTCGCGCCCAGCGTTTGCAGACGGGCACGCAACGCCCCGGCCGCCGCCGGATCGCGAAAGGAGTCGATGTAGTTCATGTTTTCCAGACCGCAGCCAGTTCCCGAAAAAGCTCCAGTTGTTTTCGGGCCTCCTCCTCGTTCAATTTCTCGATCGCGTATCCGGCATGGACGATCACATAGTCGCC
>PMCC01000151.1 GCA_003155275.1 Actinomycetota bacterium | reverse complement strand
AAACACGTCTTCAAATATTACCAATGCCTCATGGCCCCCAAAAGTGCAGTTGCCCAAATCAATAGTTGCACCTTCCTCCAGTTTCCTTGTATCACACGACTGTCTGCCATATATAATGATTATTCCTTCAGTATCTGTAGGCGTTGCAAAACTTACAGCATAGTCTTTATCTTCTTCATGCATTGCCTGTGTAGGCATTACAATTACCTCATGGGAGTTTATGATACCGGTCTGGTGTGCTTTTGCCCCTCTAACGATTATTCCATCTTTTCTTTTTTCTACTACTCTTAAATACATATCAGGATCAGGCTGTTTTGAAGGAGACAGGCTTCTGTCGCCTTTCGGGTCTGTCATGGCGCCATCAACTGTCAGGTCATTTTCCTGGACATATTCCCAAAATTTTATAAAATTCTTGTGGTATGAGGTCCCATACTTTTCATCGATCTCAAAGGTCGTAGAAAAAAGCGCATTTCCTGCATCAAGGCCCACACATCGCTGAAAACATGATGCACAATTCTGTCCAAGCAGCCTTTGCATTTTAATCTTTTTAATAAGATCATCACTGCTCTGGTGCAGGTGGGTAAACCTGTTAATAATCTTTCCGGTTAGCACAGATTTGGCATGCATAAGATCTTTATATTCTTCAATTTGAGCCATTTCGTAAGTCAGCGCTACCGAATTCAATGATGGCCTGATGATTGGATCATCAATAATATTCTTTACCTGTTTTCCAAACATAAATACTTTTAAGTTTAACTTCCTTAAACTTTCAATATATTGATCTTTTGTCATAAGAGACATTTTCTAATTCTCCTCAATTAATATCCTCACTGGTTTGTTGCATTTTTTTTCTGTATCAATTTTTTACAATTCAAACTTTGCTGTTTTGCAATCACCTTGCGGGAACCGTGAAATTTTCTTTCTTCAATTAGAACATTATCCGCATATGGATTGTTTTTATCAAAATTCTGCATCTTTTTATCTCCAATACTGTATTTAAGATTTCCTACCAGCCTCTTTGAGGAATTCCCTGGCACTCTGTTGCATACATATACTTAAAGGCCAGTTCCAGTGGCGGAAGCGGGCTGTTCCGGGCAAACTCAACGCCTTCGTCAATTGTCTTTTCCACGGAGGCGTCCATTGCTGCTATCTCTTCTTTGGTGCATACATTTTCTTTGACAAGCCTTGCAGCCCATAAAATCACAGGGTCCTTCTTTCTCCATTCTTCAATTTCTTCATTGGTCCTGTAGGCCAGTTTCTGGGCTGCAGTACTCTTTGAATGGTCCTCATACCTGTATGTCTTGCACTCAAGTATTGCCGGGCCCTGTCCGCTTCTGGCCCGTTCGATAAGCCTTGACGCTGCCTTGTAGACCTCGATTACATCCATGCCGTCTACAGTCTCTCCCGGGATGCCGTAAGCTTTGGCCCTTTCACTTAAATTCTTAAGAAGGGTGGAATATTTTGATGATGTGGATACTGCATATCCGTTATTTTCACAGACAAATACTGCCGGTAATGTCCATATTGCCGCCATATTCATTGCCTCATGCAAGGGGCCTAAGTTTGCTGCGCCATCGCCATATTGCCCTACTGCAACCCTTGGTTCCTTCTTCATCTTAAATGCAAGAGCAGCCCCTGAAGCCATCGGAACATTTACCCCCAGGACTCCTGAAAGCCCGGCAAGATGCATCGAGCCGCCCAGACCCTTATTGTAGCCGTTTTCTTTACCCATAAGTTCGGCAAACAGGTATTTAGGGTCCACCCCTTCAGCTACCAATTGCCCGTGGGCCCTGTGGGTCTTAAGCGCAATGTCTCCTTTTTTGAGTGCAAGGGTTACACCTACCCCTACAGCTTCCATGCCTATGCCGGCATGTATGGAACCCAGGATCTCTCCCTGGCCGCCCAGCTCCATTGTCTTTTCTTCAAATCTTCTGGCAATTTTTAGCTGCCTGTATATTTCAAGGCATTTTTCTTTATTAAAATTCTCAATCATGTTTATCATTCTCCTACTTTTTTAAGATGCCATATATTTTTTCAATAAGTTCATTAACGCCATCGGGTACCACCTGTTTTTCCAATGTAAGGCTAAAGGGCACAGGGACATCAGCGCGGGTTATCCTTTTTATCGGAGCTTTCAGGGAGCTGAAACATTCGTCTGACAGGAAAGCTGCAACCTCAGCTGCAAAGCCGCAGGTCCTCGTGGAATCATCCATTATTACTACTCTTCCTGTTTTTGCAACAGATTTTGCCAGCATTGGCTTGTCTAAAGGAAAGAGTGTACGGGGGTCAAAGACTTCTATGGAATAACCTTCGCTTTCAAGCTTTTCAGCTGCTTCAAGCGCTTTTAGGACCAGCCGTCCTGTAGCAACAACAGTAATATCTGTCCCCTGCCTTTTTATTTCACCGACACCTATGGGAATAGTATATTGTTCTTCGGGAACATCGCCTTTTTTGCCGGTTATGCCTGCAGGCAGGAATACGATAACAGGATCATTGTCCCTTATTGCGCTTGTAACCAGGCCTTTTGCATCATAGGCTGTGGCGGGCATTATTGTTTTCATCAGCCCCTGGACCATAAAGGAGTGCGGCGAATCCGAATGCTGGCCCGCAATCGAGCCAAAGTTTAGCGGGACGATATATGTTACCGGCACTTTATACCTTCCGCCTGACATGTAATACCATTTCACGGCCTGGTTGACAAGTTCGTCAAAAGCCAAAAAACAAAACATGCTTATCTGGAATTCTACTATTGGCCTCATCCCCCACATTGCCGCACCGGTGGCAATGCCTGTAAAACCGGATTCAGATATTGGGGTATCTATTATCCTTTCAGGCCCGAACTTGTCAATAAAACCCCTTACTATACCCTTTAAGGCAAACCTTACGTCCTCGCCCATATAGAAAATACTCGGGTCATTATCCATTTCAGTTTCTATGGCTTCCGATACTGCTTTAAGATATCTTATTTCACGCATCTTTAAATCCTCTTCCCGTATTCTGTTTAAATAGCATATATTTAAACCTTGTTAATATTTCTTTAAATTAAATCCCAATGGCAAATCATTATGTTTCATCGATTTCGCCTATTAACTGTCCTATTGAAGTTACCTCACCTTCTTTATGGAGGATTTTGGTTATAACGCCGTCATATTCTGATTCCACGCCGACACTTGCTTTTTCAGATTCGACATCTACAAGCACGTCGCCTTTCTTTATCCTGTCCCCTTCTTTGACATACCATTTTAAAATGTCGACCTCTGCATCTCCCATCGCAACATCGGGAATCACTATTTTTTTCATGTAATCATTGGCTCCTTTTGGTCTTTAATATTGTTAAAAAAAATTCCATTGAAATCAAGACTGATATTTAAAAAACCCTATCCCTGTTTTTCTTCCAAGGTGGCCCGCCCTTACTATTTTTTTTAAGAGAGGGTGAGGCCTATATTTGGAATCCCCAAATTCTTTATAAAGGTTATTCATGATAGCTAAAACTATGTCATTTCCTATCATATCCCCAAGAGACAGGGGGCCCATTGGGTGATTTGCCCCAAACTTCATCGCTTTATCAATATCTTCAGCAGATGCGATGCCTTCGGCAAGTACTCCTATTGCCTCGTTTATCATTGGAATAAGAATCCTGTTTACAATAAAACCACAGGATTCATTTACTACTACATATTCCTTATCCAGTTCTTTTACAATCCCGATAACCTTTTCAACTGAATCGTCCCTGCTGTTTATTCCTTTGATTATCTCAACAAGTTTCATTAAAGGCGCAGGATTAAAAAAATGCATTCCCAACAATCTGCCAGGGTCTTTTAATGCCGCAGCTATTTCAGTAACTGAAAGCGAAGAAGTGTTTGTTGCAAAGATTGCATCCTTGACTGTAATTTGCTCAAGTTCTCCAAACAGCACTTTTTTTATTTCAATATTTTCAACTACTGCCTCAATTATCAGGTGGCAGCCTGCTGCATCTGTCTTATCAGTGGTTTTTTTAATATTTAATAGTATTTCACCCTTTTTGTCCTGGCTGATAGTTTCTTTTTTAACAAGCCTGTTAAGGCTGTTTTCGATTGTTTCATAACCCGTTTCCACAAGTTTTTCATCTTTATCGCATAAAACCGTCTGGAACCCTTTTGATGCAAAAACCTGGGCTATGCCTGAACCCATCGTACCGGCACCGATTATAAAAACATTCATCGTTATTCTCCCTGGTTATTTGTTTTTAAATTTAACAAACTTTTCCTTTTTTAAAAATGCATCCATGACATTTTTCTGGTCCTGTGTTTCAAAGCACTTGGCAAAAAAATCTGTTTCTATTGCGCATGCCGTATCTATATCTGTTTGAATCCCCTTATTTATAGCATCTTTGGCATACGCAACTGATATTGGGGCTTGTGATGCAATTTGGGATGCCAGGTTCATTGCAGTTTCCATTAAATCACTTTTTTGGGTCAGCATATCGATGAGCCCTATTTCGAGCGCCCGCTTTGCATTTATTCTTTCAGCTGTATATATCATTTTTTTTGCGCGGGATATTCCAATAATCCTTGGCAGTCTCTGGGTCCCGCCATAACCGGGAATAATACCAAGGCTGACTTCAGGCAATCCAAAGGTGGCATCCTCAGAAGCTATCCTTATGTCACAAGCCAAAGCCAGTTCAAGCCCACCGCCAAGAGTATATCCATTTATTGCCGCTATTACAGGCGCCCTTGAATTTTCTATACTCCTGAATACAGTGTTGCCATAGTTTCCAAACTCATGCGCCTGCTTTAAATTTAAATCTTTCATTTCCGATATATCAGCGCCTGCCACAAAAGACTTTTCCCCTGCCCCGGTTATAATTACAACGTAGATATTTTTATCCTGCTGGATTTTTTTAAAATTATCACTTAACTCTGAAAGTATCTCAGCGTTAAGCGCATTTAATGCCTTTGGCCTTGAAATGGTCACAGTGGCTATATTTTCTTTGGTCTGATACAAAACACTCTGCATATTCTAATCACCCTGCATACAAAAACTATCGCGATTTACTATTAACGCCTCACCCATGCCACCGCCTATACAAAGAGTAGCAAGGCCATACTCTTCATTTCTTCTTTTCATCTCATATAAAAGCGTGACAAGTATTCTCGCGCCTGAAGCCCCGATAGGATGTCCGAGCGCAATAGCGCCGCCATTTACATTTACTATGGAACTTCTCAACCCAAGTTCTTTTATCACAGCTATTGATTGTACCGCAAATGCCTCATTTGCCTCGACAAGCCCCAGGTTGTCTAATGAGATACCAGCTTTTTCAAGAGCTTTTTTGCTTGACGGTACCGGCCCCATTCCCATAATACTTGGGTCCACCCCGACAGAACCACTGCTTACTATTCTTGCAATTGGCACTATGCCATTATTCTTTAAATACTTCTCACCTGCAAGAATCAATGCTGCAGCCCCATCGTTTATACCGGAAGCATTACCGGCCGTCACTGTTCCGTCATTCTTAAATGCAGGACGCAATGTGGAAAGTTTTTCAACAGAAGAGCCAGCTTTAATATATTCATCTTCGGAAAAAATTACCGGTTCCTGTTTTTTCCGGGGAATCTCTATTGGCACTATCTCATCTTTAAAACGCCCTTCTTTTTGCGCGCTTTCTGATTTTAATTGAGAAGCTGCTGCAAATTCGTCCTGCTCTAATCTTGTTATACCATACTTTTCTGCGATATTTTCAGCAGTTATACCCATATGATAGTTATTAAAAATATCCCACAGGCCATCTTTTATCATATAGTCTTCAATAATACCATCACCCATTTTGGCGCCCCACCTGTTTTGCTTTAACAGGTATGGAGCCTGGCTCATATTTTCCATTCCACCTGCAAGTACACATTCTGCTTCCCCAAGCATAATGGATTGGGCTGCCAGTGATACTGACTTTAATCCCGAGCCGCATACTTTATTAACAATATAAGAAGGAACAGTGACTGGCAGACCAGAATTAACAGCTGCCTGTCTGGCAGTATTTTGGCCCAGCCCTGCCTGGAGCACATTGCCCATTATTACTTCATCTATATCATTGGCGGAAATACCTGCTCTGAGAATTGCTTCCTTTAATACGATTTCTCCAAGTTTTACTGCACTTATATCTTTTAAACTGCCGCCAAAATTTCCAATTGCAGTCCTGCAGGCGGATACAATATATACTTTCTCCATGCTGTACTTCCCTTTTCTATTTATTATTTTTCTTATATATTCTGATATAAATACAGATATAAAAATTTAAAATACTTATCTGCCATGCCTTATTTTTGCCATTTCTGAATTCCCGAGTCTTTGCTTTTCACAATTTCCCCGAGTCTTTGCTTTTCACAATTTCGATACTATAGGGCTATATTTTTTATCAGGGGCTTATTTTATCCAACACCGACTATTTAAGAATCAGGTATTGTCTTTTATCCCTGCAATGTTTTTGGCAAGCTTTTTTTTCATATCGAAATTGCTTTGCCTTCCAATCATTATCCTTTGCGCCTGCGGCGGGCCTGCGCCATGCATGGATTCCGTCCTGTATCCTACTGCTGCAGTTCCCAAAGTCATGTTTTCAATAAGCCTTAATATTCTCATCCTGTCTTCAGTCGATACGCTGTCAACACCTTTTAAGTATTTTTCCACATATTTCCCGATTTTTGAGTCTTTTAAATCCTTTTCTGATGGCAATGTTACCATTAAACCGCCTGCGATATCTTCCGCAAGCCTTGCAATCTCATAAGGGAACCTTGTGACATTCTGTTTGCATACATTTGCCAGAAGCATATCTATGATATAGTTTCCAGCTTTGGTTTTTATTCCTTGCGAGGAACAGGCAATCCCACAGCAATAAAGAGTCTCATTTAAATGTACCATCTCTATAAGTTTGTCCTTAATATGGCTGGCCTTGCTTGCGCCGTTATAATCTGCTGCGAGCGCCGCCGCCCCGATCAGCACATCCCCTACCCCCACTTTGCATCCGCCATAACTTTGTCGGTGATAGCCCGCAAATCTTTCCACAAGCAGACCTGAAAAATCTACCTCACCATTTAAAAATATTCTTTCATTTGGCAC
>PMCC01000053.1 GCA_003155275.1 Actinomycetota bacterium | reverse complement strand
AGAAGGATCTCAAAGCCGGGTATGCGATACAGGGTTCCTAAAGTCTCCATGGATGGCCAAAAGATAGCATTCATGGGATATGACAGCAGCGGCAGGCCACAAGTATTTTTAATGGATTACAACGGTGAAAATGTCGCCCAGATATCTAATATTGAAACAGGCGCAGGCTTACCGAGTTTTTCACCGGACGATAAACTGATAGCATTCAGTGGTGCTGATGTATATTTAATGAATNNAGTGAAAAATCCGGGCTGCAGTTTAAGTATTTCTCTACTTATCAGCACGGGTAATTATCCTGGTAGTAACTTTTTAGGTTTAATCGTTTAAAGGTTTAAAATAAGAGTTAAAGAAAAGGCTTTAAAAAGAAAATATTAGGGGCTTAAAAATTACAAGGGTAAAAAATGCTTTGTGCAAATTGTTTAAAAAAGCCTGCTGGCCTGCTGCATCTTATAGCTTGCTTCATGTTTTAGTTTTCGCTTAAAAGACAGCCGTACAGATGTCCCAAGCGCAAATCCAAGCCACATGGCCCAAACTATCTGCCTTGATAAAAAATAGAAAACGAATTCGCTTATCTGCCTGTTGGAATTAAAGACCTTTACAATTATCAAATTTGTTACGGCGCCCTGGGAAAGTATAAGAAAAATAAACGGCAGAATGCCTACAATTAATAAAAACCTGTAATCAAAATAGCTTTTTTCATATCTTATTTTTAAAAGCATTATGACTATAAGCCCAATAAGAAAGCTTACAATTACAAGAATAAATATTTTTAAAAAACTGATAAATGCTCCGGTTACGTCAATGCTTCCGAAAACTGCCAATATATTGTCGTAAAGCGCATATATCAAAAAATATAGAAATGCTGTTATAAAAGACGCTATTATTAAAAATAAACGCATAGAGTATGTATCTTTCTAATTCTCGTAATAGAAATTTTATATCACAAAAACAATAATAAGAAAAGCCTTATGTTGATTTCCAAGGCTTAGGCAGTTCAATATCCGGCGGATATATGCCAGGCGGTTCAATTGTTGGAATGTTAAAACCATCCAACGAATTAAGCGCTCCGGCCAATGGTTCCACATTTAAACCGTTCCGCAATCTTAAGTATTATGCTAATAAAGCCTTAAGACAGCCCCATCAAAGCGCCGTAATCAGATGGACTGGTATATGAAAAGAACGGTATCCTTTTTATGGCATAAATATTAATTCCGGAAACGTTTTCAATCCCTCCATGATACAATAATGCACCCCTGTACCCTATCTTTGGAAGCAATGGTATAAGTGAATTGGAATAATTGTCAAACGGCCAGGCAATAAAAACACATGGCTTATTAAGATGCCCCTCGATATCTGCTTTGGATTGTGCAAGCTCAGAATAAGCTTCATCGGTTGAAAGATCNNCCTTTCAGGTATGCCCGGTTTTCCAAGATCAAATTCGTTTAAGTGCCTGTCTTTATTGGAATTGCCGACGAGACCAGTCACAAGGAATACAGTCATCCTGTAATTATATTTCTTTAAAATCGGGAATGCATATGCATATATACTATAATATCCGTCATCTGAAGTAAGTATTACCGGCTTTTCAGGCAGTTTTTTACCGCTGTCAAGATATGCCAGCATCTCAAGCAACGTTATGGTCTTGTAACCCAAAGCCTTTAAAGCGCCGCATAAATAATCAAATTCCGCAGTTCCCAGTTCATATGCGCCAGAGGGTCCGGGTTCTATTCCGTGCAGCGCAACAATCGGTATTACATTTCTTGTAAATGGCTTTTCTCCGGAAACAAGTATCTTGGAATTGCCTGTCTGAATGGCTTCTGTTTCGTCAGATGATATTTTTAGCAAGCAGCTTGCATAAGTATCTTTTACAACTCCCTCTATTATTTTAAGGCTGGCNNCACAAGGTCCACTATTATATTATTTCCTTCGATTTCGCCGGTATTTTTCACAGTTACTGTGACGTCTACGACATCGCCGGAATAATTGCCGCCGCTGCCTCTTGCAGCAATACTTATGCTCGATTTTTCAAAGGATGGGAAAAGCTTTACAATGCTTTCAGTTGCAGAAAACTTTTCTATTTTACCTGAGCAGGTAATTTCCATTTCGGGGACAATACTAGTATTGTTTTCGGCATTTTTATTCACTGCAGCATTTAAAACATAGCTTTTGCTGCCCCCGGCAGGCAATTTTTCCAAATCCAGGGAAACCCCGCTTTCTGATACTTTAAAATCAGAGTTTTCTTCCTGCAAAACGACCAGATTCTCAAGGCCTTTAAATGTGGCCTCAACCTGGTTTGCATCCATATTGCCGCTGTTTTCAATATTTATCTTGTATGAAACATGTCCCCCTAAGTTAAGGTTATTGATTTTACCATCGCTGGCACCTTCAATAAATATTTTAGATTTTGTAAAATCCGGGGCACTGGCAACGACCAGTTCTTCTGAAGACGAAAAATCATGGTTAAAATTTTCTTTTTTTCCTATTAAGGCAGAAGTCTTGACATACTTCAACTTTACTATAGGAACAGTTACTTTTACGCCATTATCAAGGGGGTTCTTGACTATATAGCTTATTTTTATGCTGCCGGAGCTGCCGGGCTGAATATTACCAAGATCGAAAATCGCTGAGCCGTATTTGATCTTATAGCTTAGGCCTTTTATGGAAGCCTCATCCAGTGTTAAATTTTCAGGTATGGAAATTCCCAGGTTAAAATTTTCAGCCTGAAGAACACCTGTATTTTTATAAAACACCTCAAATTCAACTGCCTGGCCCGGTTTGACACTTGTGCTTTCGGGTAGGGCAATATAATTATATTGTGAATCATCAAAGTTGGGAGTTTCATAATCTTTCTGTGCTCCAAGCAGGAGCTGCTGGTTTGCGTAGATTTCTTTATAATCAAAATAGGTAATCACTCCGATAATAATTGCTGCCAGAAAGAAGGCAGAAAAAATACCCACAACAATACCTATAAAAATCTTCCTTGTTTTTCTTTCCATGGCTGCTATTTTTTATAAACCTTTTTTAAGATGAATAAATGTAATTGCAGAATTCTAATTTTTTACTCATGTAAAATCAATACAAATCTTTTATAAGAATCGGTTTTTTGCAACGGTTAATTGGAGTTTTTGATTTCCAGGTCTTTAAATAAAACTGAAAGTACCCTGTTGTCGGGACCAAGGCCAAGCTCAAGCGGAGTATTGCTGTAAGCATATGTAAACTCTATTATATTTACACCGGCCTTGAATACCCCTGGGGAAACACTTACAGTATAGAGACCAAAGTCATCCTTTTTAATAAGTTCGATATTTCCCACCGGAACTGAATTTACCCTGATTTTGATGTCCTGTATTTTTTCAGGATTTTGAAGCGGCCTGGCAGTAATAGAGATTTCACTTACCCTATTCAAATCAAAGCTGCTGCCGGAAAAATCAGCAAAAAGAACCGAGGTCTTTTCGGTACCCCATGTCCCGATTCCCTCTTCAACTTTTCCCCAACCTGCAACCAGGTATTTTTCTGAAGTTTTGTCACTGAAATTTATTCCTGCTGTTCCGGAACTGCCGGGTTTTACCGTATTGGCGCTGTCCGGAACATAGAAATCTTTAATGGAAATTCTTTCAGCGTTCTCTGTTTTTCCAAAAAAGTAAAGCTTTGAAACGTTGTCTCTGCCTGTCAGCACAAGATTTGGCTCTTTTGCTTCAAAAAACTTCCTGTATATAGGGTCTATATGGTCCGAAAGGTTAAGGGAGTAAGAACAGATGACCCAGATATTTTTATTATGATTTTTATTTAAGACATCTATGAATTTATAAATATCCCTTATCACTACGACTCCATATGTATCATCCCTTAACTGGCCGTCATCTGAGAGATGATAAGGCCGCCAGGAAATAAGGTCACCGCTCCAGAGCCAGTAATCAATCTTCCTGCTGTACGGATAAGAATTGTAAACATCAGTAGTTATGACGATATCATCTTCACTTGCATGCTCAAACACATAATTTCCCGTAGCTGCTGCATCCCAGTGATATGGCATAACAGTGGAAATCGAATAAAGAGTGTTTAACTTGTCTGTATGCTTGATAGCCGGAATTGCGAGTGTTTCTTTTAAGTCAATGCCGCTCATTGTAAAAAAAGAGACAATAANNTTGGGGTAGAAACCGGCTCCACAGATTCATTTGAAAATCTTTTGAACCTTCTTAGAATAAACCTGAAAAAACTCCCCGCAGCTATGCTTATTACAAAAACCATGTAGGAAAATGCCAGGATAAACAAAGGCATAAGATAATAAATATACCTTTGCTGGTTATACATCTGGCCAAGTGAAGTAATGAGAACCGAANNATGAAAACTGTGAAGACTTTCTAACAGACATAAAGACTGCCAACGCTATAAAAATGGCCGTCCCCAAAATAATTAAATAAAACATACTGGGAAACATTATTTTCAGGATTTTAAAATAGTATAGGCCGGGAAGCTTAAAGTACGCGCTTATTGTACTTCTGATGCCTCCACCGGTCGAGTAAAAACTTCTTCCTACTTTCCAGAAAAAAATCTGGTTTATTATCTGAAGGGCGTAAAAAAATAATATTATCAAAAAGGGAACAATTATCTGCTTTTTAAAGAATTTTCGGCCTTTATAGAGCAGCAACGGTACAAAAGACAATATTAAAAAAAAAGCATTGCCGTGTATAAGTGGCGAAATTACAAAAAATACAGTGGCCAGTATCCTGAAAGGCCTCTGTTCCTTTATAAATCCCCTGTAAAAGAAATAAATGGAAATAAGAAAGAAAAACTGAAGCGCTGAAAAATACCGCGCTTCCCTAGCGAAATAGACATACCATGTGGAAAAAGCAACCAGGAAAGCAGCCAGGAAGCCGACAAAGCGGTTGGCCATTTCCTTGCCGGTAAAATAAATGGCGATAATTGAACCGCATCCGAAGACCACGCTTGTAAGCCTGAAAGCAAATTCGTTTGCTCCAAAAATCAGCACAAAGGGAACATTAAGATAATAGTCAAGGATGCCATGGAAAAGAATAAAACTTGAAGGCAGCCGGGGATAACCATATTTTAAGATGCTTAAAGTACCGATAACTGTATGTCCGTCATCGCCCCAGAAAGAAAGATAGCCAAGATTTCTTATCCTTAAGAAAAACCCGGCTGCAGTTAATAAGACAAGAAAAATAAAAGCCAGGATATTCTGCCAACTTTTAAAATAGGTAAAGAGCCATATTTTTTTAGTTTCTTCATGCATTTGAAGATAAATTCTAATATTTTTTATACATTTCTTCAAATAATTGTGTTTTTAGTTTAAAATTTGGAAACTATGAATATTTTAGTTACAGGCGGAGCCGGATTTATCGGTTCCCATGTTTGTGAAAAACTTATATCGGCCGGACATAAAGTTATCTGTGTGGATAATTTTAATGACTACTATGATCCGCAGATAAAAGAAACAAACATTTCGGAAATGAAAAAAGACAGGAATTTCATTTTATACAGAAATGATATTCTCAAGAATGACCTGCTTGAATATATTTTTTCAAATAACAGCATTGACCTTGTCATCCACCTCGCTGCAAGGGCAGGAGTAAGGCCTTCAATTTCCAATGCCAGGCTTTACGAAGAAGTGAATGTGCGTGGGACAATCAATCTTCTTGAGTGCTGTAAAAAATTCGGGGTCCGCAGATTTGTTTTTGCCTCCTCTTCATCTGTATATGGCGGGAACAAAAAAGTTCCGTTTTCGGAAGATGACAATGTGGATCATCCTGTATCACCATATGCGGCTACAAAAAAGGCAGGCGAACTAATGTGTTACACTTACAGCCACCTTTTTGAACTAAATATTTTCTGTTACAGGTTTTTTACAGTCTATGGACCGCGCCAGAGGCCGGAAATGGCAATACACAAATTTACCGGGCTCGTCCTGTCCGGAAAACCCATAGATGTTTATGGAGATGGCATGTCCTCAAGGGATTATACTTATATTGATGACATAACAGATGCAATAACAGGCAATATTGATAATATAAAAGGATATGAGATTTTTAACCTTGGAAATTCCCGGCCTGTAAAACTTGGAGAGCTTATCGTTTTGATTGAATCCGCAACCGGCAAAAAAGCAATAATAAACCATATGGATTTTCAGCCCGGTGATGTCCAAACAACTTTTGCGGTTATAACAAAAGCAAAGAAAATGTTAAGATATAATCCGGTCACAACAATTGAGTCCGGGATTTCAAAATTTGTGGAATGGTACAAGATAAAATAAAAGACAAAATTATGGATAAAACTTCAATTAATTCGCCTCAGCATCCCAAGAGCAGCGCAAGAGCGCAGTATCAACAGGACAGCGCAAAATTACAGTGTCTGCAAAGCAGCGCAAAATTACAGCATCTGCAGATCAATGCCGATATCCTGGAACACTCAAGCAACCCCCCCGATATATCAATCGTAATACCGGTCTATAATGAGGAAGAGAGCCTTGATTTATTGTATGATAACCTTATGGCGGTCCTTGGAAAACTGGACAGGAGGTATGAGGTTATTTTAATTGATGACGGCAGCAAGGACAAGTCATATGAAAAAATGAAGTCTATCCACGCAAAAAACTCTAATTTTAAAATCATAAAATTCAGGAGGAATTTCGGCCAGACTGCGGCCATGCGGGCCGGCTT
>PMCC01000118.1 GCA_003155275.1 Actinomycetota bacterium | reverse complement strand
TGCCGGCCGCGGTGGTACAGAAAATTCCGGCCAGTTTTTTAAATATTATTAAAAATCTTGATTTAACCAAACGGCCGGTTATGAATTTTGTCAAACTGAAAACGCTTGTTTTTGAAATCCTTTCGCTTTATCTTTTGAGCGCTCTTTTCAGTTACATTCAAGGTTGGATCATGACGAATGTTTCGCAAAAAATTACATATCAATTCCGCCGCGATATTTCCGAAAAAATTAACCGCATGCCACTTAGGTATTTTGACCGTCGTACTTACGGTGAAGTTTTAAGCCGTGTCACCAATGATGTGGACACGGTCAGCCAAACCTTAAACCAAGGTTTGACCCAAATTGTCACTTCAATCACGATGATTGTCGGTATTTTGATTATGATGCTGACAATCAGTTTTACTTTAACCCTCGTTTCTTTGCTGCTGATTCCTCTCGGCTTTATTTTACTCGGATTTATTATTAGCAAATCACAACATTTTTTTAAGGAACAGCAAGATTCGTTGGGAAATCTTAACGGNNTGGAAGTCGCAATTTTTGTCCGGCTTAATGATGCCGATCATGAATTTTATCGGTAATCTTGGTTTTGTCGGCGTGGCAGTGGTTGGCGGCTATTTGGCAGTTCAGGGCAAGTTGCAAATTGGTGACATCCAGGCTTTTATTCAATATGTTAATCAATTCAACCAGCCTATCGTTCAAACGGCTAATATTGCCAACATAATGCAATCAACTGCGGCCGCGGCCGAACGCGTTTTTGAATTTTTATCGGAAAAAGAAGAGGTTGCAGAAGCCAAAAATCCGATTATTCTACCAAAAGTGTCGGGTAGAGTGGAATTTGAGAATGTTGTTTTTGGTTATAATCCCGACAAAACCATTATTCATAATTTTAGCGCCAAAGTTCATCCNNGCGATTAAAATTGACGGTATCGACATCCGCGACATGAAACGAAGCGATGTCCGTAAAATGTTTGGCATGGTCTTACAGGATACTTGGCTATTTAACGGGACAATAAAGGAAAATATTGCTTATGGCAAACTTGACGCGACCGAAGAGGAAATTATTGAAACTGCCAAAGTGGCCCATGTTGATCATTTTGTCCATTCCTTGCCTCACGGTTACAATATGGAACTAAATGAAGAAGCCGACAATATTTCTCAAGGTGAGAAACAACTCCTAACCATCGCCCGCGCCATGTTGGCAAAAACACCAATGTTAATTTTAGATGAAGCGACGAGTTCGGTTGACACCCGCACTGAAATTTTAATTCAAAAGGCGATGGAAAATTTAATGCAAGGTAAAACCAGTTTTGTCATAGCTCACCGACTTTCCACGATTAAATACGCGGATTTAATTTTAGTCATGCGCGATGGTAATATTGTCGAACAAGGCACGCACAAGGCACTCATCAAACAAAACGGTTTTTACGCCGAGCTCTACAATAGTCAATTTACCTCTTCTGCATCAATTTAAAGAATCGGTTTTGCTTACATTTTTGATTTTTTATATAAAAAATTCTATTCAGAGGAGTTTTGATTTAAAATATTGATTAATATCAGTTGTATAGCGACGGACCGGAAAAAAACATGAAATACTTTAAAAGAAAAGACATAATAGACTACCTATATCAAAACTATACAAAAGCAGACGGGCTCTGGTTTTTAAAAGTTGAGGAGCTTTATGGCTTCGACAAAGCGCTTGAGATTGACGTCAGTGTATGGAAAGTCATTCCTAAGCTCCAGGCAAGGTTTATAAAGAAAATATTGCTTGAAGCATTTCAGAAAGATGGAATTGCAGACAACCGGACAGATGAAAACCAGACAGCGAAAACCCTTCTTTTCGAGGCCTTAAAAATAAAGCTCTCACTGGACAGGTTTGAATATAAAGTCTCGAAAAACAAAGCAGCAATAAGTGTAAGGATTGATAGATGCCCCTGGCATGAAATAATGCTAAAAGCGCAAAGGGATGCTTTCTCTGAAAAAATCGGCTCAGCAATCTGTAATAATGAGTACTCTGCATTCATTGCAGAATTTTATCCTGATGCTGTTATAAACATAAGCAGCAGACTTTGCAATGGAAATGACTGCTGCAATTTTAAATTTTCAATAAAAATCCCCGATTAGTAATATCAGAAATACCATGAGTTCATTATGAACCAGTCTTAATTTTTTACCAGGCTATAGGTCTCCCTGGCAATTATAAGTTCTTCGTCAACTTTTACAATGCAGACAGGAACTTTGGAACTGCCGGAAGATATTAATCTCTCGCCCAATTTGTCATTGCCATTTATTTCTTTATCAAGGTTTATGCCTAAAAAACTTAAACCTTCAAGGGTCCTTTCCCTCATCATAGGAGAATTTTCGCCGATACCCCCACCAAAAATAATAAGGTCCACTCCATCCATAACAGCCGCATAAGAGCCTATATATTTCTTTATCCTGTAGCAATAGGATTCAAAAGCCCGGATGCAGTCAGGATCATTTTCCTTGACGCCTTTCTGGATACTAACGAAATCCGAATATTTTTTTGAAAGGCCAAGTACGCCTGATTTTTTATTAATCATATTATCTATCTCTTTGGAGCCGATATTTTCCTTATTCATAAGATAGGTAAGAATAGCCGGGTCCAGATCCCCGCACCTTGTAGACATAATGAGACCCTCGGCAGGAGTAAACCCCATGGATGTGTCCACACTTATGCCATTTTTAACCGCTGTTATTGAGGAGCCTCCTCCGAGCATCATTACGATTATTTTGATACTTTTCAGGTCTTTTCCAATCATAGCCGCCCCTTTTTCAACCATGTAAGTATAGGCTATTCCATGAAAACCATATTTTCTTATCCTATATTTTTCATAATAATCATAAGGAATGCCATAAAGAAATGCTTTTGGCGGCATATTCTTGTGGAAGATATTATCAAATACGCCAACATTTATTGTTCCTTTACCGAACACATCTATGGATACTTCCATACCGGTTAAATTTGGGGGATTGTGAAGAGGAGCCAGATCTATGCACTCTCTGCATGTTTCCACCATTTGGCTGTTAATCACCACGTGGGAGCTTACCCTGTCGCCCACATTTACTATTCTATGGCCAACTGCATATATTTCTTTCTTGTCTTTTATAACCCCTGTTTTGGAATCGGTCAATTTTTCAATTATAAAATTAAGCCCTGCCTTGTGGTCTGCAATGCGTATATCATCCAGGTTTACAGATTCCAGGTTTGTTTTAAAGCTGATAAGCGATTTATCAAACCCTATGTTTTCTATTTTGCCGCTTGCAATCACGTCCTCTTCGGGCATCTTATATAGCTTGAACTTAATTGAAGTTGAGCCTGAATTGATTGTTAGAATGTTCATGTTTTTTATCCTTGTTTTTTATATTTTTTACTTTCTTATCAATTTGATCTGCCTTTAACAAAGCTTATGTTTTAAATAAAAACCAGTTAAGCTTTAAAAAAAGATTGCAGGCAAACAAAATGATTAAATTTTTAAAAAGATTTTTATCCCCGCAGAAGTATACAATGTTTTAATAGATTTTGAAAAGAGAATTTTCCCTAATTATATAATTTTTACATTTTTTTGTGAGTTTTATTATATATGACTGTTATATTGCATTTTATCCCCAATTTTTTTGATAGGCACCCGCCTTATGTTTGATTTGCCTAACTGGCTTGCAAAAATTTAAATATTTATTAAATTTTTACAAATTTATATATATAATGTACCAGTTTATTATTTATATATGCCTGACCGGCAGGCAGGCTATTTTATAAGGGGGTTTTATTTTGAATACTGACGGATCGAAAAAAAGCATGACAGAAACACTGGTTGATTTGGCTGGCGGCATTGAAAGAAGAATAGTTTTCAGTGATGGAAATGACATCAGGCTCATAAAAGCCCTCGATTATCTTAAGGACCGCAATAAAAGCAGCTTTACTCTAATTGGAAATGAAAGCCAGATACTTGAAAAATTAAATGAAGCAGACCTGAAAGGGAATCCAAGATTCAGCATTTTTGATCCAGCCAATTCCGGCAGAAAGGCCGAGTATAGCAGTATAATCAAAAGCGCTTTCGAAAAAAGAGGGAAAGAAACAACCGGTCAGGAGATTGATGAGATGCTTTTAAACAATTCATGCATTGCAGCGATTAAGCTTAAGAATGATGAAGCTGATTGCGCCGTGGGCGGCTCTATCAGTTCCACAGGAGATCTCCTGAAGGCTGTTATAAAAGTGCTTGGGCTGGTTAAAGGAAAAAAATTTCTGAGCAGCTCAATGTTTATTGAAGTCCCTGATTGCCAGTATGGGCTTGACGGCAAGTTTTTCGTTTCAGATCCCGGAATCATCCCGAAACCGAATAAAGAACAGCTCATTGATATGACCCTTTCAACATACGATACTGCAAAAGCATTTTTTGGGAACAAGACTGTAGTTGCTCTTCTTTCTTATTCTACAAAGGGCAGCGCTAAAAGCGAAGAGATAGACATGATCAGAGAAGCTGCTGAAGTTGCAAAACAACTAAAGCCTGAAATGATAATAGATGGAGAAATGCAGTTTGATGCTGCAATAATACCTGAAGTATGTGCAAGCAAGGCGCCAAACAGCCCTGTAAAAGGAATGGCAAATGTCCTTATTTTCCCTGATTTAAATGCTGCAAATATTGGGTATAAAATTATCCAGAGGCTGGCCAAGGCAAGCGTTTGCGGCCCTATTGTCCAGGGCGCGGCCAAACCGTTCAATGATCTCTCCAGAGGATGCAAAGTGGATGAAATCATAGCGCTTACGGCAATGGCGCTCATACAGCGAAAAAGCATGGAAGACGATAACCTTTTGTAAAATAACTTTGCAGAAAAAGTAAAAAAAATAATGCAGCAGTAAAACAATAGTGCAGTAAAAACAGCAGATCTGCAGCAGCAGAAATAGTGGAGTACTAAAAACAATGGCGCAGTAAAAACAGCAGAAATTCAGCAGCAAAATTATATATTGGATCCCGGTGGTGTACCCCGGGGTCCATTTTTTTAATGACAGGCATACCATCACCCCCCTCCTAACTCGTAGTTGAATTCTGATATGTATGGTGCGGTGCAGTGAGGAGCTGTTTTTTATTAACACAATTCTTGATCTTTTTTACCGGCAATTAATAATTCATTGATTAAAAATGTTGCAAAAAACTGCTATTTATATTATAATAATTAACAAATATGTTAATTAATTTACTTTAGATAATGAAAATATTAAGTTTAACAGGAATTGAAAAACTCTATTTTTCTCCGGTTGACATTGCGGAAACGCTTGGGATTTCCGGCAATTCCGCCCTTGTTACATGCTGCCGGTATGTAAAAAACGGATTCCTTATAAGACTTAAGAGAAACTCCTATATCCTGCGCCAGAAATGGGACTATATTACCAAAGAAGAACTCTTTAAAATTGCAAACATGCTCCAGGCACCCTCATATGTATCCCTATCAACATCACTTTCCCACAATAGCACCGCAAATAAAAACCACTGGGATTATATTGAATCAATTTCATTAAAAAGAACAAAATCAATAAAAATAGAAGGCGTTGTTTTCAACTATTTAAAAATAAAACAGGATTATTATTCACAATCGCAGGAAAAGGATAGCTGCCGGATTGCCAGCCCGGAAAAATCTTTACTTGATATCCTTTATCTTAAGTACCATGGCAAATATAACATCGATATAAGTTCTTTTGACCTTACAAAACTTAATAAAAAGCTGCTGGCTGAACTGGCAGCATTATATCCTGAAAAAATCAGGAAATATTTTGATAAATACATATACAGTTGAATTTTATTTGAATTTAAAGATACATAATATTAAAGATTATTATTAAAAAAGGTGTTCGACATGAATTACTATAAAAGTGAATTTGAGATTTGGTCCAACAATTCAGATACAGTACTATCAAACCACAAACCAAAAAAAATAATAGCCGTTTCGAGCCAGAAAGGTGGTGTTGGAAAAAGCACCACAGCAATAAATCTTGCCGCATATCTTGGCCATGCAGGTTATAATACTATACTTATGGATATGGATCCCCAAAGCAACTCCACATTTGGCCTGGGCATCAATTATAAAAGCATAGGCCTTTCAGTATATGACGTCCTTGTTTCCAATGAGAACCCCAACAAGGCAGTGGTAAAGTCAAAGTTTAAAAACTTAAATGTAATCCCGGCCTGCTGGAAACTTACGGGCGCTGAATCGGAGCTTGCAGCATTAAACGGCAGTGAGTTCCGGTTGAGGGAAGGCATAGAAAAGCTAAGCTGTGATTATGATTTTATAATAATAGACTGTTCCCCGTCTCTGGGAATGCTAACGATAAATGCTTTAACTGCCGCAAATGAAGTTCTTATACCCGTACAGTGTGAGTTTTATGCCATGGAGGGCATGTCGAGACTGCTCGAATTAATAGACACCGTCAAAAGCAAATATAACTTTTCTCTGCAGGTACTGGGTGTTGTGCTGACTATTTATACCAAAACGTTATTTTCAGGGAAAATAATAGAGCATTTAAAAAAACACTTCTCCGGCAAAGTATTTGATGCAATAATCCCGAAAAATATAAGGCTTGTAGAGGCAGCAAGCGCTGGGGTGCCAATAACTGATTTTGATCCAAACTGCAAAGGCGCCCAGGCATATAAAAACCTTGCCCGGGAAATTGCGGAATACTGCTTTAAAAGTAGGACCGAAAGATTTTTAAATGCTTCAAATGCTTTGATGGA
>PMCC01000033.1:8684-16561 GCA_003155275.1 Actinomycetota bacterium | reverse complement strand
AAAGGAAATTGCAAATGACCATAATAAAAGTTTTCTTAAAGGAAATCTGTCAGAAATCATTCCGGCAGAAATTATAGCTATTATACCGGTAAGCGAACCGCCAAAAAACACCAGCCCTATCTTGTCAAATCCTACATTAAAACTCCTGGAGAAATAAGGATAGAGCGGATCAAATATAGGAATTACAAAACCCAAAATGAAACATCCCAGATAAAAAAGTTTTAAGTTCTTCTTCTTTTGCATATTCTATTTTGCATATATTCACTCAGAAAATAAAAAAATATTATCAAAAATCCGCCCAGGAATAAACATCAATGTTTTTAATTGATTTTTGAGTTTTTATCAATGTTCCACTCTAAAATAATATTATACTATGGTAAAATTTCAATATTATGAAAAATTTAAACGATTTTAAGCCTTTTTACTTGTATATCAGTAAAAGCATCTCAATACTTGGTGACAAGCTGGCAGAGTTTAAAAAACTTTTAAAGGATAAAATTGATTTTGATTCGGACTTTAAGATTTTTTATGCAGATGAGGAAGAGCAAACAGGAGAGTTTATCACCTTTTACAATACCCCTTCTTTTTTTTCTGAGAAAAAAATAGCCATAATCAGGAATCTGGAATCTGCTCATAGCTCCTTCATGAAGATGTTAGTGGACCAGGTAACAGGTTTTAACAAAGGCAGCTTTGGCGCCATCCTAATTATACTTACCACTCTGCAGAAAAAGAAGATAGATAAGCAACTGTTGGCAGAAATTGAAAGGTCAGGCGACATCAAAGAAATTTATGCGCCGCAGACCGGTAATTTAAGGAAGTGGCTCGAAGAGAAGTGCGAATTGGATGATATAAAGTTTACTTCAAAAGCCGCAATAAAACTAATTGAAAATGTAAACTTTGACAGGGGCCTTTTAAAGACAGAATATAAAAAACTTCATACGTACATAATCTCGGAAAAAGATAAAACTATTAATGAAAAAATGGTGGATAAACTTGTAAACCGGGTGTATGACATGAAGATATTTGATGCNNGTGAAAAACAGAGTATGCTGGGCCTTATCACTCTTTTACACAGGATGTTTAAGGCATTCCTCTATTTGAAGTCTGATACTGAAAAAACGAGCCCGGCAGAACAAAACAGCCAGGCTTACGTTAAGCCTTACCAGGAAGGCATTCGCAGTTCGGGCAGCTTTAAAAAATATCTCGAAAGAAACCTCGGGCACTCACCTTATGCATTAAAGATCGTGGAAGAGAAATATTTAAGATATTGCAGAAAATACGAAAGGGAAGAAATAATTCAAGTCTTTGGAATACTAAACAAATACGATATGCTGCTGCGATCGGAAAAAGAGGTCCAGGATTTTATGTTTTTTGCAAAGATGGCCATAGAGATAGTCGATATTAAAAATCAGTAAAANNAATCTATAATATTGCCGGTCCAAAAAAAACTATTTGGTTTTTTCTGTCTTAACTGATTTGGTTTTTTCTGTCTTAACTGATTTGGTTTTTTCTGTCTTAACTGATTTGGCTTTTTCTGTCTTAGCAGTTTTTGTTTCTGCTTTGCTATTAGATTTGGCTTCTACGGTCTTATCTGATTTGATTTCTTCTGTTTTATTTAATTTGGCTGCCTCTGCCTTATTTAAATATTTTGCTGCTTTTGATTTCTTGTTAGCAGAAAAGTTATCCTTTACTGTATTGGCTTTTGCGGCTTTATCAAGCGCTTTAAAATAGGAACTCATAACTGCTTTTGCCCCGTCTGTATCTTTGGCGTCAACAGTCTGCCTGAACTTTTTACTCAAGCCTTTGACTTTTGTTCTTAAAACCTGGTTCTTTTCAGCACTCTTTATATTTGTTTTGTCTCTTTTTATTTGTGACTTAATGTTTGGCAATTATACTTAAACCTCCAAAATACTAAAATTTTTAAACGACTTGACATTTTAGCATCTTTTTTTAAAAAACAAAAATATTTATTATAATTACAAATTATAATGATATAATACCAAAATTATGCAGGATATACAGGAAGACTTCCTTCTTTCAAGGAAAAGAATTTTTAGCGCAACAGTTATTGTCATTATTGTAACTCTTCTTTCCAAAATTTCAGGGTTGGCCAGGGATCAAATCATGGCCGGGTATTTTGGAATGAGTTATGATACTGACGCCTACACCTGGGCTTTTTTTATCCCGAATTTATTTTACATACTTTTTGCCCAGTCGCTTATCATTGCGGCATTTATTCCAGTTTATTCATCATATATCAAAGAGAAGACCAGGCAGGATGTTGAAACTTTTGTAAGTTCAGTTACAAATATAATGATTATTTTTTTCATACTAATATCCGCAGTCCTTTTTATCTTTTCACCGCAGATAGGGACACTTCTATCAAAAATTTCCGGAAACCAGCTCGACATTGGAAAATTTGTAATAATGAACCGGATAATGGCGTTTTCAGTTTTAATGCTCAGTATTTCCGGGTTGACAACAGGTATTTTGAATGCGCATAACCTGTTTACTCTCCCGGCGCTTGCTCCATTTATTTTAAACATTCTTATAGTGATATCCGTGGTAGTATTTACTTCCAGACTTGGCATAGTAAGCATGGCAATCGGCACAATGGCCGGTTCGATTTTCCAGCTTATAGTACAGCTGCCACAGATTAAAGTTGCAAAAATCAGATACCGCTTTATTATTGATTTTAAAAACAAGGCAGTAAAAGAGGTATTTTCCCTGATGTTTCCGATTCTTTTGAGCCTTGGCGCGGTGCAGCTAAACAACAGTGTCGATAAATTTTTTGCTCTGGGCCTTGGCGCCGGTAACACCACTGCTCTTGACCTCTCCTGGAGGGTCGCAAATCTGCCTCTGGGAATTTTTTCGGTTGCAATAATAACTGTATTGTATCCCCTGATTTCACGGCAGGCCGCTTCCGGGGACACAAATGGCATAAAGGAGAGTTTTTCTCTTGGAGTAAGGGAAATAGGCTATATCATGATACCTGCAGTCACCGGCCTTATCATTTTAAGCTATCCTGTCATAAGGCTGCTTTTTGAGCACAATAACTTTACTGCCCAAAATACAGAGACAGTGGCGTACATATTGATTTTTCACAGTCTGGGGCTTGTTTTTTTCGGACTTTTAATGATTTTAAACAGGATGTTTTATGCTTTCAAAAATGTCAAAACACCGCTAAAGGTTGCAGTTTTTTCGATAGCGCTTAATGCTTTACTGGACTGGGTGCTTGTCAGGTTTATGGGTGTTTCGGGTGTCGCCCTCTCTACAACTATTGTAGCGGTTTTTAATGTGGCCGCACTTATCATAATCCTGCGGAAAAAAGTGGGCTTTCTGGGTGGAAAGAGGATAATAAAATCTTATGGAAAGATACTTCTTTCATCTGCAGTAATGGGGGCCATCATTTACTTTTGGTGGGATTTTTTAAAAAAATTCGCTTACATTAACCTGTGGTATTATATTTTTATCCTGCTTTCTATCATAATAGCCGGTACGGGCTTATACTTGCTTTTTACATATTTGCTGAAGATGGAAGAAATAAAATTTGTTTTGAGCCTCTTTAAGAATTTAAAGCGCAAAAAATCAGCAGATACAGGGATATAATAAATGGCAGACATAAGTTTAATAAGGAATTTTTCAATAATTGCACATATTGATCACGGCAAGTCAACTCTTGCTGACAGGATTCTTGAGATGACCGACACAATCAGTTCAAGAGATATGCTTGAGCAGTATCTTGATGATATGGATCTTGAACGGGAGAGGGGGATAACAATCAAGGCCCATGCCGTAAGGGTTCTTTATAATTGCAAGCTTGACGGCAACCGCTACATTTTTAACCTTATCGATACCCCGGGCCATGTGGACTTNNGTCGTGGATGCCACCCAGGGAATCCAGGCACAGACCCTCGCAAATATATATCTTGCCCTTGCTGATGACCTTGAGATAATACCGGTTATAAATAAGATAGATCTTCAAAGCGCAAGGCCCGACGAAGTTGCTGAGGAGCTCGGGCTCGTTCTTGGCACAGAAAAAAATAAAATGCTTCATATAAGCGCTAAAACCGGCATGGGTGTTGAAGAAATCCTTGAAAGAATAGTTGTCGATATTCCTCCACCAACCGGCGATGCGGAAAAACCTCTGCAGGCTCTTATTTTTGATTCAGAATACGATTCATACAGAGGCATTGTTGTTTTTATAAAGGTGGTAAACGGGTTTATTGAAGCAGGCATGAAAATAAAGTTTATGGCAGAAAACTCTGTTACTTCTGTCGAAGAAGTCGGCGTTTTAACTCCCAAGATGATAAAGAAGGATAATCTTACTGCCGGAGAAGTCGGCTACATAATCACCGGAGTAAAAGAAATCGGCAATATAATAGTTGGGGATACTGTCACAACCGTAAAAGATCCTGCCGATACCCTGCTTCACGGTTATAAAAAGCCCAAACCGATGGTCTATTGCGGACTATTCCCGGTGGAAAGCGTGCGCTACGAAGATCTAAGGGAAGCCCTTGGCAAGCTCTCTTTAAATGACTCTTCACTTGATTACGCGCCGGAAGTTTCAAATGCTTTGGGCTTCGGGTTCCGGTGCGGGTTTTTAGGCCTTCTTCATATGGAAATTGTAAAAGAGAGGCTTGAAAGGGAATATGATTTAAGCCTTATAACAACTGCCCCAAATGTTGCCTATAAGATTGTAAAGACAGATGGGGAGACAATCGAAGTCAAAAAACCTTCTGATTTTCCTCCTGAAGAAAAAATAAGCCAGATACAGGAGCCATATGTAAATGCGAGCATTATAAGCCCTAAAGCCTATATTGGGGAAATCATGAGTGTTGCAAACGGCAAACGGGGGGAATTTGTTGATATGCAGTATCTTTCTGTCGAGCGGGTGGAAATCAAGTATATACTGCCTCTGTCAGAGATAATAGTGGACTTCTTTAATCTTTTAAAATCAGTAAGCGCCGGTTTTGCCTCCCTTGATTATGAACTTTTAGGTTTTAAGCCTTCGGATCTTGTAAAACTCGACATACTTGTTGCGGGAAACCAGATAGACGAACTTTCCACAATTGTCCACAAGGATAGAGCCTATAACCTGGGCCGCGAGCTTACAACCAAGTTGAGGAAGCTGATTTCAAGGGAAAATTTTGAGATTGCAATCCAGGCTGCCATAGGCAAAAGGATCATTGCCAAAGAAAGAATAGCCCCGTACAGAAAAGATGTGACTTCCGGGCTTTACGGGGGAGACATTACAAGGAAAAGAAAAGTACTTGAGAAACAAAAAAAAGGCAAGAAGAAAATGAAAAGAATCGGTAAAGTCGAAATCCCTAGCGAAGCATTTATGAGTTTTTATAATATCGATACCGGAAAATAGTTTATTTTTAATTTGAAAATACCAAATAAAAATATCAAAATAAATAGTAAAATAAACATAAACATAAGTACGAAATAAATGCGAATGGCGGTATGAATGGAAATATAAAAATAAATTTAAAAGGGATGGGAAAAATAATGAAAAAAGTATGGATTATTATTGCAGTGATTGTAGTATCTGCAACTTTTGCGCTTTCGATGGGCGGCTGCGCACAGCAGATTGCATCAAAACTGGTGGAAAAAGCAGTCGAAGGAGCCGCTGCCAAATCAGGTGACAGCGTTGATGTAAATCTTGAGAATGGTGCAGTCAAGATGACTGATGAATCAGGAAATGAAGTAAGCCTCGGGGGAACAACAATACCTGCAGGCTGGCCTTCCTCAGTACCGGTAAACGAAAAAATAAAAATATCTTTTTCAGGGTCTTCAAAAACTGATGGCAAAGCTAACTGGAATGTAAGCGGCAATTATACCGGTACCGGGCAGGAGTTGTATGACTGGTATAAATCAAAATTGTCTGGCATGACAACCGATAGCGATTCAGTTATTGATGCTGACGGAGAAAAGACTTATTCTTTTCAGTCAAGCGATGCTAAATATGTTGTTACATTATGGGTAACAGAAAGCAAGACAGAAGTAGCAGTGATTTTAAATATTAGTGAAAAATAACATAACCGGTATTAAAAAATCTACTTTATTAATAGTCTGGTTGAAAAACAGGGAGGTTTGCAGAAAGCTGAGAACGCAGTTTGAGCAAACCTCCCTTCTTTTTCAGCCCGAATTCCTGGTTCCATTGTAATGAGTCAATTTTGTAAGTTTGAATTAATGGTCTCATGGCAGCAATTCAAGTTTGTAAGCTCTGATTTGCAGTGTCAGGTCCATAATTTTAGAAGCGATTATTAAAAAAAATTGTTTTAAGGAGGAGGTCTTGAAAACAGGGGCGCATATAACTTCTATCTGGCATCAGCAGAATTATTATTGTAACAGGCTTGTAATTCATATATAATCTTCCCTAATTATTATGCTTTAAGTGTTGCCGGAACAACCCTAAAGCATGATAATCTTTTTTTTAAAAAAATAAAAAGATTAAAGGGGGCCACAGTGTTCAGTGACATTGAGATTGCACAAGCCGCAACCATGAAACCAATCCGGGAAATTGCTTCATCAATTGGCATTGATGAAAAATACCTGGAGCTTTACGGAAACTACAAAGCCAAAGTACAGCTTGAGATTCTGGGTGAAATCAAGGACAACCCAAAAGGAAAATATATAGATGTTACGGCAATAACCCCCACACCGCTTGGTGAAGGCAAGACTGTGACAACGATCGGGCTTTCCCAGGCCCTTAATAAAATCGGCAAAAAAACCATTACCTGTATCAGGCAGCCGTCTTTGGGCCCTGTCTTTGGAATAAAAGGAGGCGCAGCAGGAGGCGGTTATTCCCAGGTTCTTCCAATGGAGGATTTCAACCTTCATCTGACCGGTGATATCCATGCTGTAGGGATTGCCCATAACCTGCTTGCGGCATTCCTGGACACACACCTCATGAAAGGCAACGACTTAAATATCGATCCTTTTAGCATTACATGGAACCGGGTCTTAGACATCAGCGACAGGGTTTTAAGAAACATAGTAGTTGGCCTTGGCGGGGCAGCAAATGGAAACCCAAGGGAAACAGGTTTTGATATAACCGTAGCTTCAGAAGTAATGGCCATACTTGCCCTGACAACCAGTTTGAAAGACTTAAGGAAGAGGCTTGGAAGAATAGTATTCGGTTCCACTTTTGATGGAAAGGCTGTTACTGCAGAGGACCTGCAGGTCGCCGGCGCAATGACAGTTTTACTAAAGGATGCCATTAAACCGACACTTCTGCAGACTCTTGAGCATGGCGCATGTTTTGTCCATGCCGGCCCATTTGCCAATATTGCACACGGAAACAGCTCCATTATTGCTGACCAGATGGCAATAAGACTTGGAGACTATGTAGTGACCGAGAGCGGTTTCGGCGCTGATATGGGAGCTGAAAAATTCATGGATATCAAATGCCGCTACAGCGGGCTTACTCCTGATGCTGTTGTAATTGTCTGCACAGTCCGGGCATTAAAGATGCATGGCGGCGGCTTTGAATTTATACCGGGACAGCCGGTGGACAAAGATGCAATGCAGAGGCCAAATATTGAAGCGGTTGCAAAAGGTTGCGCCAATCTTGAAAAGATGATTGAAAATATGAAACTCTTCGGTATTCCTGTTGTCGTTGCAGTTAATAACTTTGATTCTGATACAAAAGAAGAAATCGAAGTCATAAGACAAAGAGCCAAAGCTGCGGGCGCAGAAGATGCTTTGGTCAGCCGGGTTTGGTTAAAGGGCGGAGATGGCGGCAGGGAACTTGCAGAAGCAGTTGTAAAAGCTGCAAACAAGCCTTCAGACTTTAAGTTTCTTTATCCTCTCGATTGGTCTATTAAGAAAAAAATCGAGACTATTGCCACCAAAATATATGGAGCTGA
>PMCC01000033.1:0-8664 GCA_003155275.1 Actinomycetota bacterium | reverse complement strand
GTGCCTATCAGGGATGTCAGGGCTTCGGTAGGCGCAGGGTTTTTATATCCGCTGCTTGGCGAGATGAGGACAATGCCGGGCTTGCCAAAAGTACCAGCAGGCACAAAGATAGATATTGATGATGATGGAAAGATCGTTGGAATGTTTTAATACTGCTTGCCGGATGTGCAGTGATACTGGCTGCAATTTGATAAGCATTATTGCGGCATGACCGGCTATTTGTGATTTTTAGGTCTTTTTGGTGTATAAAAAAAGTAAATTCTAATTGAGAGGTTTTTAAAATGGGTAAACTGATAAATGGAAATAAGATAGCAGCTGAAATAAAGAATGAGATAAAAAAAGAAGTAGACGAGCTCGTCAGGCTAAAAGGGGTAAAACCCGGTCTAGCAGTAATCCTTGTCGGAGAGAACCCTGCTTCAAAAGTCTATGTTTCAAATAAACAAAAGGGCTGTGATGAAGTAGGATTTGCATCAGAGACGATAAGAATGCCGGACACTGCTACTACTGCAGAGGTGCTTGAACAAATAGACCTTTTAAATAAAAGGCCTGATATACATGGCCTGCTGGTACAGCTTCCGCTTCCGCAGCAGATTGATAAAAACATGGTGCTTGAAGCAATACTTCCTGAAAAAGACGTTGACGGCTTTCATCCTATAAATATGGGAAGGCTTGTAGCGCAGGAAGACTGCCTGGTGCCTGCTACTGCTTCCGGTATAATCGAAATGCTCAAACGGGAAAAGGTTGTAATGAAAGGGGCAAACGCTGTTATGGTCGGCCACAGTGAAATTGTAGGCAAACCTACAGCACTGCTTCTCTTAAATGAATGGGCAACAGTGACAATATGCCATATTGAGACGAAAGATTTGAAAATGCATACAAGGAACGCAGATATTCTCATAGTAGCTGCGGGAGTGCCTTACCTTATTAAAGAAGATATGGTAAAAGATGGCGCAGTTGTAATTGATGTAGGCATCAACAGGATTGTCAAAGAAAAGGCTAACCCGGAACTGCTTGAATGGAGGAAAGAAGATTTTGAGGCCAAGGGAGCCACATTAATCGGTGATGTAGATTTTTTGAAGGTTGAACCAAAATCAAGCCTGATAACCCCTGTGCCCGGTGGCGTCGGAGTCATGACGGTTGCAATGCTTTTGTATAATACAATGAAAGCTGCAAGGAACCAGGCACGTAAATAAAATTTAACAGGCTTAACCAGGTCTAAATATGCTTGATAAGTTTAATCATATGAAAAATAATCGGGGTTTCTCAAAAGGAGAAGCCCCAATAAAAAAATTTCTAAACTTCTAAAAATCTATTATAATATAAATATGTTTTATGCAAGAGTAATCGGAAACATTGTTTCCACAATCAAATACAAAGGATTGTCAGGGCGAAAGTTACAAATATTGCAACCTGTGAATTTAAGCACCCGCAAAGACACTGGCGCTCCTCTTGTTGCAGTGGATACCACTGCTGCAGGTATTGGAGATTTTGTCGGGTATGAAGATGGCCTGGAGGCAACATGGCCATTTGAAGGCAACGATGTCCCGTCTGATGCAACAATTGTAGCAATTATTGAAAATGTAAACATATATAAGAGATAAAGCCGGATTTCAGGCTTAATGACTTTGAAGTCTTATAGTTTTAAAGTTTTTTAAAATGTTTATGTCTAATAGTTTTTATAAATTTTTTAAAATATTTCTGTCTAAAAACTCTTTTAAACAGATGGATTGTCAGGAGAATATTAAATGATACTCGGGCAGGTAGTGGGTTCGGTAGTTTCAACCCAGAAAGATCCAAATCTTACAGGCAAGACATTATTAATTGTAAAATCTATAGATCTTGAAGGAAATTTACTTGACAGCTTTCTGGTGGCAGTGGATATAGTGGGAGTTGGAATCGGTGAGAAAGTGCTTGTAGTGTCCGGTAGTTCTGCAAGGCAGACCGACCTGACAAGGGACAGAGCCATTGATTCAGCAATTGTTGCTAAGGTTGACAGCTATACTTACGAGAAATAATAATAGTTTATTTTCCAGGATAATAAAGCCTTGATTTTTAAATTTCCGAAATAAATATTTCAAAAATTTTAAAATTAATTTTGTTGAACTAATCTCTGGAAATAATTATAATGTAGCCATTATTTATTTTAACACGGAAGGAGCATCATGCAAGACGTAAACAACACTGCAAGTGGTCTGTCAAAAGCGTCACTAATCTGCGGTATTTGCGCTATAATCCCCTTTGCCGGTACAGCTTCGGGATTAGCTGCAATAATAACGGGTATTATTGACCTGGTAAAAATAAGTAAAGGTGAGTCAGGTGCAGCTGGAAAAGGAAAAGATATAGCCGGAATTATTTTGGGTGTTCTTCTTCCGGTAATAATGTGGATAATTTTGTGGGTTACTATATTTGCTGTTATAACCGGTACTGCTGCTGCATTAAGCAAGTAGTATTTGTAATATTTTTTAATTTATTTTAAGTAAAGGACAGATGGTTTTGATTTGAGCATTTGTCCTTTACTTTATTCTAACGTGATCAACAATAATTGAGTATAATAACAATATTGCGATACTTAATATTTTAAAAAGGAACAAAATGGATCTAAAAGAAATGAAGCTTTTAACAGAAATGGCCGCCAAGATAAGGGTAGATATACTGGAGATGCTTTGCCAGTCAGGATCAGGCCATTCGGGCGGGTCACTCTCTTGTGCTGATGTTTTCGCTTACCTTTATTTCAGCGGCAAATTAAAACTGGACCCTCATAACCCTAATATGGTAAACCGGGACAGAGTAGTTCTTTCCAAGGGGCATGCCTGTCCGGTTCTATACGCGGCACTTGCCGAAAAAGGTTATTTTGATAAATCACATCTGGCAACACTAAGAAAATATGGAAGCATATTGCAGGGACATCCTGATATGAAAAAAACACCCGGAGTAGACATTACTTCAGGTTCACTTGGCCAGGGTCTTTCATGTGCAGTAGGAATGGCAATTGGCGCAAAACTTGATAATCTTGGCATACACGTTTATGCAATAGTAGGCGACGGTGAATGCGACGAAGGCCAGATTTGGGAAGCGGTAATGGCAGCGGCCCATTACAAGCTTGGAAACCTTATTGTGATTCTTGATAAAAATGGTTTGCAAATAGACGGATATACAAAGGATATAATGAATACCGAGCCCATGGCAGAGAAATGGAAAGCGTTCGGATGGCAGGTAATTGAGATTAACGGCCATGATTTTACAGAAATCGATAATGCCGTATTGACAGCAATATCTTCAAAAGACNNGGCTTAAAGATTGCGGGCTATTGGTGATTTGTTTTGCATTATTGTCCTGTTATATATTTTTTTTAGGCTTTGGTTTTCCCGGATTATTTTGCCAGGGTTATCAGTTAATGGTTATTTGCAGGCTTAGTTGAATCTATTTTCAGTCATATAGGACCAGGCCTTCCATGGTATCCCAGCAGAATTCAACGGGATCGTTTTTGAAAAATCTTACTCCCGGCTCCAGGTTCTTGATTTCTGAAGTGATATAACCTGTCGGTTCAGAAAATATTTTTATCCTGATATCCGGACCCTCAAAAACAACTGATGTTATTTTTCCATAATACCTGTTTTCCAAATCCTTATCCCCTGAATCTAAAGAGACGGATGCCCCACAGGTGCCTGTTTTTATTTTTTCAGGCCTGATAAAAAAAACAGGCGGCTTTTTTATAACTGGACTTACAGGGTTATCGCTAACAGCGCTGTCTATTTTTCCACTTGTTTGCAGAGCCTTGTTTTCTACATTTTTATACTGCGGCACTACTTTCCCTTTGCCGGCTTTATCTTTACTGGTACTGCCATGAACTGTGCCGGTTTCAATTTCAGTTCCAACATTACAAGTCCCGCAATGAACTGCGACTGTTTTAGTTTCAACACTGCCGGTGCCGTCTGCAGGAGTGTTTTTTTCAAGCAATATCCTGCCGCCTGTTACTGTAGTCAGTATCTGGAACCGGTTGTCGGTATATGTATGCTCCAAGGGAATAAAATTACCNNCTCTGGTCATGAGTGACATAAAGAAAAGTTGTTTTGGTACGCTGCTGGATTTCTTTTAGTTCCATTCGCATTGAGACTCTTAATTTTTTGTCAAGCGAAGCCAAAGGTTCATCAAGCAATAAGATATCCGGTTCAATGATCAGGGATCTTGCAAGCGCTACCCTTTGCTGCTGGCCCCCTGAAAGTTGGTTTATGCTTCTTTTTTCATACCCTGTAAGATTGACCGCAGTCAGTATATTTTTTAATTTTTCTTCAATAAGGCTTTCACTAATACGCCTTTTTTTCAAACCGTAAACAATATTTTCCTTTACATTCATATGGGGAAACAGTGCAAGATTCTGGAAGACCATGCTCGTATTTCTTTTGTTTGGCGGTATACTTTTCATATCGGTTCCACCAATTAAAACAGTGCCACTGTTTTGCTCGATAAATCCGCCTATTATCCTTAGGATTGTAGTTTTACCGCATCCTGACGGCCCCAGAAGAGAGAAAAACTCACCAGCCTTTATCGCAAATGAAACATTATCAACAGCAGTGATATTGCCATAATTTTTTTTGATATCTTTGAGCTCAACAATAAAACTCATAATGAAGACTATTATATTATTTTCCGGCCTTATTTAAAGTAAAAAAATACTTGATTTTATTTACTTCATGTATAGAATGATTGTAAATTTTTAAAAAGGAAGAGTTTCCAAAGTCTTCCTTAAAGATTTAAAAATTAAAGCAATAATTTACACAATGGTGTGTGAAAAATAAGGCATCGAGAGCCTCAGTATGATGTGGTCATATTGGGGCTTTTTTGTTTTACAGTAAAAAAATGGGCCTTTATATTTTTGCTTGAAGAAAATGGGCCTTTATTTTTATTCTAAGAAACAAGGCTTTGTCAATGATATAAAAAAGTGCCTCAAACACTTTTTTATTTTTTTCTTACTGTTTTTATAAAAACAAAAAAAGAGGAGAGCAAATGAGTTATTGTCAAAAAGTTCTGGCTTTGGTTAAAAAGACCAGTCCACATGAGCCTGAATTTCTTCAGGCTGTAACAGAAGTCCTGACTTCATTGGAACCGGTGGCTGCCGAGAACCCACAATATGAAAAAATGGGACTGTTGGAAAGATTTGTAGAGCCTGAAAGGCAGATAATGTTTCGTGTTCCCTGGTTGGCTGATAATGGTGAAGTCAGGGTCAACAGGGGATACAGGATTCAGTTTAGCAGTGCAATAGGTCCGTACAAAGGCGGCTTGAGATTTCACCCGTCTGTCTATCTGGGAATAATAAAATTTTTAGGTTTTGAACAGATTTTAAAAAATTCACTCACCGGTCTGCCAATAGGCGGCGGCAAGGGAGGCAGCGATTTTGATCCAAAGGGAAAATCTGATAATGAAGTAATGAAATTCTGCCAGAGTTTCATGACAGAGCTTTTCAGGCATGTCGGCGGTGATCTTGATGTGCCGGCCGGGGATATAGGTGTCGGTGGAAGGGAAATCGGATTTCTTTATGGCCAGTATAAGAGGATTAAAAATGTTTCTGAGGGCGTACTTACAGGAAAAGGCCTGACTTACGGCGGCAGTCTTGTAAGGACCGAAGCTACAGGATACGGGCTTGTATATTTCCTTGAAGAGATGCTTGCTTCAAAAGGCCATGAGATAAAGGGTAAGAAAGTAACTATTTCAGGTTCAGGCAATGTTGCAATTTATGCTGCGCACAAAATCACACAGCTGGGAGGAACAGTTGTGGCAATGAGCGACTCAAACGGATTTGTCTATAATCCTGATGGACTAAATATCGAAATGGTACAGATTGGAAAGGAAATCGGGAGAAAAAGGATAAAAGAGTGCTTCCTGTCTTCAACCGGAACTAAATTCAATGAGGACTGCACTAATATATGGTCCATAAAATGCGACATTGCGCTTCCAAGCGCAACCGAAAATGAACTTAACCAAAAGGATGCTGAAATGCTTTTTGGCAATGGCTGCATAGCTGTTGCAGAAGGCGCAAATATGCCATGTACTCCTGAAGCTATTGAAGTTTTCCTGAAAAATAAGGTTCTTTATGGTCCGGCCAAAGCTGCAAACGCTGGAGGGGTTGCAACATCAGCTATTGAGATGCAGCAGAATTCAATGAGGACATTCTGGACATTTGACGAGGTAGATACAAGGCTTAAAGATATAATGGTAAATATTTACAGGAAATCGGCTGAAGCTGCAAAAAGATATGGCTTTGAAGGAAACCTTGTAGTTGGAGCAAACATTGCAGGATTTTTAAAAGTTGCTGACGCTATGATGGCACAGGGAATAGTGTAGTCTCTGCAGGGGCAGACACCGGAATCAGTTATTGCGGCCATATATTTTATTGCAATATTTTTAGCAATTAGACGTGTGGGAGCAGTTTTTTTGAAGACGGTTTTGATTTTTTGTGGTAAAGCTATCTGTTGAGCAATGTTAATCTGATTAATTTCAGATATTATAAATCCGGCGGTATTTTAATATTTATAATACCGCTGGATCCTTTATTTTAAATCTTCAAAAAGTCGGTTGACTATGAAAGGTTTTAAAAGAGTTGACGCCGGCCACCCTAAAAAAATTATTGGAGAAATACCGTCAGCTGCTTATGAAAGATTTTAAGAGAGCTGCCAACAATATTAGAGACAATTGGCTGCTATGTCAAAAATTTTAAGCTATTTAACAGTTGATATTTCTTCCCAGAATGTTGTATAAGCTGCAATCACATCTTCAGGGAAATTAGGCTGCCAGATAAGTTTTTGTAATTGGTCAGTGGAAAAACTGTAATCCTTTTTATTGTCTACTGTTGATTTATCAAGTGCACCTTCGACTGTTGTAGTATACCCTGATTCATCAGTCAGCATGGCAGCTATTTCAGGCCGAAGCATAAAATCTATAAACATGTCTGCACCTGCCGGATTTGGAGCGTTTTTTGGTATCATGAATGTATCGGTCCAACCAAGCCCGCCGGTTTTTGGAAGCACATACTTAAATTTTGGGTTAAACTTCATCATCTTCCTGCCGCCGCCATCCCAGATATGGCTGACATAAACCTCATTATTTTTTAGAAGATCGAGCAGTTCTGCGCCGGTATCATAAAACTTCAGGACATTGCCTTTTAGTTTCAGAACTTCCGGTCTCGCTGCCTCAAGGGTAGCCGCCGTATCAGTCAGCAGTTTCTCTCTTGGGATTCCAAGAGTATCCAGGCAAATCATCAGGGATTCAGCAGCATTTTTGGATGAAACCCTTGATTTCAACGCCGGATCAAACAATATTTCCCAGCCTATGCCNNGATACTTTTGCATAGTTTGGTATTTTATTTAAATCAAGAGGCTGCGCAAGCCCGGCTTCATAAAATCTGTTGACCTGGTTTTGTGTAGGCATTATGATATCTGCTTTCCCGCCGCCTTTTAGAAGTGTAAGCATTGCTGAATTATCGGTTGCAAATGTTATGTTGAGTTTTATACCGGTTTCCTGTTCAAAAATATTTACTGCGGCTTCAGGTAGATAGCCCTCCCATACATATACGCCAAGTTCCTTCAATATTGTCTTATCAGCTCCGGATGTTGTTGTGGCTGCTGCGCCAGAGCTTGGGGCCGCCATAGCGGTTTCTGTGGCTGAATTTGCGGCCACTGCAGTGGTTACTGTATTACCTGTTAACTTGCAGCCTGTTCCGGCAAAGCTGAATGTCAATGCCAAAACAACAATGATTGTAAAAATTAGAAATAACTTAAGCAAATTTTTCATCTTTTAGACTCCAATCTTTTAAAATTGCAAATATAAATAGAAAAATATAAAAGTATTATATAAAAAAAGAAAGACAAACAAAAAAATATAGCCAGACAAAAAATAATAAACATTAAAATAAAAAAGCAAAAAAATTTTTTATATAAAATAATAGTATAAACATAAGCATTTTATTAAAAAAATATTAAAATCCCCTGAAAAGAATTATAATACTATAATATATTTACATTAAAAACTGCTGCCAGCAAGTTAAAGGGATTTATTTAAATTATATATTTGTACAAAGTGGGGATTAATGAAAAAAAGGTCTGCATCTATTGCCACAAAAATATTGTTCTTTTCTCTGGTCCTGATAATCGTAGCATTCATGTTTAACAGCCGCACTCCGGTTTTTGCAGAGGAAAGTTCCGGGTCGGGCGCCTCAACCACAACAGATACTTCTGCTATGACAACTGATTCTGCCGCCTCAACATCAGAAGCCGGCAATACTTCTTCTTCAGAAACTGCTTCGGTTCCGGTTAAGCAAACCGGCGCGTCTTCTGTTGATGAAGTTGCTGCGAAGCTTATTGAAAATTATAAATTTGATGCAAATACCTCTTTGATTCTTGTACAGCCGGCAGTATGTTATATCACGACCATATATTCTGCTTATGTTTTTGATTCGGTTATAAACCAATGGAGCAAAGATAAATTCACCTGGGGGCCATTTAACGGAACAGGGTTTGTTGTTAACCCGGAGACTGGAAACATAATAACAAGTGGTGACCTTGTTGATGACAGGGAAACAAATGAAGTTGCCATGAAAAATGCGCTACTGGATGCATATATATCTGCAACATACCCGGATGATTACGGCAAACTCTCAGACTCGGACTGGAC
>PMCC01000157.1 GCA_003155275.1 Actinomycetota bacterium | reverse complement strand
TGGAGGCCTTTTGTAGACATAAAGGATGTGGCAAGGGCCCATATACTCGCAGTTACGTGCCCTGTTGAAAGGATAAAAGGGGGCCAGATTTTTAACCTTGTTTTTGATAACCTGCAGATAATCGATCTTGCTCACAGGGTAAAATATACTCTTAAAGATAAGAAGCACGTCGAAGTGGAGGTTGAATACTCAACAAGGGAAGCAAGAAGTTACCGCATGTCAGGTGAAAAACTTAAAAAAGTGCTTGGCTTTGTTCCCGATGTTTCTATTGAGGAAAGTGTTCTTGATATGTATGGGTATCTTGAAAAGGGCCTCTATACCGATGTTGATAATCCTTACTATTACAATATGCCATGGATGACACTGCTGCTTAATATGGAAAACAGGCTGAGTCGAATTGGAAAAGTCTTCTAATCAAAAGATTTATACAGATATATTGATAATAGGCGGAGGTGTCATTGGCGGCGCTTCTGCCTATTATCTGTCTAAAAAAGGCCTTAAAGTCACAATCCTTGAAAAATCCGGCATTGCCACAGGAGCCTCAGGGTCATGTGACGGTTTTTTGTTTCTGCAGTCAAAAAAAGACAGGGATGTAATTTCCCTTACAAAATCAAGCCTAAAATCTTTCCCAAATCTGTCCGAAGAGCTTTCCTATGACATAGAATATGTAAATTGCGGAGGGCTCGTGATTTTTTCAGAGCATTACAGCAGGGAAGAGATCGAGGCTTTTTACGGCAGCCATAAAGACTTGGGAATTAATACCCGGATCATGGAAAGTGATGAACTGCACCGGTCCGAACCTTTTATATCAGACAGGATTACATCTGCAACATATTGCGCTGATGAAGGGCAGGTTAACCCAATAGCTTTAAATTTCGGGTTTTGCAATGCAGCAAAAAATAACGGCGCCATAGTCATAACACAACAGGCAGCTGTATCATTTGAAACAAGCGTCATTAAAAACGACATTCCTGATTTATTATATGCCAGCCCGGATGCTCCTTCTGACAAAAACATTGAAACTGACAACAATAAAAGCATTGACAGCAATCACAGTAATGAGGGCAGAAGCCCCGGCAATAAAATCCAACACAATAATAGAACGGTAAAGGACAGTCCGGAAAACAGTAATAGTATTTCTCTAAAAATAAAAAAAGCCACCACATCTTCAGGGACAGAGATTTTTGCGGGAGAAGTTATAATCTGTACGGGAGCATGGTCGGGAGAGGTTGGAAAGATGCTCGGTATCGATATTCCGATAAGGCCACGCCGCGGGAGCCTTGCGGTTACAGAAGCGCTGCCGCGGACAATAAATCATCCAATTCTTGATTATGATTATATTTGCTGCAAGTTTGATGAAAACAGGGAAACGGGCTTTACANNTTGCTTTCAGAAGTAAGCATAATCAGGATTTTCAGCGGTTTTCGTCCCTACAGTGAAAATTTTAGGCCGCTTATCGGACCTGTCGGCGGATTTTCCAACCTGTGGATTGCGTCTGGGCATGAAGGTGACGGAATAGCGCTATCCTGCGCAACCGGTAAACTCATAACAGGAATGATAGAAGCAAAGATTTTAATGCAGGATTTTTCAAATAGTGGATTCCCGGGGATAAATATTAACAAGTTTTTACCCTCCAGATTTGATTTAGTGGGGAAATAGATTTTTTGATATTTAATATCGGTTTTAATATAATTTTGCAGAATTGTTTTTTTAAGAAATTAAACGGGAGGAGAAAATATTGAAGATTGTCCTGATAGGTTCTGACGGTCAGCTTGGAACTGATGTTATTAAATATTTTAAGGGTAAGGGCGCCGATATTACAGGACTTACCATAAGTGACATAGATGTGTGTGATAAGAACATATGCAATGACATCCTGTTTCGCATTAAGCCAAATCTTATTATAAACACTGCAGCGTTTCACCAGGTCGATGTCTGTGAAGATGAAGTTGCCAAAGCCTTTGAGGTCAATGCCGGCGGGCTTAAAAACCTGGCCGAGATTGCATTATCTATTGATGCGGCGCTTATGCATTTCAGCACAGATTTTGTATTTGGGGGATATAAAAGGAGCGCCCCTTTTACTGAAGACGACTGCCCGGCCCCGGTAAGCGTCTACGGCATATCCAAACTTGCCGGAGAATATGTTCTCCGCTATATGATGAAGAAATACTATCTGCTCAGGGTTTGCGGACTTTACGGCCATGCCGGAAGCCTTGGCAAGGGATATAATTTTGTGGAGCTTATGATAAGGCTTGCAAATGAGGGCAAAGACATAAAAGTTGTTGATGACCAGGTTTTAACGCCTACAAGTACAAAAGACATTGCTGAAAAACTTTTTGAGCTTATACAGACGGAAAAATACGGATTATACCATATGACAAATTCCGGCAGCTGCTCATGGTATGAATTTGCCTGCGAGATATTTAAACAGGAGGGCCTGACTCCAGATATTTCACCGACTACAAGCGATGCTTTCGCCTCAAAGGCAAAAAGGCCGGCGTATTCAGTGCTGGATAACAAGAATTTAAGGGCAGCAGGGCTCGCTGATTTGAGGCCATGGAAAGAATCTCTAGCAGACTATATAAAGGAGAGAAAAGAATTAAAAAAATTATAAGCAATCAGCATTAATTTAAATAAAAAAGATAATGGAAAATAAAATTATTGATTAATTGCTTTAAAATATTCAAATAATAAAAAAATTTTTATAATTCCCGATTGATAATTATGAATAATAAAAGAAAATACGAATCAGTAAAACCGGTAAGAGATGATTTCTTAATTTTTGGTAGCCCGCTGATCCTAAAAGATGAAATTGATGAAGTAGTCAGCACACTTTTATCATGCTGGATCGGTACAGGCCCAAAGGTAACAAGATTTGAAGAAGAATTCAGGGATTATATTGGCAGCAAATATGCATTAGCCGTAAATTCATGTACAGCAGGTCTTCATTTGGCCCTATTGTCAAATGGTATAAAAGCAGGTGATGAAGTAATCACCACACCTATGACATTTTGCGCAACCGCAAATGCAATAATTCATTCAGGAGGGGTTCCAATATTTGCGGATATCCAAAAAGATACAATGAACATTGACCCGGTTGAAATCGAAAAAAAAATTACAAAAAAAACAAAGGCAATATTGCCGGTTCACTTTGCCGGAAGGCCTTGTGAGATGAAAGCTATCCTGGAGATTGCAAAAAAGAATAATTTGAAAGTAATCAGTGACTGTGCCCATGCTGTAGAGACTGAGTATCACGGCAAAAAAGTTGGGCAAATTGGGGATATGTCGGTTTATAGTTTTTATGTAACAAAAAATTTAACAACCGGCGAAGGGGGTATGATAACCTGCAATAATAAAATCCAGGCAAAAGAAATTAAAATCCTGGCGCTGCATGGAATAAGCAGTGATGCATGGAAAAGATATTCTGATGAAGGNNTTTAAAGGATTACCGGTAAATATTCCCAATCCATTTGAAAAAGATACCCGCCATGCTTTACACTTATATACTTTAATTTTAGATATAGATAATTTAAAAACAAACAGAGATGGTATTATAGATGCGCTTTATAAAGAAAACATCGGTACAGGTGTCCATTTTATCGCAATCCATCTTCACCCATATTATAAGGAAAAATATAAATTTCGTAGAGGTGATTTCCCAGTATCTGAATTTATATCAGACAGGACGATATCTTTGCCATTTTCGGCTAAATTGACTGACAAAGATGCGGAGGATGTAATCGCTGCAGTTAAAAAAGTTATGAATTATTACTCTTAAAAATACAGACTTTACAACACTTTTAATTAATATTAGTTTAAATTTTATATAAATTCTTGGGGAGTCTTAAATGGAGTACGATCTCACTGTAATTATACCTTGTTATAATGAAGAGTTATTATTGGAAGAAAGTGTCAGGCAGATAGAAAATATATTAAATAAAACAATATATAAATATGAACTCCTTTTTATCGATGACAATAGTAAAGATAAAACCAGAGAATTGATAAAAAAGATTGCCAATGGAAATGCGGACAGAAGATTTTTTTTTCATGAGAAAAATGTTGGTCGGGGTGGTACCGTTGTTGATGGCATTAAAGCAGCAAGAGGAAAAATCGTAGGATTTTTAGATATAGATTTAGAAGTGTATGCGCACTATATACCTTCAATGGTTTCAGCCATAGAACAAGGTTATGATGTAGCCACAGGTTACAGGTTTTGCAGTGTAAAAATGGATACTTTTGACAGAGATATTTCAAGCAGGATTTATCATATGATTACCAGGTTCTATTTAAAAATTCCTTTAAATGATACAGAGACTGGTTATAAATTTTTTAATAAAGAAAAAATAATGCCAGTAATTGAAAAAACAAAAGACAAGAGATGGTTTTGGGATACAGAAATAATGGCAATATCATATTTTGAAAATTTAAAGATTGTGGAAATTCCTTGCCTGTTTTTAAGAAGGAAAGACAAAAAATCCAGTGTAAGTTTATTTCATGACTCATGGGAATACCTGGTTGATGTGATCCGTTTTAAATCCAGGTTAAAAAATGAAGGCTATTATAAAATATCTAGATAGCTGAAATAAAAAGTGCAGTCATTTGTAAATTCAAAAAGACTTATTTTATCTTCAGATTTAAATCAAAGCATCTATAGATAGAACTTAGAAAAATGTTCTTCTTCTGGCACTTCTGTTTTTAAAAAACAACATTGCAAAGGAATAATATTTTATTTATTTGTTTGATCCGTGATAGAATTTAAAAAATTATTTTGCTGACAGCTAATAAAAATAGAGTATGTCAAGTTCAAAAAAAAGAAAAAGCAACAAAA
>PMCC01000104.1:33487-45666 GCA_003155275.1 Actinomycetota bacterium | reverse complement strand
TCTATTTTAATATAAGAAGCACACCTTTTGAAAAGAAAATAGGCATAATTACCGGTTACATTCTTGTTTTTCATGATATAACCGCAATAAAAGAAAATGAACTTTTTCTCTCAAGTTCCAAACAAAAAATCGAGGGTTTGAACAAACTTGCATTTGATCTGGATGTCAGTGAATCCGAAGAGGAAGTCTGCCGGAAAAGCTCGGAAGCGGCAAAAAGTATCCTGGGTGTTGCATGCTGCAGTTTTTTTGTATTTAAAGACCATAAACTGGTAAATAATTACAACTCAAATAGTTTAGTTGAGGATATAGTTACCAGTAAGTATTTTCTGAAAAACTTTTTATCCAAATCCTTATCGGATAATGTTTTTAAGATAGTAAAAATATCAGAATTTGAAGAAAGCGCAAAGAAAAAACTATTGAAGAAGCTGAGAATTTCTACTTTTTTATGTGCCCCGGTATTATATCTTGGAGCAGCAGTATTTTTTAGTGAAGACAGAGATTCTTTTAACCAGGAAAATATCAGGATGTCCAAGCTTCTGTTAGGGCATCTTGCAGGAGCCCTTAAAAGGATTTCACTGCAGAAATCCCTTAGGGACCAGGCAGAAAAGGATTCTTTGACCGGTGTTTACAACAGGCGGTATTTCAATAAGTTCATTGATAAAGAGATTGAAAGGTCAAAAAGATATAAATACTTTATTACTTTTATTATGATAGATATTGATAGGTTTAAAGAGATAAATGACAGGTTTGGCCATCAGATGGGAGATGTAGTGTTGAAAGGTATAGGCCATGTACTTGAAGAACAGATAAGGAAAATCGACACCCTGGTAAGATATGGGGGAGATGAATTTTTAATAATCCTGCTTGAGACAGACGACAAAAATATTAACATGTTTATTTCAAGATTAAAAAAGGCAGTTTTTGAATGGTATGAAAAAACCAGGCTTGTTGATTTTGAAATAAAGATATCAACAGGCATAAGCCTTTGGGATCCTTCGTTTAATGAACCTATAGAAAAGATCATCCACCTTGCGGATATGGATATGTACGCTGATAAAAAAAAGAATGGAGAATAAAAAAAGTAGTTGACACCACAATATGTAGTGTTATATTATTGAAGTATACACAAGATGTAGGATTTTTTATTATTCTGTTTATTGCCTTGTTTAATGTATATAAGTTAGTATTACTTCAAATTCAAAGCTTATATCGGTTTGCTGCTTTTGTGTTTTTTATTAAAATTGCTTCTGTCTTTTAAATATTGAACTGTTTTTTTATCAAATATATTTATTATATTTATCCGGGCCATTGGATTTTTAGGCAATTAATTGAGAAAATGCTGATCCGAAAAGGGTTGTCTGGTTAGCTGTAGCTGATTTTTTTCTAAATAAAACAAATAGTAACTTTATCCGCAAGGAGCAGTAGTGGAAGATAATAAAAAGATTAATAGTCAAGACAGCTCTGCTGAGGATAGCTATGCGGAAAAGGGCTCTGCAGAAGNNTGGTGCTGCAGAAAATGGCACTGCGGAAGATGGCGCCAAAGAAAATCTCTTTGCAGAAGGCCAGATAAGTTTTGAAGGCCGGTCTGGCGCTAAAGACCATTTCAGCTCTAAAAGCGGGAGTAGTTTTGTAACTGGCGGCGGCATTGGAAACATGGGCAGCCATGAAAGTGAGGGCGGCAATGGCAAAGGGAGCAGAAATTTTAAAGTGAGCGGACAACAGACACTTCTTAACAGTTTTAGCAAAGAGGAAGGTGCGCTAATGGATGATTATTACAAAAAAAAAGAAATAAATCTTTCGAAAAATGCTGTAAAAGTCCTTGAGAAGAGATATTTAAAAAGGGATGAAGAAGGCACGATACTTGAAACCCCGGCGGGAATGTTTTTACGGGTTGCAGGGAATATAGCTTCTGCCGAGAAAAACTATGGAAAGACCCAAGAGGAGATCCGTGAAATTGAGCGGCAGTTCTTTGATATAATGTCAGACCTTGATTTTCTGCCCAATTCACCCACTTTAATGAATGCCGGAAAAGAGCTTCAGCAGCTTGCGGCATGCTTTGTCCTTCCTGTCGGAGACTCGATGGAAAAAATATTTGAAGCTTTAAAAGAGGCTGCCCTTATACAAAAATCGGGCGGAGGAGTAGGGTATTCCTTTTCCAATATAAGGCCTAAAAATGATGTGGTTCTTTCAACAAAAGGTGTCTCAAGCGGCCCAATATCTTTTATGACTGTTTTTAATGCAGCTACCGATACNNGACCATCCGGACATTCTTGAATTTATCAGCGCAAAAGAAGACAGCACCAAACTTAATAATTTCAATATCTCTGTCGGCGTCACAGAATCCTTCATGAGAGCGGTTGAAAACAATGATGATTATGACATCGTAAACCCAAGGACAAAAGAAGTATACACAAGGTACAATGCAAGAGAGGTTTTTAAAAAGATAATATATCATGCCTGGAAAAACGGGGACCCCGGAATTATTTTCCTTGAAAGGTTAAACAGGGACAACCCAACGCCAAATGTGGGGACGATAGAATCCACCAATCCCTGCGGCGAGCAGCCCCTTTTGCCTTATGAAGCATGCAACCTGGGATCCATAAATCTTGCAAATATGGTAAAAAACGAAGATGGCGCTCCTGAAGTGGATTATGAAAAACTCAAAGTAACTGTGCATACAGCTATACGCTTCCTCGATGATGTCATTGATATGGGCAGGTACCCGCTGGATAAAATTGCTGACATGGTCAAAGGCAACAGGAAAATAGGGCTCGGCGTAATGGGGTGGGCAGATCTGCTGATAATACTTGGTATACCATATAACAGCGAGCAGGCTCTTGAGATTGCAAAAGAAGTCATGAATTTTATTCAGGATGAATCCAGGAATGCAACGCGTGCGCTTGCCGGTGAAAGAGGCAACTTTCCAAATTTTAAGGGCAGTGTTTATGATAATCCGGAGGGATACTCCGTGCGTAATGCCACCACCACAACGATTGCCCCAACCGGTACATTAAGCATTATAGCAAATTGTTCCAGCGGCATTGAGCCTGTTTTTGCAATATCCTTTGTAAAAAATGTCATGGATAATGACAAGCTTCTTGAAATAAATCCATATTTTAAAAAGGCAGCAAAAGAGATGGGCTTTTACAGCGCAGGATTAATGGAAGATATAGCAGGCAAGGGGACAGTGGCAGATTTTGAGCAAATACCTTCTTCAGTTAAAAGGGTGTTTATTACTGCCCATGAGATCTCCCCAATATGGCATGTAAGGATGCAGGCGGCTTTCCAGGGTTTTGTTGATAATGCAGTCTCTAAAACGGTTAATTTCCCTAATAGTGCAACCGAGCAGGATGTTGAAGAAGTCTTCATGCTGGCTCACAGGCTCGGTTGTAAAGGAATCACTATTTACAGGGATGGAAGCAGGGATAGCCAGGTGCTGCAGGTAGAAGGAAGGAAAAGCGACTCGGAAAAAACTTATGCTAAGGAAACCGGGAGAACAGAAGACATAAAAGAGGCCAGCCAGCCGATAAGTGCAGGCCAGGCAATAGGCGGAGTTTATGGAAAAGAAAAAATCCTGGATAAGGGAAAAGAAAAGCAGCAACCGGAAAAAAATAATGCGAAGCAGCCTGGCTATGTAAAGGCCGGCGCAGACGATAAGGGCGCTAATTTAAATGAATGTGAAGAAAAGAATCTGAGCAGCATTAAGCCCCGCCCGCGTCCCGATGTGACAAAAGGCTTAACAAAAAAATACGATATCGGCGGCTGCGGCAAGCTGTATGTAACTGTTAATTCGGACGATTACGGGATTTGCGAAGTATTTTCAAATACCGGAGAAGAAGGGTGCGCCGCGCTTTCAGAAGCTGTGAGCCGCCTTATAAGTATAACCATAAGGTCAGGCATAGAAATTGATTCAATACTAAAACAAATCTCAGGCATAAGGTGCATTACTTGTATTGCAGATGAAAATACGCATGTGCTCTCCTGCCCGGACGCTATAGGCAAGGCCATTGAATTTTACAATAAGGGGTATAATAAGTTTGATTTCAATACTGCATCCGGCCCCAAATCCATAATGCTATGCCCGGAGGAAGGTTGCGGAGGAATAATGCAGCCCGAAGGCGGCTGCTATGTCTGCCGAAACTGCGGATTTTCAAAGTGCTCCTGATATTGTTATAAATATTAACCCTATTTTGCAACAAGCATCAGTGAAAGCCCGATTAGTATAAACATGAAATGCAGGACTGTAATATAAATTGTCAGTATATTTATGAGATTTAAAACATTATCCTGGACAACTATGGAAACAGTATGGCTGATTTCACCCGAGATTGTATTGAGTTGTAAAGTAACATCTTTAAAATTTGTGCCTATTCTGGATAAATCTTCTTCATTTGTCTTTAGAGCTTCAGCTGTGGCAAGTATGCTTACTGACAATGTTTTCAGGTCATCGCCTATCTGGTTAAAGTACTGGCCGGTTTCTGCCATTGGTTTAAACCCAAGTATGTTAAAATCTGTAAGCTTGGATATTGAATATATTGCGTCAGCGGAAGAAGCAGCAGTTCCGGAAGCAGCTTCCAGGGAAAGGCGGGCGCTTTTAATGCTTGCAGCCATATTCTCAGTTGCATTACCAGTGTTTTTTGCAATTACTGTAATAGACTCAAATCCACTTTTTAAAGAAGTGTTTATATTTTCAATCTGTTTTACATTACCGGTAAAAAGATTTATTTTTTTCATAAAAACAATGGAAAACACACTGCCCGCAATCCCGAAAACTATAAGGATAAGAGAAAGGATATTGACAAATACTCTTTTGCCATTCATTTTACACCCCTTAAAACTTAATCGTTTTATAAAATTTAAAATACCATATCTTAATTGTTTTTTGACATAATACTAATTCTTAATTTATTTTGTGCTTTGCGTTTTCCTGTTCCTATTATTTCATTAACCAGGGATATTATTAGAACCGGTACAGCAGAACAGGCCAAAACAACAAGCCACTGGTAGATATTTAACCCTGCGGTGCTGAATACCTTTTGCAGGAAAGGAGCATATACTATTGCCACCTGCAGGACAATTGAAGCGAGAACCGATATGTTCAAAAAACGGTTGGCAAAAATGCCCTTCCTGAAAATCCCTTTTTCTTCAAACCTGAAGTTAAAGGAATGCAGAAGTTGTGTTATAACGAGTGTTGAAAAAACACATGTGTGAAAGACATCCGTGTCATGCACAAGGTTGTGGGTGTTAAAAAGGATAGGGCCAATAAAATACATAAAAAGTGATCCCAGCGTCAGCGCCAACCCCTGCCAGGCAGTCTGGAACAATCTGCTTCTGCTTAAAATCCTTTCCCGCCTTTTTGTTATTATCCTGTCCATTATATTTGGTTCTGCAGGGTTTATGCCAAGGGCAAGGGCCGGAAAGCCATCTGTCACTAGATTCATCCAGAGAATCTGTACGGGCAGAAGTGGAAGGTAAGCCATTAAGGGATCCAGTCCAAGCATGCGGAAAATAAAGCTGCCGAAGACTATGGTGATAAACATAAGCAAAACCTCAGACATATTGCAGGACAAAAGGAAGAGTATAAATTTTTTCAGGTTATCATAAATCACCCTGCCTTCCCTTATTGCCCTGACTATTGTTGCAAAATTATCATCGGTAAGTATCATATCGCTTGCTTCCTTGCTTACATCTGTTCCGGAAATCCCCATTGCAAGCCCAATATCGGCCTTCTTCAGTGAAGGCGCATCGTTTATTCCATCTCCGGTCATTGCAACAATATGGTCCCTCTTTTTCAGAGCCTCCACTATTTCCACTTTATGTACCGGCGAGACACGGGCAAAGACTTTAATGTTTTCAATCTCGCCGATAAGCTGGCCTTCGGCCATCCTGCTGAATTCTTCTTCGTCAACTATCCTGTCACCTGCTCCAAGAATACCCAGCTCCTCACCTATGGCCCTGGCAGTAAGCTTGTGGTCACCGGTGACCATAATGATATTTATACCGGCTTTTTTACATTTTGCCACTGCATCAAATACTTCGGGCCTTGGCGGATCTATCATACCTACCATTCCATTGAAGATAAGCTCGTTTTCAATCTCCTCTATCTTCTTTCCTTCCGGCAAGTCAGATATATATTTGAATGCAAAGGCAAGGTTTCGCATTGCGCCATTTGCAAGGATTGTATTGATTTGAAAGATTTTATGTCTGTCAGAATCTGATAAATCTTCTATGTTGCTGCCCTTTATGATTTTTGTACATTTTTTGACTATTATTTCAGGAGCGCCTTTGCAGAAAAGAATATATTCAGGCATATCTGCAGGCATATCATCCCGGGATATATTTGGCAAGTTATCTTTTCTGCTGCCCAAAACAGCTGAGCTTTTTGCAGCGTCCGGGCTGTCCTTCGCTCTGTCAGTATCAGCAGTTTCTTCGCTGCCATCCGGTCCGTCAGTGGAAATGATGCTGCCAGCGGAAATTAATTTTGCATGTTTTGAAAAAAAGTAATCTTCAGATATCCGGTGTACTGTCGACATCATCTTTCTTACTGAATCAAAAGGTTCCTCATATTCCCGAGGGAGCATAAACTCAAGGCTGTCCTTATCCAAAGAGTAGAAGCTTCCAAGCTCAATAAGTGCAGTCTCGGTCGGATCACCTGCAAGCTTGCGGCTCTCCTTGTCAAGATAATAGGCGTCATTGCATAAAACTGCATTTTCTATAAGAAATTTTAAGGAAATAGCGTCTTTTGGTACAATATTGCCCTGGTAAAGATGAATATCCTTGGCCGCATCAACCTTGCTTTCATGGCCGCCTGTTTTGCCAAGGTCTATTCCGCCGCCGGTTCTACCCCGGTCCTGATTTTCATCGCCATCCGGTGCGATTGGGCTGTCGGCTCTTTTAAGGTTTTCATACTCAGTGTATTCATCAAGCCCGGTGTAGATTTTTCTTACGGCCATTTTGTTTTGTGTAAGAGTTCCAGTTTTATCAGTGCATATAACTGACACACTGCCAAGAGTTTCCACAGAACTTAACCTTCTGACTATTGCATTGTTTTTAGCCATTTTTTGAACGCCAAGCGCAAGAGATATGGTAACTATTGCAGGCAGGCCTTCGGGTATTGACGCTACAGCAAGAGCAACTGCAACAAGAAACATTTCAGAAATGATGTCTCCCCTGGTAGCGGTTATTGTACCCTGCGAGATTGCAATAAATCCTTTTAAAATGCCGGCTATAAAAACTACGGCGCTTATGGAAAGGCAGACTATCCCGATTCTTGTACCGACGGTTTTTAATTCTTTTTGAAGCGGGGTCTGTTCATCTTTTGACTGTACAAGGCTTGCAATTTTTCCAAGTTCTGTATTTTTTCCTGTACCAGTGGCTATTGCGCTGCACCGTCCCTTTGTAATTGTTGTTCCGCTGAAAAGCATATTGACACGATCACCCAGAGGCAGATTTTCTTTTTCAAGGGTTTGCGTGGACTTATCCACCGGAAGCGACTCACCGGTAATGATTGATTCATTAGCCTGGAGATTCACCTGGTTTATGACTCTGCAGTCAGCCGGCACAAGATCTCCGGCTGTGAGCTTTATTATATCACCCGGGACGACTACTCTTGAAGCAAGATTTTGCTCGACACCGCCTCTTAGAATAAGAGCAGTGGGGGCCGCAAGTTCCTTAAGCGCCGCAAGGGCTTTCTCGGCACGGTATTCCTGGACAAAACCCAGCACAGAGTTAATGACAAGGATTACCAGGATTACTATAGCATCGGTTACTTCCCTTATTACTATTCCTGATATCAGCGCCGCGGCGATAAGTATCCATATCATGAAATCATTGAACTGTGACACAAAGATCTTAAAAGGCGAGCGCCCTTTCTTTTCCTCAAGTTCATTGGGGCCGATTTCTTCCAAACGCTCCCGGGCTTCTGCTTCTGAAAGGCCGGTTAAGATGTTTGTTTTAAGTTCATGCTCTATATTTTTAGTTTGTTTTGTATGCCAGAAAATCTCTGTCTTGCCGTTAAAAACTAACTTCAATTTTGCTGCCTTTCCAGTTTGCCCTTTTTAGGCCCAAATATCATGAAACATTTCCCACTCTTCAATATGTTCTCTAATATATTTCTCCAGCACATCAGTCATTTTTTTCATATTATAATCTATGAATTCCTTTCTGTCGGCAAATTTTTTTTCGTCCCTTTCGAGTTTTAAAGGCTCGCAGATTTCGTGATAATGGTTATATTTGTCTTTCCTCCATGTGAAACTTGGTATAAGCTCCGCACCTGTTTTTAAAGCCAGTTCTACAGGTCCAGATGGAATGTAGGCTTTTTTATTAAAAAAATCGTATTCCCTCGCAGTCTTTAGTGGATCAAATTCAGTCGGCATCGCAAGTGTTTCGTTATTTTTTAAAATCCTGAATATATTAAGCTCTTTCTTATTTGCATAAATCGTCCCCATTCCTCTTGGGCGCCTCCTGTTTTCGAAAAATAGATTGGTCCTTTTATACGGCCTTTCCAACCCCACTCCGGTTACTTTAAATCCTTCAACCGCAATCCTGCAGCCTGCCCATTCAAAATTACCCATATGCGCAGAAAAAAGCACTGCCCCTTTTCCCTTCTTTAAAGCTTCCTTTAGATTTTCCAACCCTCTAAGTTCAACCCTTTTTTTGAATTTTTCATTGCTTAACCGCGGGAGTTTTAAAAAATCAGCTATATTCCTATACCAGTTGATATATATTTTCCAGGCAATCATTGTAGTTTTTTTGTCGTTAATATCTATATCCAGCGCCAGGGAAACATTTTTTTTAAGAATATCCACATATTTGCCGAGGAAAAATAAAATTGTTGCCGTAGTATCCGCAATAAAATATGTGACAGGATAAGGTGTTATATAAACCAGGAATTCTACAAATTTATAGCCAAAGTATATTAACATTTTTTAGTATTATGAGTTTTTTATTATATTGATATTTATAATGATATTTTGTGTGTCCGCAAGCTTATTTTTTTAATAATCCACCTGTTTATCTTTCTAATAGTCTTCCGGATTTTTTCTATCAGCACGCTTTCTTATTATTATATTAATTTGAATGTTTGTCTTTTCAATAAGCCGCCCGCTTATTTTTTTAATAGCTTTATTTTGTTAATTAATCTTTAAGCTCAGATAACTCTTCTGTAAACTGTTCCACACTGTCAAACTGCTTGTAGACAGAAGCAAACCGTATGTACGCCACTTTGTCCAGGCTTTTTAGTTTTTTTAGCACTATATCGCCGATTTCCTTGGAGCTTATCTCATTTGCATGAAAATTCCTTATTTCCGACTCTATTTCATCAACCAGATTTTCCAATATAGAGGTGCTTAGGTTCCTTTTTACGCATGCCCTTATAAGGCCGCTCAATATTTTATTCCTATCAAAGGGTTCCCTGGTATTTTCTTTTTTTATAACGGCGATAGGGGTATTTTCTATCCGCTCAAAAGTCGTAAACCTTTTACCGCATTTTTCGCACTCACGCCTGCGCCTTATGCTTCCTTCTGATTCTGAAAGCCTTGTATCTATGACTTTTGTATCAGGAACAGAACAAAAAGGACATTTCATTTAAGACTGTCCTTCCAATTTATTTTTTACTTTTAATATAATGACTTTCATTTTACTTTTTAGCCACTATTATTTCAACCCGTTTTAAAAAAGGGCTTAAATATCCTTTTAAATATAGGGCTTACCTTACGGCGGTCCTCTGTAAAATATGTCCTGTACAGATTAAGGCTTTTTAAACTGCAGATAATTGTTACAATCAGCATGAATATGCACCAATAATAACTGCTTTCCCTGTACCACATAAAAAATGCAAAGAAAAACATCGCAACACCCTCAGCTACATAGATGTCCTTAAACAGCAGTATTGCAGCTAGCATAAAGTAAAGGTATAAAAAAAGCGCAGACAAAGGCGAAAGAAAAAATAATGCTCCTACAAGAGTTGAAAATCCCTTACCACCTTTAAAACCAATATAAATCATCCAATTGTGCCCGGCTATTGCAGCGATAACTGCCAGAAGCGGCATAAAAGGGTGATGTGNNACCCCGGCTATTTTCCCGACACTGGAAAAAGCATTCATACCGCCGACATTTGTGCTGCCTGTTTTTCTTATATCGATGCCCTTTATTTTCCCCGCAATAAATGCTGAAGGGAAACCGCCAATAAGATATGAGCAGACAAGGATTAAGGCAGTATTAAGATAAAAATTGCTAAGGAGCAAACTTCCCCCCTGAATTATCGTAAAATAGCAGTTATTAAAAAATAAAATAACAAAATCTATAATATTGAATTTAAATTAAAAGTAAAATTATATTTAAATTGCACTATCTAAGAGTTGTGTTTACAACTATTAAGATAAAGAGCTCTTTGAAAAATAAATGAAAGTATAGATCTTGATATATATAACACTACCTCCAAGTTAAAATATTTGATTAACCACAAACAAATATAAAAGAAAGTAGCGATGACACAGTAAGAGACTATCCTGCAGTACAGGATAAATTTACTACTAAGGGCAAAATCTATCAAGAGCATATCTAAAGTATGCAGGCAATACGGAGTATTACATCGGTAGATGGTAAGGAGGAGCCATGGGACTGGGAGACAGGTTGGGATTCCCCATTTACTACTGTTATTGTCGGTCCGGGCCCGATGGGCCTTTTAGGCCTTCAGTTTGCAAAGCTAAAGGGTGCCTCAAAAGTCGCTCTTGTAGGCTTGAAGAAAGATAAGAACAGGATGGAGGTCGGAAAGATTCTTGGCGCAGACTACCTGCTTTATTCTGAGGAGCATCCTGAAAAAAAAATAATGGAGTTGACTGGCTCTAATAAATATTTGCAGATATTAATAAAATTTTTTTTAGTCATTGATTAAAGAATATTATTCCAAAATAATTTTTTTAAATTGTTAAAAGTCCTTTATTTAATTTAATTTACATTATTTGGAATTAAGTTATTTTTTTAATTTATTGTCAGAAATATACAGTATTGCGTTTATTATAAATGTAATTGTTTGATTGTGTCCGGATTTAACATATAATTAGTTTTAATAAGGACTGGAGATATGGCCTTATTAGTGCATTAAGGATAATTTTAATTATCTGCACAACATTGGATAATATCTCAATATGATGACAAGGAGAAACTAAAATGGCACAGGTAACACTGAAAAACCTGACAAAGAAGTTTGATGAGGTGGTGGCAGTTGATAATATCAGCACCATCATCGAGGACCGCCAGTTTGTAGTGCTGGTTGGCCCGTCAGGATGCGGGAAGACTACAACACTTCGAATGATTGCGGGCCTTGAGGAAGCGACTGCAGGAGAGATAATGATAGGGGACAGGATTGTAAACAATGTTCCGCCCAAAGACAGGGATATCGCAATGGTATTCCAGAACTATGCTCTTTACCCCCACATGAATGTATATGACAACATGGCATTCGGCCTGAAGCTGAGAAAAACCCCTAAGGCTGAGATTATAAAAAGAGTAAATGAAGCTGCAAAGATATTAAAGATAGAAGAGCTTTTAAAGCGCAGGCCCAAACAACTCTCAGGCGGCCAGAGGCAGCGTGTTGCATTGGGACGCGCAATAGTCCGTAATCCCAAAGTATTCTTGATGGATGAGCCCCTGTCAAACCTTGATGCAAAGCTTCGTGTAGAAATGAGGACTGAGATTGCAAAACTTCACGAAAGATTAAATGCAACGATAGTCTATGTTACCCATGACCAGACAGAAGCCATGACAATGGCTGACAAGATGATAATCATGAAAGACGGCCTTGTACAGCAGGAAGGGGATCCGCAGACTGTTTATGACCATCCAAAGAACATGTTTGTAGCCGGATTTATAGGTTCTCCTGCAATGAACTTCCTGGATGCAAAGGTAACCGATGATTACAAACTTGTAAGCCCCAGATTTACAATAAGCATGGCAGATATGATAAAAAAAGTGGTCGATGATAATAACTTAAAAGGTAAAGATGTGGTAATTGGCATAAGGCCCGAAGATCTTGAAGACAGCCTGTTTGTTCATGACAAGCTTGTCGATGCGATCATTACAGCAAATGTGGAAGTAACAGAGCCCATGGGTGCTGAGATATACGTATATATAGACATAGACGGGGTATTGGTTACAGCGCGTGTAAATCCGAGAAGCGC
>PMCC01000104.1:24400-33412 GCA_003155275.1 Actinomycetota bacterium | reverse complement strand
ACAACAAGAAAGTTATTGTATAGTCTTTTACCGGTGAAATAAAAACAAAGGCGCTGGCCAATAAAGTTAGTTTATTGGCCAGCGTTTGTTTATTTTTAAAAACTTAAGGCAGTTGTATTAAAGCCCTAAAATAAACATAAACCCTTCCGGACCTATTTTATTATTACCCGTATATCAAGCTCCCTGATTTTTTCCATAAATGCCGCATCTGCTTCGCTGTCAGTGATAAAAACATTTATCATGCTTATTGGAGCAACGTGGTTCATGGCAACATGGCCTATCTTGGAATGGTCCGCAAGGGCAATGACCTGCTTTGCGCAGCTTATTATATTTTTTTTGGTCTGCGCCTCTATTGGGTCAGNNCCGACAAGCGCATGGGTATCAATATTAAGTATGCCTCCGCTTAATATGATCTTATATCCCGGATTGCTCTTGCCGAGCAGTGCGGCTATATCACAGCTGTTGGTGATAACGGTAAGTTTTGTCCTGTTGGTTATATTTAATGCAGTCTGGTATCCGGTAGTTCCGGCCTCAATAAGGATGACATCCTCTTCCTCTATCAGGACTGAAGCTGCAAGCGCTATGCGCTTTTTTTCTTCAATATACTTTTCCTTTTGGACATCAAATTTCATCTCATGGCCTACGGAAAGGATATTGACAGCCCCGCCGTGCGTTCTTTTTAAAGCTTCTTTTTTTGCAAGCTTATCCAGATCGCGCCTTATTGTAAGTTCCGATACGGCAAGCGTCTTTGCAATGTCGATTGCTTTGACACTACCCGTCTTATTTATAAGGTTTAATATGTACTGGCGTCTTTCTTCACCTAACATTTTTTCATAATTAGTATCTGGTTCTTACTGAATAAATAACTGAAATCCAAAATTCCAAAATAATTCATGAAGAAGAAATTAAAATTTTAATCCCACAAAATCCTAAAAATTTAAAGCGGCAGGTCCACCCATTTTTTATCCCTGTCCGAAATCACTCCCGCCTCAATGACTTCCTGTACCTTATAGCCAGCTTCCATATCTGCATTAGGTTTTGTTCCGTCAGCAATATTTTTTATAAAGTCATATGAATTGCCTGCATGGTATCTTATCCATCCGACAGAAAACTTGGGCCCCGGAAATGAAGTTGCAGGTTTTGGGTATCGTTGAACGGTTTCAAGTGACTTAAAACCTCTCCAGCCACCAATAGGGTCTTCTGCATCCCTGGTGTCGTATATTTCAAGATAGTTTGGCTGCATGCTGTTAAACCTGATTGCCCCTTTTTCACCATGTATTTCAAGCCTAATTTCATCATTGGCGCCTGTTGCGACTTTAGTGGCCTCAAGAGTTCCCAGGGCCCCGTTTTCAAGTTCAAACATCATAAGCGCAATGTCATCGACATCAACTTCGCACATCTGGCCCGGGCTGCCAGCCATCGGTCTTTCTTTTACAAATACCTCAAGTTTTGAATAGACCTTTTTAAAGTCACCCATTAAAAACCTTATCAAATCGATTAAATGTGAAGCCAAATCATAAAGTGAGCCGCCCCCGCAGTATTTCTTCTGGATTTTCCAGTAAGAGGGTCTGTTCGGGTCTGCATTTCCTGCATGAAGATATGCGGCCCTTACGCTATAGACCCTTCCCAAAAAGCCTTCAGATATAAGCTGCCTTGCCCTTAGTGTTGCCGGTGTATACCTGTATTCAAAACACATTTGCGACACCAGTTCCGGATNNGGGGTGCAGACTGAGATAATATCTATATCCTCCCTTTTTAACAGGTCCCTGTAGTCTTCAGTTGCAAATTCAAAACCAGCCTGTGAGATGCCTTCTTCAGCATCTGAAACAGGGTAGGAGCAAACACCTACCATTTTAAGTTTTGCCGGAACCGGCTTATAATAAAAAGGCAAATTAAGAAAAGAAATTGTATGGACTTTTCCTATAAATCCGTAACCAACCATGCCCACGCCAAGGGTCCTCATATTTAAACCTCCCGCAAATCATTTTATTAAAATCTTTGTAATTTAAATATACCCGAACTCTTTTTCTGCAATGGTAATTGATTCATCAATAATATCCAGCGCTTTTGCAGCAACATCTTCCTCCATAATAAGTGGCGGCGACATCCTTAAAGTATGGTTTGCTGGAATCCATGCGAGCCCCTTTGAAAATGCTATCTGGTATACTCTTTTTCCTGCCTCTAAAAAAGGCTCTTTTGTATTTAAGTCTTTGACAAGCTCGATACCAAGAAGGCAGCCCTTGCCCCGGACTTCCCCGATAATCTTATGCTCACCCTTCATTTTAATGAGCTTTTTCATGATGAAATCGCCGAGCTTTGCAGATTTCTCAACTATATTTTCTTCCTCTATGACTTCGAGGGAAGCAAGTCCTGCTGCGGCAGCCATCGGGTTCCCGCCATAACTTGTAGAAGCTGATATCTTTTCCAAAACTTCTGTCATTTCTTCTTTTACTGCAAAGGCAGTGGCAGGAAAACCATTTGCAAGGCCTTTTCCAAAAACCATTATATCTGGGACCACCCCATAAAGGTCAACGCACCACATCTTGCCGGTACGCGCACAGCAGGTAAGCACCTCGTCGACAATGAGAAGGATGCCCAGTTTATCGCAGAGCTTTCTTATTGCAGGAAGATAGTCGTCCGGGTAAACAACTGAGCCGTTCCACCCCTGAATAGGCTCCATTATAATTGCCGCAACATTTCCGGTGCCTTCCATCTTTATCTGTTTTTCCAATGCATCAACACAAAACAGCTTGCACTCCGGATATTTTTTGTCAAAAGCACAACGGTAGCAATGCGCCGCGGGAGCAAGGTGCATCCCGACTGCCCTTGGCCCTGTCGTATAATCCGCAACCTGGGTGACAGATACGGCGCTCATGGTTTTTCCATGGAAATCTCCCCAGAATGAGAAAAACTCATATTTTTTTGTATGCGCCCTGGCGGCTCTCATTGCAGCCTCCACTGATTCGCAGCCTGCGCAGTACATCTGGATGCCGTTTAAATTTCCCGGAGTCATTGACGCCAGCTTTTCGAGAAATAATGTTTTTATTTCAGTTGAAAAGTCGTGGCAGTTCATAAGCTGTCCGGTATATTTCTGGAGGTACTCCACGACTTTAGGGTGGCAATGCCCCAGGTTTGTGACATAAATCCCTGAAGAAAAATCAATATATTTATTTCCGTCAGCATCTGTCAAAGTCACTCCATGCCCGCTTTCAAAGGCCACCGGAAACAATTTTACCTGTGAAGAGTATCCTTTCATATATTTCTCAGCCCTGCTGTGGATATCTTTTGATCTTGGCCCCGGCGCCGGAACTTTCATGTCAGGTATTGAGGCAGCATCAACTTTCGCCCAGTTTTTGTCATAGTTCATTTTGTTCTCCTTGAATATATATCGTACAAATTGATACAAATTAATACAAAAATTGTACTATATTGTATTTTAAGATATTAAACTTCAATGTCAATATTCTTATATAATTTTTTATCGATTTTTTGAAAGTATTTCAAGCCGGAAGTGATTTTAGCAATGCAGCATTTGTGCCGATAATTGTTTGATTAAAAATCTGCTTTAATATTTTTTTACGTCTGCCGGAAAAAAATATATACTTTATATATATTATAAAAAAATTAACCTCTCTCCGGCAAATAGCCGGATTGATATTTATTAAAAACTGTCTGACCCGGTATGTTTGACTTATATGTTTAAAAAGCCAAAAATTGGAATAGCATTAAGCGGAGGCGGTGCGCGCGGGCTCGCGCATATCGGTGTACTGGAAGTCCTTGATAATTTGGGTGTACAGATAGATGCTGTCAGCGGCACCAGCATGGGAGCCCTAATTGGCGCCGCATACTGCAGCGGAGCAGGCCTGGAAAAGGTTAAAAAACTCTTAAACTCTACAGACTGGAAAAGCTTCCTGGTATTTTCAGCTTTTCAGCTTTCGCGCGCTGGCATCATGAAAGAAAAAAAAGTTGATGAAATATTGCAAAAATTTCTTGGCGACAGAACTTTCGAAGATTGTAAAAAGCAGTTCTGCTGTGTGGCGGTGGATATATTAAGCAGCACAAGGGTCGTTTTAAATTCGGGCAGCCTTCGAGAGGCCGTCCTGGCCTCTATTGCAGTTCCCGGCATTATCCCCCCTGTCTGCAAAGACACCGGACTTTTAGTAGACGGAGGCGTGATGGAGCCTCTTCCCACGCTGGCTCTCAAGACATTAAATCCCACTTTTATATTGGCTTCTTCAATTGTTTTTGATAAAACGAGGCTAAAACCTTTAAAAGAAAAGAATGCCGATTACCTGAAACTGGCAGAAAATAAAAAAATATCAATTCAGGCGATTATTGATAAAAGCATGAACACCATGCATACCCAGATGGTCCAAAGCTATCTGCCATACGCCCAGGTTGTTATTGAACCAAGGATCGGGGATTTTGGTTTCTTTGACTTTGACAAAAGCCACGACATCATTGAGGCAGGGCGCATTGCCGCCATTGAAAAAATACCTGAAATAAAAAGGAAGCTTAAGAATAAAATAAATCTTTAGTAATATTAACTTTTTCATAACAAATAAAGAGTAAAAGGAGACAAAAAAATGAGACCTATCACACTTTTTACCGGACAATGGGCAGACCTGACAATTGAAGAGATGTGTAAGACTGCATCAGAAATGGGTTATGAGGGTCTGGAGCTTGCGACCTGGGGCAATCATGTGGACCCTAAAAAAGCTGCTGAAGACCCGGCTTATGTAAAATCTATAAAAAACACCCTGAAAAAGTATAATTTAATTGCTGGGGCAATCAGCGCTCATCTTTGCGGGCAGCTTGTTGGAGATGTCCTGGATAAAAGACATAATGGATTTGCACCTGCATCTGTTGCTGATAATCCTGAAGCCATGAGGGCATGGGCAATCCAGGAAGTCAGATATGTCATTGCAGCTGCAAAAAATCTTGGAATTGATACAATAACAGGTTTTATGGGCTCACCTATCTGGCCATACTGGTATTCATTTCCTCAGACTTCGGAAGAAATTATAGAAGACGGTTTCCAGACTGTAGTCAAAAGATGGACCCCCTTGTTTGATGAGATGGACAAGAAAGGAATAAAATTTGCATTGGAAGTCCATCCGACTGAAATAGCTTTTGATTATTACACTTTTGTAAGGCTTCTAAAATCATTTAACTACAGGAAAACCCTGGGAATGAATTTTGATCCCAGCCACCTTTTCTGGCAGGGGATTGAACCGCATCTTATGATTCGGGAATTGCCGGACAGGGTTTATCATGTTCATATAAAAGACGCCTCAGTAACCCTTGATGGGTTGACCGGGATACTCGGCTCTCATATCGAGTTCGGCAAAACCAGGCGAGGCTGGAATTTTCGTTCACCCGGCCGTGGTGATGTAGATTTTTCAGCCATCATCCGTGAATTGAACGAAATAAATTATGAAGGCCCCCTTTCTGTAGAATGGGAAGATTCAGGGATGGACAGGATAAGGGGAGCAGAAGAAGCATGCGAATTTGTAAAACAAATAAATATAACACCTTTTGCCGGTTCATTTGATGATGCGCTGAAAAAGTAAAAAAACTGGTTTTATATTAAAAATCATGAACCGATATTGATATTTTGTAATAGGTATTATCCATACCCATTGAGTTCCATGATATTTTGGGGTGGACGGGCGCTGAGAAAAACTTCATGACAAAAACCTGTTAGGGGAAATATAATTTCGGAGCAAGGCCTATGATTATATGTGTAAAGCCTATCCAAAATCCATTGAGAAATCTGCGGAGGGAGCGGAATGGGTCAGGCAGCCTAAAGATATCAGATCTACTCCTGTCCTGCAGTAGTCTTCAAAATTGGAAAGGCTTATTCCTCCGGATGCTTCAATGATTGTTGATTTGTCCCGGTCCCTGATTATTTTTACTGCTTCTTTTATATCTTTAGGCTTCATATTATCAAGCATTATTATTCCAGCTCTGCTTTCGACTGCATCATCAAGCTCTGCAAAGTTTTTAACTTCGACTTCTATTTTCATGCCATGTGGTATATTGTTCCTGACACTTTCTATTGCATTTCTTATTCCACCGGCAGCGGCTATATGATTGTCTTTTAGCATGACTCCGTCAAACAGCCCGAACCTGTGGTTGAAACCGCCTCCGCATAAAACTGCATATTTTTCCAGTTTTCTAAGCATCGGTTTGGTTTTTCTCGTGTCTGTTACTTTTACATCATATTTTGATGCTATTTCAGCAAATTTGGCTGTAAAAGTTGCTATTCCGCTTAAATGCTGCAAAAAATTAAGGCATGTACGTTCGCCGGCAAGAAGGGACTGTGAGGAACCGGTTATCCTGCAAACAATGTCAGGATACTTTACTACTTGTCCGTCTTCAAACATTTTTTCATAGCTTACCATACTGTCGACTTCTTCAAAAATAAAACCGGCAACATCTATTCCTGACAGCACTGTGGCTTCTTTTTCTTTGCAGAGTATGAATGCTGACGATTTATGTTCCAGCGGTATAAGATACTTTGAAGAAATATCCCCGTAGCCGCCAAGGTCCTCCTGGATGGATGCACGAATCAGCTCCAGGATTTCAAATTTCTTTATTTTGCCATGTTTTTTATTATTCATTTTTCACCTAATTATTAGTATTTATATAATTCTCTGATAATTACCCCATATATTAGTAATTATCTTATTCCCAATAATTATTTTACCGGTTCAAACTCCACATTATCCCCTTTGAGGACTATATGCTTTTTCCAGTTTTTATTATCTGTAAGAGGGTAGTCATTTCGCTGATGTGTGCCGCGGCTTTCCTTTCTCAGCGTTGCAGCCTTAATTATAATTGAGCCGACTGTGAGCATATTTAAAAATTCAACTGCCCTTATATTGGCTATATTATAAAAATCATTGTTTTTTAATGTTTGTTTAATATAATCCTGCGCTTCCTGCAGGCTTTCAGAATCTCTGTGTATGCCGACATTATGGCTCATTACATGCCTGAAACTATCCATAAGTGATTCAATAAATTTAACTTTATCAACCGAAGCAGACAATAGTTCAAAACCGGCAGCATCACCGGATGCGCCTTCGCCGCCTGTTTCTTCGCCGTCTGCACCACCAGGTCTGGCAGAATCATCAGGACTGCCTTTAGCCGCCGCAGCAGTTGTTTTGGAAAAAGAGGCGGACCCGTCTTTTCCGGTATTACTTATTTTGTTTTTTGAGTTTTCAGCAATTATTTTTTCCAACTGCTTTAAAGTATTTTCAATATCGGCACCGGATCTTTTACCAACCCTTGATATTACTTCTTTTGAGATCTCCCAGCCGAAAACAAGCCCCTCTATAAGGGAATTGCTTGCGAGCCTGTTTGCGCCGTGCGCTCCTGTTGCGGCACATTCGCCGCATGCATATAAGCCTTTAATATCCGTATTGCCTTTGAGGTCGGTTTTTATTCCACCGTTTAAATAATGCGCCGCAGGGAAAACTTTTATCAGGTCAGTGTGAAGGTTTAAGCCATTTTCCCTCAGCTTTGCAATAATATTAGGGAAGCGAAGTTTCAAAAAACTTTCAGGGATATGTGTAGCGTCAAGGCTGACATTTGCAGTCCCCTGGGCTTTCATCACTTTGACCATTTCCTTGACAACAATATCCCTTGGAGCAAGTTCTGCTTTGGGATGTGCCCCTACCATAAACCTGTTTCCGTTTTTATCCCTTAAATACGCGCCTTCTCCCCTGAGAGCTTCAGTTATCAGGAAAAGCTTGCCATCATTGGTCTTAAAAACTGTGGGATGAAATTGCATGAATTCAATATCTTTTATTGAGGCACCGGCTCTGTAAGCCATTGCAATACCGTCACCGGTGGCTATTGACGGGTTTGTGGTAAGTTCAAAAAGATTGCCTATTCCGCCGCTTGCAATGACAACATTTCCAGTGGGATGCATCTCTACTGCATTCTTGCTGATGTTTAGCGCAAGCACACCGAGTACTTTGTTTTTATATGTCATAATATCTACTGCCAGATACTCCGGAAAAAACTTTATTTTGCTGAAAGTCTTTGAATACTTGACCAGTTTCTTTTCTATTTCCTCGCCTGTAGCGTCCCCGCCTGCATGAAGGACTCTTGGAAATGAGTGGCCACCCTCTGTCGTAAGGCTTATCTCACCACCTGAAATGTCAAAGATTATCCCAAGCTCAAAAAGGTCCTCTATCATTTTTGGAGCCGTTTTTACTAGCTTTGATACTGCATCGCTGTCGCTTAAGCCCTGTCCGGCGATTATCGTGTCTTCGTAGTGTGACTTCCACTCATCAGGTTTTTTGATTACCGCTGCAATTCCTCCCTGTGCATACCATGTGGTTGATTCCGATAAGCTGCTTTTTGTAATTACCTTTACGCATGCATTCTCAGATATCCTTATTGCAGTGGAAAGGCCGGCGATCCCGCTTCCGATGACAATGCAATCACAATAATCATATTTCTTTTGTGAAAGACAAGGATCTATTAAATATCTTTGCAACATGGTTATGGCAACTCCCCTATGATCGGTATATGTTTTAATTTAAAGTTCAATTTAAAGTATTATCCAAACTATTTCCTCAGGTATTGCTATGCTATCGCCAGCATCTTTTCAATAGCCGTTTTTGCCTTTGTAATTATGTCTTCAGGAAGGGTTATCTCATACTTTTCCTCTTCAAGCGACCAGAGAATCTTTTCCAGGTTTATGAGTTTCATATTGGGGCAAATCGTCTGGCCGGATACCGGGTAAAAAATTTTCCCGGGGTTTTCTTTTTGAAGCCTGTGGATGATGCCTGTCTCTGTTCCTATAATGAATTCTTTTTGCGCCGATTGCCTTACAAAAGTAAGCATCTGGCCGGTACTAAGAACTTCATCTGCAAAGCCGGCAACATCAGGGGAGCATTCAGGATGCACAAGTGAGACTGCCAACGGATGTTCTTTTTTTATGGCGCTTAAGGATTTTACGCTTACCCTTGCATGGGTCGGGCAGTATCCGTTCCA
>PMCC01000104.1:6432-24372 GCA_003155275.1 Actinomycetota bacterium | reverse complement strand
GCGCCCGGATGCTTTTCCTTAAATTCAGCAAGTTCCTTATCCGTTATCATGTCTGCCATCGGGCAGCCGGCATTCTCGTCCGGGAGAAGGACTTTTGCCAGCGGGGATATTATTTTTGCAGTTTCGGCCATGAAATGGACACCGCAAAAGACAATTATGCTGCTCTTTATTTTTGCGGCTTCCTGGCTGAGTTGCAGCGAATCACCGACAAAGTCTGCAATATCCTGCACTTCACCAATCTGGTAATTATGCGCAAGTATTACTGCATTTTTTTCTGTTTTTAGCTTTACAATACTTTCCTGGATGCTTATATTCTTATTCATGATGACCAATGATAACAAAAGATTTGAAAATTTTTAAATTTAAGTTTAAATTATATAAAAAAAACCGGATAAACAAAACAAATATAAGAGCATAATAGAATAAGAAAATAAGAGTTTTATAAAATAGAAGTACTGAATCAGGGGGATTTTTTGAAGGTTATTATCAGTGAAAAAGAGATAGCTGCAAAAAGAATTGCGGCAATTCTATCAGGAAATGGTGTAAAAGAAGAAAAAGTGTACGGTATACCCGTTCATTATATAAAATATGCCGGGAAGGACTGCGCAGTCATTGGTCTCAAGGGTCATATTTTACAGGTCGATTTCCCTAAAGAATATTCCAACTGGTTTAAAGTCGATCCGGCTGAACTGATAGATGCGCCGATAGATAAAACCCCAATACATAAGTCAATAGTCCAGGCTTTAAAGAAACTTGCTGATACTGTAGACGAGATAGTGATTGCAACAGACTTTGACAGGGAAGGTGAGCTGATTGGTTATGACGCTTGGCAGGTCATAGACGAAAAAAATAAAACGGCAACAGTCAAAAGGGCCAGGTTTTCGGCAATAACTCCTGCAGATATAAACCAGGCATTCGCAAAGCCCGGTAAAATTGACTTAAATCTTGCTTTTGCCGGCAGGGCAAGGCAGGATATCGACCTTGTCTGGGGAGCAGTGCTTACAAGGTTTATTTCACTTGCCTCCTATCAGGTAAAGGACAAATTTCTTTCAGTCGGCAGGGTTCAGTCTCCCACTCTTACGCTGATTGTTGACAGGGAACTGGAGATACTGTCCTTTGTGCCGGAACCTTACTGGGTGGTTAACCTTAAATTAAAAACAGCAGGGGGCGAAGAGTTTGAAGCAACCCATAAAAAGAAAAAGTTTTTAAGGAAAGACGAAGCCGAAAAAGTTTTTAATAAAATAGGGGACAACGCCGCAGTTATTGACGTTGCCGAGAGTACCAGAAAAATTGCCCCGCCTGCCCCGTTTAACACCACGGGCCTTATAGTTGCGGCAAATTCCATTGGTTTTTCCGCTGTAAAAACCATAAATGTCGCCGAGAGCCTTTACATGAATGGTTTTATTAGCTATCCGAGAACTGATAATACAGTATATCCCGGTTCCTTAAATTTAAGGGAAACAACAAAAATTTTGCAGCAGGTCCCTGCATTTAATGCAGCATCGCTTGAAGTAATCAGGCAGGAAAAAATCAACCCTTCACGTGGAAATAAAAGATCGACCGACCATCCGCCCATCTATCCCACATCTGCTGCCCAAAAGACAGCACTTTCTGAAGACGACTGGAAACTATATGAGCTTGTCTGTAGAAGATTCATTGCAACGCTTTTACCTGCGGCTGAATTAAAAAGTGTTACTGCAAGCATCGATGCCGGCGGAGAGACGTTTATTGCCAATGGCTCAAACATAATAAAATCAAACTGGATCGCACATTACCCATATTTTAAGCATGAAGATGTTTTTATTCCTGAACTTTCCAAAGGGCAGATTCTAAAGATTTCAGGAAAAGAGTTTCTGGACAAGATGACAAAACCGCCCGGCAGGTATTCCCAGGGCAAGCTGGTTGAAAAAATGGAAGATCTCGGGCTTGGAACCAAGTCTACACGGCATACCATTATCCAGACCCTTATAAGCAGGGGTTATGCAAAAAGCAATCCGCTGATACCATCAGAAAAAGGTATTGCAGTTATAAAAATGCTAAAAAAGCATGCAGAGAGGATTTCCACACCCGATATGACTGCTGAACTGGAAAATGACATGGACGGCATTGCAAGCGGCAATGAGACAAAAGAGGAAGTCATAGAGAAATCAAAAAAAATGCTTAAAGAGGTCATGGTCAACCTAAAGAAGGGCAAGGAAGAGATTTCCCAGGAAATTAAAAAAGCTGTAAATGAAGATAATGTGGTAGGCAGATGTATGGACCCGGGGTGTGAGGGAAATCTCATAATAAGGACTTCAAGGAAAACCAGAAAAAGGTTTATCGGGTGCAATGCCTATCCGGCATGCACAAAGACATTTTCCCTTCCCCAGTCAGGACTTGTGCTTACGACTAAAGATGCCTGTAAACATTGCGGATTTCCTGTAGTAAGGATAATCACAAAAGGCAGGAAACCATGGGATTTGTGTATAAACGGTGAATGTAAGGGCAAAAATGAGAAATATAAAAGTTCTGCAGGTAAAAAACACACTAAAGAGCCTGCTGATTGATGCCAGTTTTAAGATACCCGCTGACATAATCGATGCCGTTAAAAGTTTCAGGCAGCTCGAGGGCAATACGAGGGCAGCAAGTATTCTTGACATGATACTGGAAAATTCTGTGATTGCGGTAGATCAGCGTCTTCCTTTATGCCAGGATTGCGGGACAGTTTATGTTGATATAGGTTTGGGCCCGGATGTCTATATTGACAGCGGCCCATATCCTGATACCATGCAGAATACTGAAACAACCGGCCTGGATTACCAAGGTCTCTCAGGGTTTCAGGTGCTGCACCCGCGCTCAGATATGCAGGAAAAGTACCAGGCAGAAAAATACCAGGCAGAAAAGTACCAGACTGGAAAGTACTGCTTTCCTAAAGAAGAAATAAACAAAACTGTCGCAGAAGTTTACAAAAACAATTATTTAAGGACCTCTATTGTGTCCGACCCTTTTTTTGCAAGAAGAAACACCGGCAACAATACTCCTGCAATAATAAATGTTGATTTAAAAAAAAGTCCAGGGCTTTCTATTGATGTAAGTTTAAAGGGAGGCGGCAGCGAGAACTGCTCCTGGCTTTTCATGCTTAACCCTTCCACAGAAAAAGATGCAATAATAAATATGGTCTTAAAACTGGTAAAGGAAAATGCAAGCAAGGCATGTCCTCCCATTATTGTAGGGATAGGGATGGGATCCACAGCATCCGAGGTTTTAAAACTTGCCCGGAAAGCAGTTTTTAGAAATCTCGATATGGCCAATCCTGATAAGCGTTATCAGGCGCTTGAAAAGGAAATTCTCGCGAGTGTTAATAAAACCGGAGTGGGTCCTCAGGGGCTGGGGGGAAACACAACAGCACTTGCATGCAATATTGAATTTGCGCCCTGCCACATGGCAACCCTGCCGTTTGCAGTCATGTTTGGCTGCCACTCCACACGCAGGGCATCATTTACGCTTTAAAACGCATAACCTGTTTTTAAAACCATAAAAGAGTATTACCTAAGAGTCCATACCAATAAATTGACCAGGGTTTATAATTTTAATTCCAAGCCTCGGATAGTCTTTGTCATTTCTTGTAATTAAAAAATCGCATCCACAATCCAGTGCCGAAAAAAATTGTATGCCATCTTCAAAGTCATCGGCACTGATTTTATTTGCCTGATTTAATATATCTTTGGTTAATGGGATTATTTCATAAGATTCCAGGATTTCTGTAATAAAGTTTTTTGCAGTTTCTTTGTCCTTAAGCTTTCTTAATATGTAATAAATATTATTGATTGTTATGGCAGAAATATATCCGGAAACGATTTTTTCATTAACCAAAGTTAAAACCTTGGAACTATCGATGTAAAAAGGCTCCCTTTTTATCAGGACATCCAATATAACGTTTGTATCAAGGAATATTTTCATATTTTTCAATTTTATCAGTTAATATTTCCTCTTTTAACTCTTTATAAGTCTTGCTGGTTTCTATAATGCCTATCCATTTGGATACTGAATCAGAAATCTTAAGGTTATTTATTTTATATGCTTCTGACGTAAAATAGCCGCTTACCAGTTCTGAAACAGATTTGCCTCTATAAGCAGCAATCTTCTTGGCAAGCTCACTTGTTTCTCTGTCAACATATAATGTTAATTTTGTTTTAGCCATTTTCGCCCCATACGTATAATATAGTAATAATAATACGTATATAATTAAAAGTCAATAATTCTCAGCCAGAATATACTGTTAATCTTTACATATTTATGCATTTACATAATACACTTTATTATAATACAATAAATTATATTACTAAATTGAAAGATTATTATTTATAGAAAATATACTTATAGTAAAATTATACTTGATTAGCACCAATAGTTTAATAAAATGGTACTTGATTTAATCGGTATAACAGAGCAGTTTGAAGGCAAAGTATAATTGCAGCAGGAGCCCATAAACAAAAAGATTTTTATTATTAGGCGAAAGACCAGGACGAAAGAAGCGCTGAAGTCTTAAAAGAAATACTTCTCATTATTATTTGGTGCCTTTGATGAAGTGTAAGGAATGGCCATAAATATGTTTAAAAATAGAATCGATTTTAAAAAAATATTATTATCTCTATTATCTTTTTTATCTTTGATGATCCTTTTATTTTTATGTTTCAGTTTTGTATCCTGCAGCAAAACCCTGAGCGTCGAAGAAATAAAAATTAAGGATATCGTAGACCCTATGACTGAAAATTATTTCGTATCAATAAATAATGAAGATTACGGCAAGTTTTCAAAAGATTTTGATGATGGGATGAAAAATGCGGCCACAAAGGATAATTTCAACCAATTGGTTTCACCGGTTAAAGATGGATTGGGCGATTATGTTCCCAATTCAATCAAACTAGTTACGATAGCCAGTGAGAAAGGATTTACCGCAGCCTATTACGATGCTGATTTTTCCAAGAAAAGTAATGTAAAAATAAAAATGGTTTTCAGTAAAATCAACGGCGAGTTTAAAATATCAGGCCAGTGGTTTCAATAATTCCAATAAAGAATAATTATTAATAATCTTTAAGAATCAAGAGGTGAATAATTGATTTTAAACATATCAGATCTTATTAAAACTATTGCGCTTGTATTGTCAGGAATCGCCTCGCTAATTGCTATTTCTATTGCAATAAAATCCGAAAATAGAAACGCCAAAAGATTTGAAGCCGGGCTTGCAGTTCAAAAAGAAATTGCCGAAAAAAGCCTTATACCCATACTTACTGTTTACTATTCAGAAAATATTGATTTCAAGCGCATCGAATTATTCAATGCAGGAATTGGAACAGCAATAATAAATAAGGTGACTTTATCCAAAAACGGCAAAACGGTAAAATCCCTGCATGAACTTTTTGAATTGCCAAATAAAATAAAATGGGACAGCTACTGGACTTTTGAACAAAATAAATACTATCTTTCTGCCGGCAAAAGTTTTCACCTTGTGGAGCTTTCAGAAAAAAACCTCAGAGACCAGGGTTTCAGTAAAATTGAAATTGCAAATATACTGGACCTCTGGCAGAAACAGATGGATGGAATAAAAATAGAAATATACTACGAAGATATTTTCGGAAAGAATTCTTATAAATATGAAAGAGTATTACCCAAAATTCCGTATTAATAAATGCTTCAGGAATTATAATTTCAATTCCAAGCTTGGGATAATCTTTATCATTTCTGTTTAAATATATCTCCACCATGAATGTCATATGCGACAATCAGGGGAAAATCTTTGACTTCGAGCATATAAATCGCCTCAGGCCCCAAATCCTTATAAGCCGCCGGCTTGATTTTCTCAACTTTTTGTGCAAGGTACGCTCCGATCCCTCCGCAGGCCACAAAATAAACTGCGCCATGCTTTAAGAAAAGTACCCTTGTTTTCTCACTTCTTGCGCCTTTGCCGATGGCAGCTTTCAGGCCTTCTTTAAGCAGCGGTTCCGTAAACTCATCCATCCTTGCGCTGGTTGTTGGTCCAATGCTTCCGCTTGCTTTGCCTGGCGGAGTGGGTGAAGGGCCAAGATAAAAGATTGTCTGGCCTTTAATCTCAACAGGAAGTTTTATACCTTCGGCTATTGCTGATAAAATCTTTTTATGGGCAGCATCCCTGGCACTGAAAATCCTGCCGGAAAGGCTGACAATGTCTCCTGCTTTCAATTTTTGGATATCACAAGATTTTAAGGGGGTTTTTAAAACTATGGTTTTTGCAAAAGATTCCATTATTTTTTCAGATATCGTCCCTGTCTTCAGGAGAAATAAAATATTTATCCTGTTTAAAATAATTGTCATAGGACTTAAAAGGTTTCCTGTCTCTTATTATCCTTTTTCTTCTTCTGCTGAAAGCAAGGACAAAAGTCAAAAAGATGATAAACGCTCCGATCAGTCCCAGCACTACAAGCAGGACATATGTCAGGTATTTTATTCTCTTGCCTTCAATATTGATCTCTTTCTGGTCCCCAAACTTTAGATTCCAGATAGCGATATTATTATTTTCAACCTTATCCGCATTCGACTTTACAATATTGACCGGAAATTTTATCTGGTAAGTTATCTTTAACAGCTCAGGATCGGCGCCGAAAAGGCCGGAGACTCTTGCAAGATTGCTTTTTTCTCCCTGGGCAGCGATAAGAGAGTCGTCGATTTTCATATCTATATAATCTTCAAAAAAATAATTGCTGTAAAAAAGGAAATCCTCCATTGTCATTTTCGCATAAAAACGCCCCGGTGGTTCATCCGAATATTTGTCAATGGATACGTGCTGTAAAAAATTTATATCATTAAATTCCGCTGTGGATTTGAAATGAGTGTAATCGTCCTTTTCAAAGGTTTCTATCTTACCTTCAGGAAGGCTTGCAATTATACTGTCATACAGTGTTTGTTTTCCGGAGACTATTATTTCACCTTTTTTCAGATAATCAGTTTTTATTGCGAGGTCTACAGTCCTTGTTCCGGAATAATTTGAATTTATCTGTGTGTACACGTCTATGATCGTGGAGTCGCAGGAAGACAATGCAAAAATACATAAAAGCAATAAGGCGACAACCAGAGCTGACTTGAGGATTTTATATTTTATGGTTTCTTTATCTTTCATAATTATTCATGCTTTTATCTTACTAATTTTAACAAATTTGTAATCATGTTAAAATACAATAAAAAATATTATGGAATATTATCGTAATATATATAATTAATTTTTTATTATCGGCATGCGGCAGAAATCTTAATGCTTAACTGGCCCAGTATTTGTAGGNNAAAGTGAGAATTACATGAATGGCTTTTTTATAACTTTTGAAGGTATTGACGGCAGCGGAAAAACCACGCAGATAAAGCTGCTTGACAAATACCTCAGTGATCGGGGTTTTGAAATTGTATTGACAAGGGAACCCGGTGGAACAGCGCTTGGAGATGAGATAAGGGATATTTTGCTAAATCCTAAAAACAAAGGGATGTCTTCAAGGGCTGAAACATTGCTGTTTGAAGCTTCTAGGGCCCAGCTTGTTGAAAAAGTCATTAGGCCTGCAATCGAAAAGGGAAAAATCGTAATCTGTGACAGGTTTTTTGATTCGACCATAGCATATCAGGGAGCAGCAAGGGGATTGGGTGTGAAAGAAATACTTGACTTAAGCTTGTGGGCCTCGGCAGGGCTTGTTCCGGATCTTACTTTTTTAATTGCAATTAATGTGGAAATATGTGAGCAGAGGATGAAAACCCAGCAAAAAAAACCCGACCGGATTGAAAATGAAAAAAATGAATTCAAGGAAAAAATCAGCAGGGGTTATCTGGATGTCGCTGAAATCTTTAAGGAGAGGTTTGAAATAATCGACGGCCATATGAAAATAGAAGATATCTTTTTCACGATAAAGCAGAAGGTCGAAGCTTTGTTAAATAGGTGACTGTTATTTGCATAAAAATAAAATATAAAAAAACCTTTTGATAAATATAAGAATATGTTACTTGAAAAAACAGGCTTTTTAGCTGATACAAAGAGAAACAAATCAAACCTCAGAGTCCTTGCAGACAGCATAAAATCTGGCAGGATATCTCATGCTTATCTCTTTTATGGCAGCGATATTGAGATGCTTAATGAATTGTCGCTGGCTTTTGCAGCAAGCATAAATTGTGAAAGCGGCGGGTGCGGTAGCTGCAGAGTTTGCAGGAATACATTAAAAGGTCTGCATGAAAACCTTTATATTGTCGAGCCGGAGGGAAATGCCCTTACTGTCGAAATGATCTCTGAGATACAGAGAAGTATGTCCTTCGTGGTCAATTCGGAAGGTTTTAAGATAAGCATAATAAAAGAAACACACCTGATGAAAGAGGACGCTGCAAGCAGGTTTCTTAAAACCCTTGAAGATCCTCCTGATGATAGAAGTATTTTTATCCTTTTAACGGATGACCTTGCAGTAATGCTGCCTACAATAGTATCCAGGTGTATGCTGTTTGAATGGGATTTTAACGAGTCAGAGATTATAAAGGCAAGGTTAAATTACGATGAGCTAAACAAGCTTGTTGATGAAGGGATAAAAAACCTTATCGGTTACTGCCATAACAGCACATTTGCGCTGGACCTGTCTGTAAAGATACTTGATTTTATAAAGGAAAGCCTTAGCCGTGACGATGTAATGGGTAAAACTCAGGATGATGATATAGACGCTTTTATTGCCGGTCAGATAAAAAAACTTAAAAACACAAAAATTTCAACAGCAGAATTAAAAAAATATGCGGAATCTTANNTTAAACAGAAGTGATAATTATGATTTTTTAGTGCAACACTTTGCAAGCAGTCTCGAAAACCAAAAAGTCTTTGATTTGTTTGACAGCATTGAAAAAAACAGGAGGCAGTTAAACAGCAGCATTTATCAGGAGCTTGCCCTTGACAGTTTGTTTTTGAAAATACAGTCGCTTAAAAGTAAAGCAGTTTAAGTTGAATTTATTGCTTTATCATTTATAATGTAGAACTTTCATATGTTTAAAAATTTAAGGAGCATTTTATGCCTTTTATAGTTGGAGTGATTTTTAGAAAAAGCGGGATTATTTATAATTATGACCCCGGTGATATAAGCCTTCAGATGGGGGATATGGTGATTTGCCATCTTGATAATTCTACTGAGATCGGGGAAGTCGTGGTTTCTGCTACAGAGCTGGGAGCCGGGGAAGTAATAGAGCCTATAAGCAAAGTCGTCAGGAGGGCCACTGAATATGACCATTCTGTGCTTGAACTGAATAAGTCCAAGGAAGAAGAAGGCGGCAGAAAATTCGACGAACTTGCAAAATCCCACAGGCTTTCAATGAAGCTTGTAGATGTTCATATAGTATTTGACAAGAGCAAGATGATATTCTATTTTACAGCTGAAAAAAGGGTTGATTTCAGGGAAATGGTCAAAGAGCTTGCCTCAAGCTTTAAGATACGCATAGAGTTGCGCCAGATTGGCGTAAGGGATGAGGCAAAGATAGTCGGGGGGCTCGGTCCCTGCGGCATAAACCTTTGCTGTAAAAGTTTTTTGACGGATTTTGAATCTATCAGTATAAAGATGGCAAAAGACCAGAACCTGCCATTAAACCCATTGAAAATATCAGGGATATGCGGCAGGCTCATGTGCTGTCTGAAATACGAGTACGAGTCTTATAAGGATTTCATCGATATTGCCCCTGAAAGAGGCATAAAAGTAAAAACCAAATTTGGCACCGGTGTGGTATGCGGATATGAGCCTTTAAAAAAAGCATTGGTTGTTGTATTTGAGAACGAAAACAAGCTTTCAATACTGCTTGAAGAAGTTGAAGTAACCAATGAAAGAGTGCAAATGGATGATGACAGGTAATTCCTGCAATGATGGCAGGCAATATCTGTGATAAAAAGGGTATAAATCCTGCAGTGACTTTAAGGCAATCCCTGTACTTGCTTAAACTAAAAGCCTGCATATTGCCGATGTAGCTCAATTGGTAGAGCAGCTCATTCGTAATGAGCAGGTTACCGGTTCGAGTCCGGTCTTCGGCTCCATTTATAAAAATAGACAAAAATATACAACATGCTTATAAATAATTTAAACAACCGGCTTGTTAGAGAAATACGTGCACTGCTTTCCAGCCTTGAGCAGGAAGGAATCATCAGCAGGCCAGAGATTGAAAAGGTTAATTTCGAGAATATTTCCCTTGGGCAGCCAAAAAATAAAGCTTTCGGTGATTTGACCATAAATGCCGCAATGGTTTTGGCGCCGGTTTTTAAAAAAAGCCCGATGCATATTGCGGAAATTTTAAAAGAGCGGATCCTTGAGAAATGGGAGGAATCATCAGACATCAGTATTGCTGCTCCGGGATTTATTAATTTTTTTATTGACCATAAGTTTTTAGCGAGCCGGCTGGCGGGCATTTCAAAAAATATGGATACTTATGGCTTAAACACCAGCGGTGCCGGCGTAAAAATCCAACTTGAATATGTAAGCGCCAATCCAACCGGCAACCTTCACATTGGGCACGGCAGGTGGGCGGCCCTTGGGGACAGCCTTTCAAACATATATGCAGCTAACGGATTTGATGTGTGGCGGGAATATTATGTAAACGATTATGGAAGCCAGATAAGAAAATTTGCCAATTGCATGGCAAGCCTTTACCTAAGGAATTATAAAAAAATAATGCCTTATCCTGAAGATGGCTACCCTGAAGAAATCATAAAAACCGTTGTGGAAGAGATCATTGCAAGAGACGGCAGGAAATATTTTTTGGGTGGTAAGGTGGATTCAAGCAGCGGCCTAGAGAAAAATCCTGATGGGAAAACTGCGGAAGAATCTTATGGCATTAATATTGATCTGCTCGGAAAAGAAGGTGTCCGCTTAATGCTTTTGCGGATTGAAAAAACACTTGCTTCAATAGGAGTGCGTTTTGATGAGTGGTTTTGTGAAAGCTCCCTTTATGAAGGCGCAAATTTTGAAAACTCCCTTGATTTGCTTAAAGTAAAAGGGATCGTATATGAAAAAGAGAATGCATTATGGTTTAAAGCCCAGGAGTTCGGGGATGAAAAAGACAGGGTTATAATAAGGACCGGCGGGGAACCGACATATTTTGCTTCTGATATCATGTACCTGATAAACAAGGCTGCAAGAGGATTTACACNNGAAGCGGTGAGGATGTCCAAGAGAAAAGGGAAGGTCTATAGCCTTGATGATTTGGTTGGCGAGGTGGGAAGCGATGCCGTAAGGTTCTTCTTCAGCGCAAACTCATTTGATACTCCCATGGATTTTGACCTTGACCTGGCAAAACAAAAATCAAATAAAAACCCTGTATATTATGTGCAATATGCGCATGCAAGAATCGCAAGCGTAATCGAAAAAGCAATACGCCTGCATATAAAGGGAGAGCTCAAAACCGATAAAAAAGAAATCGGGCCGGAAATCTTTGATTCAATCGCTGATTTGAAATTATCATCCGGCGCTGCAGTCAGCACTAAAGAGATTGCTGCCGATAGTGAGAAAGCATGTGCTAAAATTAGTGCCGGGGAAGGCAGTGAATTTTTTATAACCAATGGTAATTATGAGGCAATTTTCAGTAAAATAATTTCGCAGCTTGATTTTTCCAGCCTGGCTTTAAAAGACATTGATGAAATCGAACTTGCAAAAATCCTGCTTTTTTATCCGGATATTGTATATGACGCCTGCAGAAACAATGCCCCATATTTTATTAATCAATATCTTTACAGGCTTGCATCTCAGTTTCATTATTTTTACAATCATCACAGGATAATTGATGGAGGCAGGCTGAATGTAAACAGGCTCAAACTGGTCATGGCTGTAAGAGTCGTACTCGTTAATGCACTAAGTCTATTAAAAATCTCCGCTCCGGTTAAGATGTAATTGGTGAAATAAGATATTCAATTAGAAAAAAATGTTTCGGAATTATTGATTAGAAGTTGGCATTAAAAAAGTTTTTATAAAAAAGTTGCTATAAGTTAAAGTAAACCAAAGTTTTTAAGGAGAAGTGATAAACCATGCTGCTGCCTGTGACTGCCGAAATAAACAAGGATTCAAGGATTTCAATTGGAGGGTGCGATGTTTCTGAATTGAAATCAAAATATAATACTCCGCTTTACATAATAGATGTTGCCACAGTAAAAAAGCAGTGCAGGGATTACCTTAAGTTTTTTACATTTGGGGATTTTGATTCAGAAATTTCTTATGCATCAAAAGCATTCTGCACAATTCCCATGTGTCAGGCTGTTAAAAAAGAAGGCCTCTCAATCGATGTATCCACAGGCGGTGAGCTGTATATTGCATTAAAAAGCGGTTTTGAACCCGAAAAGATATATTTTCACGGCAATAATAAATCAGCAGACGAGATTAAATTTGGCCTGGACTATAAAGTAGGTACATTTATTGTCGATAACTTTAATGAGCTTGAAATTTTAAACAGGCTGGCCGGTGAAAGAAATATCCGCCAAAGAATATTCTTAAGGATAACTCCCGGTATAAAGGCGCATACCCATAAATACATACAAACAGGGGCAATTGAGTCCAAATTCGGATTTGGCATCTATGGCGGCGCTGCCATGGATGCTGCAAAAGAGGCGGCATCTTCTGAAAATATTGAACTTCTCGGCCTGCATGCGCATATAGGCTCACAGATTTTTAATATAGAAGTATATGAAAAACTGATAGACACGATGCTGAAGCTGGCAAGCGATATAAAAACAGGGCTTGGTGTAAAGCTTACGCATTTAAATATCGGGGGCGGCCTTGGCATAAGGTATGTTCCGGAAGATGAGCCTTCTTCCATTGAGGACCTTTCTAATGTCGTTGTCAGGGCTTTGCGGAAATATACAAAACAGTATGATGTTAAGATAGATAAAATTTATCTGGAACCGGGAAGATCAATTATCGGAAACGCGGGAACAACACTTTATGAAGCAGGCAATATCAAGTGTATCCCCGGGATCAGGAATTATGTTTCGATAGATGGCGGGATGTCCGACAATATAAGGCCGATTCTTTACCAGGCAAAATATTACGCATATATCGCAAACAGGGCATCTTATATCGGCAGTATTGAAAAAGGTGATATAAAGAGAAATGCTGCGGCAGCAGTTGCAGCAAGCGGCAGCGGCAGCGCAACAGGCATTGGCGGTAGCGTAACAGGCATTGGCGGCAGCGCAGTAGAAGGCGGCGCAGCAGACCCTAAAAGCAAATCTTCACAAGGCTCTGGCAGTGCTCCAGGGCTCATAAAATATAATATTGTAGGAAAGCACTGTGAAAGCGGAGATGTCATTATCGAAGACATTGAAATGCCTGAAGTCAGGACTGGGGACCTTATCCTGGTTGCGGCCACAGGCGCTTATTGCTATTCAATGTCCAGTAATTATAACGGCCAGCCAAGGAGCGCTGTTGTTGCTGTAGAAGACGGCAAGCACTGCTATTGGGTGGAGCGCCAGACATTCGAGGACCTTGTTTCCAAAGATAAAAAATTGAAAGAATGTTAGATAATCCATATTTTAGGAAAAACTCTAAAAAATAAAAAGCTTACAAACCGGATACCTTTTTAATTTGAAAGTTTCCACCTTTTAATATATATTTGTGCATGGTTATTCACCGTGAACTGATTACTACCAGGCAATAATATACAAAAACAACATTTAAGTAAAAGCAGGCAGACATGTACAAAGACGCATCATCAAATGGTGATCTGACAGTTAATATCGGGCTCATCGGGCTTGGATATATCGGTTCAGAGGTATTTAAGCTTATCCATGAACAGCATGATTATATCATGAAAAAGATAGGCAAGGACCTAAAAATAACAGTTGTTGCAGAAAAAGACCTCGGGTCCAGGAAGGAGTTTGTAAAGAAATATAAAGGGACACGATTTACAGATAACCCTTATGAGGCAATAAATGATGAAAGCATAGATATCATTGTAGAGCTTATCGGGGGCATTGATCCTGCATTTGAATTTATTACCGGGGCCTTAAAAAAAGGAAAATATGTGGTCACTGCCAATAAGGATTTAATGGCCCGGAAAGGCGCCAAGATATTTGAGGAGGCGGAAAAAAACAATACCGATATTCTTTTTGAGGCCAGTGTTGGGGGAGGCATTCCAATAATCGGCCCCTTAAAATCATCGCTTGCCTCAAACAATATTTCAAAAATAGTAGGCATACTAAACGGTACAACAAACTTCATTCTTACAAAAATGAAAGATAACAGCCTGAGTTTTGATGAAGCCCTAAAGATGGCCAAGCACCTCGGCTACGCAGAGGCAAATCCTGCATCAGACATTGAAGGAAATGATGCCGCAAACAAACTTGCAATACTTGCATCGATTGCATTTAACAGCAGAGTACACATTGAGGATGTCTACAGGGAAGGTATAGGCAATATTTCCATCTCGGATATTTCTTATGCTGATGAGCTTGGCTATATAATAAAACTTTTGGCCATTGGCAGTGATGAAGGCGGAAAAGTAAATGTAAGGGTTCATCCTGCATTAATTCCCAAAAAACATATCCTTGCATCCATTAAGGATACATATAATGCTGTATATTTTTATGGCAATTATGTCGGGGAGATTATGAGTTTTGGTCGCGGAGCAGGAGACAAGCCGACGGCTAGCTCAGTAGTCGGAGATATTATTGCAATTGCAAGAAATTATGACAGGAACAATAAAAGGATAATTTACGGCTGCACCTGTTTTACTGATAAACAGATAGTTCCCTTCATGGAGACAATTAACAAATTCTATATTTTAATAGACGTAACTGATAAGACAGGGGTTCTGGCTAAGATAGCGCAGGTCTTTGGTAAGAACAATGTATCAATACAGTCCATGATCCAGAAACAGACTGACGTGAAAGGCACTGCAAGGCTTGTTTTTATAACCCATGATACTGCAAATAAAAATCTTTACAGCTCCATCGAAGAATTGAAAAAACTTGATGTTATAAAAGAGATAATCAATACCATAAGGGTTGAAGAATTATAAACCCTTATATCAGCCGGCTTTATTTGGAGAAAACAATGAAAGAGAATGATATTCTTTATACAAGCACAAGAAGCGATACTGAAAAAATCACCTCAGTACAGGCCATTATCAAAGGTATTGCGCCGGATGGAGGGCTTTATGTGCCAGAGCGGATACCGGCTATCGACGTTCCTTTTTCTGAGCTTGTAAAAATGGACTACAGGCAGCTTTCCTTTTATATAATGAGCAAATTTTTAACAGATTTTACCCCTGAAGAGCTGGACTTCTGTATCAGCCGCGCTTATGATGAAAAATTTGATAACGCCCTGATTGCGCCGCTTGTTAAAGCCGGCAATATGTTTTTTTTGGAGCTTTATCATGGTGCAACTGCTGCCTTTAAAGACATGGCGCTTTCAGTTCTTCCATACCTATTAACAACGGCGCTTAAAAAAAGCGGCATTAAAAAAGAGATTGTTATCCTGACCGCAACCAGCGGAGACACAGGCAAAGCGGCCCTTGAGAGTTTTTCCGGTGTTGCAGGAACAAAAGTAATCGTTTTTTACCCAAAAGGGAAAGTAAGCCCTATCCAGGAAAGGCAGATGACAACGCAGGAAAGTAAAAATACTTTTGTATGCGCAATTGAGGGAAATTTTGATGATGCGCAGACAGGTGTTAAGAGCATATTCAGCGACAGGGATTTTAATGAGCTTGCGGGGAGGAAGAATTACCTGTTTTCTTCTGCAAACTCCATTAACATCGGCAGGCTTATACCCCAGGTTGCCTATTATGTACACGTATATCTAAGGCTTCTGCAGTCCGGTGAAATTACAGAGGGCGAAGAAATAAATGTCGTTGTTCCGACCGGTAATTTTGGCAATATTCTGGCATCTTATTACGCAAGGGAAATGGGGCTTCCAATCGGAAGGTTTATTTGCGCTTCAAACGAAAATAATGTGTTATATGATTTCATAAATACGGGTGTTTATAACAAAAACAGGAAGTTAAAACTTACTGCGTCACCTTCAATGGATATACTGGTTTCAAGCAATCTTGAAAGACTTATTTATGACCTTTGCGAAAGAGATTCTTCAAAACTGGCCGGACTTTTTGACAGCCTTGCCAAAACGGGGACTTTCAGCATTGATGAATCCATGAGGGACAAGCTGGCATCATTTTGGGGAGGATATGCTACAGAGGCCCAGACTTTTGAAGCCATAGGGCAGGCATACCGGGAGCATAAATACCTGATTGATACTCATACTGCTGTTGGCTATTTTGTATATAAAGATTATCTTGAGAGCACAAGTGACAAGACAAAAACAGTGATTGCCTCAACCGCAAGCCCGTTTAAATTCCCCGGGAGCGTACTCAAAGCCATAAGCGGAGATTTTTCTGCATATGAAAACCTTGATGAGTTTGAGATGCTTTCAAAACTCTCGGAAATCACGGGTCTTAAGATACCAAAATCCCTGCAGGGTATGGCTCAAAAGCAAATCCTTCATGACAGTGTTTGCGGTATCGGGGACATGAAGCAGTTCATTGCCCGGACGCTGGCGCTTTAAGAAAATTACCCGCCAATAGCTAAAAAGTTTTAATTGAAGAGTTTTTTGGAGAATGATTATAAAAAAACCAAATAAAAAAATTTATTTTTTAAAGTACACAAAAAATGAGTAAAAAATATATCGTGGTCTTAATTGATGGAGCCTCAGATTATCCGCTGGCAGAGCTTGGAAACAAAACTCCTCTGCAGGTTGCATGTAAACCGGTAATTGATGAGCTCGCCCGCCTCGGTGTTGTCGGTATGGTAAAGACAATACCGGAAGGGGTCTTGCCGGGAAGCGATTCTGCAAACCTTTCAATACTCGGATATGACCCTAGGATTTACTCCACAGGCCGGTCATCACTCGAAGCGGTAAGCATGGGAATAGAGCTGTCTGAAAATGATGTGACTCTCAGGTGCAATCTTGTCACGCTTTCTGATGAAAACAACTACCTTGAGAAAATAATGATTGATTACTCGGCAGGAGAAATAACTACCCAAGAATCAAATATATTGATAAATGATGTGGCGCAAGCGCTGCAGACAGAGAAGATAAGGTTTTATCCCGGAGTGAGCTATCGCCATATAATTGTCTGGCTTGGCGGTATTGGGGAAATAGACGACACTCTTTTATTGGTTCCACCTCATGATATCTCGGGACAGCAAATAGCCGATTATCTGCCAAAGGGTAAAAAAGGCAATGTTTTTTTAGATTTTATGCTCAAGTCGGGCATGATTTTAAAAGAACACCCTGTAAATGCCGCCAGGATAAAAGACGGTAAAAATCCTGCAAACTCGATATGGATATGGGCAAAAGCCACAAAGCCTGAGCTGGATTCATTTTATGAAAAATATGGGATTAACGGCTCGGTGATTTCGGCGGTTGATTTGGTAAAAGGAATAGGTATATGCGCCGGTTTAAAACCTGTTGATGTAAAAGGGGCAACCGGAAACATCAATACTGATTTTGAAGGCAAGGCCCGGGCCGCCTTAAATGAGCTTGAAAGCGGACAGGATTTTGTATTTATCCACATAGAAGCTCCTGATGAATGCGGGCACCAGGGGGATTTTAAAGAAAAGATAAGGGCCATTGAATTAATTGATAATAAAGTTATAAGGGTTTTAAAAGAGCAACTGGATCATATGAAAACTGATTACAGTATGATGATATTGCCTGACCATCCGACTCCGATAATTAAAAGGACACATACCCCGGACCCTGTTCCTTTCCTGATATATGACAGCAGGGATTCAGGAACAGGCACAGCCACGCAAAATAGTTCAAACATATTTGATGAGTTTTATCCAAAAACAAATGGAATGTTTGTGTCTGAAGGCCACAAGCTCATGGATTATTTTTTAAGCAAAAGGGCTCGCTGACTGAATCGCATGTGCTGCAGCAATTAATAAGCAATAAG
>PMCC01000104.1:3030-6383 GCA_003155275.1 Actinomycetota bacterium | reverse complement strand
AAAAAGAGGTAAGTTTTTCTTAAATAAAGCCTTGAAATTTAGTATATTTAACGCATTAAAGATATATTTGATGTGCCTTAAGATGGAGGACAGAGTCCTAAAAATCAATATAAATCAATTAATTTAAAGCAGGTTTAAAAAAATGGCAACTCAAAATAAAAAAATGAGCGCAGGCAGGATAGTGGGATTTGTTTTCCTGGGGCTTTTTGTCCTTTGTATATTCAGCAGCGCAAGCTTTGTGGGCGGGCTGGCTTTGGGGGGCTTTGGCAAGGCAATTACAGGCGGCAGCATGGCCTCCGGTACTGATTCCATCTATCTTATAAGGATGGAAGGCGTCATTTCAGGCTCCCAATCATCAGGATTGCTTGGCGGCACATCGATTACACCCGAGAGCATAATCGAACAGCTGATAAGCGCTGAAAAAAATCCCAGGGTTAAAGCTATCATTATCAGGGTTAACAGCGGCGGCGGCAGCGCAGCGGCATCCCAGGAAATATTTGAAGAACTAAAAAAGATTAAAAAACCTGTCGTTGTATCAGTCGGGGATATTTGCGCTTCCGGCGCATATTATATTTCCTGCGCTGCAGATAAGATTGTTGCAAACCGTTCGTCCTCAATTGGAAGCATTGGAGTGATAATGCAGATAACAAACCTTGAAGAACTTTATAAGAAGCTCGGCATAACATATACGACCATAAAGGCGGGTAAATACAAGGATGCCGGCAGTTCTGACAGGCCATTGACTGCCGAAGAACAGGCGCTGCTGCAGGAGCAGACATTTAAAGTATATGACCAGTTTATCAATGATGTTGCGCAAAGCCGTAACATCCCTGTGGAAAAAGTGAAAGAAATTGCAACAGGCTGGGTCTACCTTGGCACGGAAGCATTGGATCTTGGGCTTATTGATAAAATAGGGACATACAAGGATGCGGAAATGATTGCCGCAGAACTTGCAGGCATCAAAGGCGAACCAAATATCATAGGGGCCACACAATTTAATATCTGGGATATGTTCCTGAATTATTCACTTAACCAGGTCGCAAAAAGAATAATGGGTTTAAATGAAAATCCAGCTTCAGCGATTTTTAAATAAAACTCTCTAGACAGGATATTTCCAATGGGCCGGGAACAGGACATTTCCAAAGGGCTAAAGAGCAAAAGAGCAAAAGAGCAAACATTTCCAGTGGACCAGGGGCAGGGCATTTGCAATTGGCCAAGAACAGGAAATTTCCAGAGGGTAGTAACAACTGTAAATAAAATACTTGCATTTTTATAATTTTCTGTTTAAATATATATTACTTTTTAGTTTGTAATTTTAAATGATTGTGTGTTGTTGTTAATACATTCTAAGGATAAGTGAAAACGCTTGTAAAAGTGGTTGTACTTTTGAAAATTTAATATTGCTGTAAAACCTGTGATCAGGAATAGTAGGGCATTAAGTAGCATACAGAGAATCGCCGGCGGTGAGATGGCGGTTGCGGTACTGATGTTTGAATGGACCTGTGAGGTGGCTGCCACAAAACCTGGATTTTAAAAGCAGGTGAGTATGGCAACCCGGCTTCCTCCGTAATCAAAGGATAGGGTATGGCGTACCCGACAAACAAGTGCACAGCTTTTGCTGTGAAGTAGGGTGGCACCGCGGGAAATTTAAACCTCTCGTCTCTATAAATTCATAGGGATTGTAGGGGTTTTTTTATTTTGNNAATTAAAATAAATTTCCAAAACATATGAAAGGATTCGGTGATTTAAATGCCAGCGGTTATTTTATTCCGGCTGTTTTTGTGGTGTTAGTTTATAGCCTTGAAATCCTGTAAAAATATTTTATCCGGCAGGGTCCACTCGATTTTAGAATGAAAAGATTATAAACTGGCTTCTTAAGAATAATTTTCTCGGACAGGATATTTTTAGGGATGATAAGTTTTTAAAATAAATGAAAAAACTAGGATATTTCAACAATAACAACAAAAAATAAAGACAAGAAAATAATAAAAATAATTTTCATCAAAAGGAGATGTAAATAAAATGGCTTTAGATGANNGCAACTGGCAAGCCCCTGGGACCGGACGATCTGGCAGTGCTTTTCCCCATGGAGATTATAAGGCAGGAAGTATCTATGGACAGGTTCATAGATATTCCGAAAGATGTCCTTGACATATATAAGATGTGGAGGCCGTCTCCGCTTGTGCGCGCAGACAGGCTTGAAAAATATCTTGATACCCCTGCAAGGATATACTTCAAGAATGAAAGTGTAAGCCCTGCCGGAAGCCACAAACCCAACACTGCTGTAGCCCAGGCATATTACAATAAAAAAGAAGGTACAAAAAGGATTTGTACAGAAACAGGCGCCGGCCAGTGGGGATGCGCCCTTGCATTTGCGGGCAATCTTTTTGACATTGAAGTAACTGTATATATGGTAAGGGTAAGCTATAACCAGAAACCTTACAGAAGAACCATGATAAAACTATGGGGCGCAGAAGTATTTCCATCACCATCAAACAGGACCGAGTCAGGCAGGGCAATTCTGGCCCAGGACCCTAACTCAAATGGTTCGTTGGGCATTGCAATCAGTGAAGCAGTGGAAGACGCAGTAAAAAGCGGCGGAAAATACTCTCTTGGAAGTGTTTTAAACCATGTCTTACTGCACCAGACAATCATTGGCCTTGAAGCTAAAAAGCAGTTTGAGAAAGTCGGGGATTATCCTGATATTTTAATAGCCTGCGCAGGCGGAGGCAGTAATTTCGGCGGTTTTGCGTTCCCGTTTATTCCGGATAAAAAGAAAAATAATAAAATGCGCATCATTGCTGTAGAGCCTGATGCCTGCCCCACCCTTACAAAAGGTGAGTTTGTCTATGATTATGGTGACACTGCAAAGCTTGCACCGGTTGCAAAGATGTACTCTCTCGGGCATGATTTTATCCCTGCAGGAATTCATGCGGGCGGGCTTCGTTATCATGGCATGTCTCCACAGGTCAGTCTTCTCAAGCATGAAAATTTAATAGAGGCAGTTGCGGTATCGCAGACAGGAGCGTTTGAGGCAGGCGCGATTTTTGCAAAAACAGAGGGCATTATTCCTGCCCCTGAAACCACACATGCCATAAGAACTGCAATTGACGAGGCCTTAAAGTGCAAACAAACAGGTGAAAAGAAAGTAATAGCATTCAACTTCAGCGGGCACGGCCACCTGGATTTGGGCTCTTATGAGCAATACCTGGACGGACACCTTAAAGATTTTAAATATCCGACAGAAAAAGTCAAAGAATCCCTGTCAAGATTACCAAAATTCTAAAAGTAAATACAGGTTTTTAGTAAAAATAAAACAAGTGGGGGGTTATTTATTAGAAATAATCCCCACT
>PMCC01000104.1:0-2961 GCA_003155275.1 Actinomycetota bacterium | reverse complement strand
GGAATTTTTGATTTAAAGGGAAATATGCTCTCAAACGGATACAGAGAATATCCATGCTTATATCCCAAGCCAAACTGGATAGAACAGAATCCTGAATTTCTGGTTTCACAGGCAATGGAGGCTTCAAAAGAAGCAATAAATAAGTCCGGCGTAAACCCTTCTGATATTGTTTCATTGGGGTTTTCAACTCAAAGAAGCTGCACTATTTTTTTAGATAAAAAAGATAATCTTTTAAGGCCCATGATTTCATGGCAGGATAGCAGGTCCCATGAAGAAATCAATGATATTTTATTAAAAATCAGTGCGGAAGAATTTTATGGCATTACAGGCTTTCCTATTAATACTACCTGGGTTTTGTCAAAGATGTTATGGGTAAGAAAAAATGAGCCGGAAATTTGGGAGAAAACAAGCAAAATAATTCAACTTCAGGATTATACCTTGAAAGCTTTTGGAGCGCAAAGCTATATGGTGGATGTACCTGATGCAGGATTATATGGCTTTTGGGACACAAATAAACATGAATGGAGCAGTAAAATACTGGGTCTTTTTGAAATTGACAAAAATTTGCTGCCTGAACCAATGCCTTCGGGCACAAAAGCAGGTTTTATCTCAAAATATGTATCGGAAAAAAGCGGGTTTGCTGAAGGCACGCCTATTTGCGTGGGAGCAGGGGATCAAAATAGCGCAGCTGTTGGAGCAGGCATAGTTTACGATGGATTTGCCTCTGTTTCCATGGGCACTGCCGGTAATGCAAATGCATACCTTGATTCCGAGTTCCGGGACCCTTCCGGTAAAAGCATGATAGTTAATCACGCAATTTATGGGAAATGGGAAATAGAGGGCCATCAGGCTGGAGCAGCCGGCGTGTTTAGGTGGTTTAGGGATGAAATAGGCAATCTCGAAAAACTACAGGCTGAAAAAAATAATCAAAATGTTTATAAAATTCTTGATGAACTGATTGCAAAAACCCCTGCAGGCGCGAAGGGCCTGGTTTTTCTTCCATATCTGGCAAGCGCCACATCACCAAGGTGGAATCCCGATGCCAGAGGCGTACTGGCAGGACTTGCTTTTTCACATGACAGAGGCTGCCTTGCAAGGACATTCCTTGAAGGCATTACTCTTGAAATGAAAGATATACTTACATCAATGATCAATTCCGGAGTTAAAATCAGACATGTAAGGTTAACAGGAGGCGCTTCCAAATCTTTAATCTGGAACCAGATTCAGTCAGATACATACAATATGGTCGTGGAAACTTTAAAAGTCACAGATACGGCCGTTATTGGAGCGGCAATCCTGGGCGGTGTAGGAGTAGGCGTATTTACAGACATCAGGGATGGCGTGGAGCAAATGATCAGGGTGGACCAGAAATTTGAACCAAACCTCAAAAACGCTGGATTATATGCAGAGCTCTATAGCATATATTGCAGTATTTATGAAGGGCTCGAAGAAAAAAAAGTATTTACCCTGCTTTCAAAACTCCAAAGCAGATATTACTGATAAATAAAACTTTTTAGTTTATTGCCGGTAAAATAAAAAAATTCTTGCATTTTCCAGTATAAGTATATAATATAACTTGAAAGGTTTTGTTGAAGTTTGTTTTTCGGGTGAAAATTTTCTTCATTTTTATTCAATTTTTCTTAAAAGTTGACGATATATATTGTAAGGATTCTAATTAACTCCGGAATTTTAAAAATATCTTTTAAATTTGCAGAACTATAATTTATTTTCAGTTTTTTATTATGCTTTTTTTCACAAACTCATTTAGACTAACTATCCCCTTAGAAACTTTTAAAATTTCAAGGGATTTCGAAAGGAGAAATACAAATTGTCAGAAGAATTAAAGGGGTTAACCAGGGAGAATCTGGAAAACAAGACTCTTGCGGAGCTTAAGGATATCTCCAAGGAGCTTAATATCCGTGGAACATCCAATATTAAAAAAGAAGCGCTTGTAGAAAAAATCCTTGAACTTGCTGAAAGGCTGGGCAAGGCATTAAATTTCGGCGGGGGATCTTTAGGATCCAAAGAAATAGTTCCTGAGGTCCGGGGATTTGAACCCCGGCAGCAAGACATTTCAATTGAAACCCGCAGTGAAACTGTTGAGGATAGTCCAATTCCGGTTTTAATCAAAGAACCTTACGCAAAAGAGGTTCCTGTGATGATACCGGAGGATTTTGAAGAAGAGGAAGACGAAAATGAGGTTCCTGAAGCCCAGGATGGCCAGCTTGAGCAGGCGAGGCCTGTAAGAGCAGTTGGCAGAAAGGGCAGAGACGAAGGTGCCCCTGCTAAGAAAGTACACAGGGAAGCTGACGCTGAAAAAGCATTTGAACCGGAACTTGAAATATATGAAGAAAAAATGAAAGGGATTTTGGACATATTATCGGAAGGTTACGGATTCCTGCGCACAAGCGGATATCTGCAAGGACCTAACGACATATATGTTTCACAATCACAAATCAGGAGATTTCATTTAAGGCAGGGAGATGAAGCTTATGGGGTCGTAAGGCCACCAAAAGACAGTGAAAAATACAATGCTCTTCTAAGGATAGAAAAGGTAAATGACGTTGACCCTGAGTTTATCAGGAAAAGAAGGCCTTTTGAATCGCTTACACCTATCTATCCGATGGACAGGTTATTGCTTGAAACGCCTCATTCAAACATAACGTCAAGGATAATAGACCTGGTCGCCCCTATAGGAAAAGGCCAGAGAGGGTTGATTGTATCACCGCCAAAGGCAGGCAAAACAACTATTTTAAAAGATATCGCAAACAGTGTTTCCACAAATAACCCTGAAGTCTATATAATGGTCTTGCTTGTCGATGAAAGGCCCGAGGAGGTAACCGATATGGAAAGGTCAGTAAAAGGAGAAGTTGTAAGCTCCACGTTTGACCAGCCTTCCGAAAACCATATCCAGGTTGCAGAGTTAGTCCTTCAGCGCGCCAAAAGGCTCGTGGAACACGG
>PMCC01000101.1 GCA_003155275.1 Actinomycetota bacterium | reverse complement strand
GGTTTTTTTGCAGAAAAAGACGGTTGGAACCTGGTAGTAAATGATGAATTTGAATTGACCCGAATAATCAGGAAAGAAAACCCCGGTCTTCCAGTTTACTTGTTAGGGCATAGCATGGGAACATTTATAATAAGGGATTATGTTTTTAAACATGGCAATCATATCAATGGGATAATATTATCCGGAACCAGTTGTGATCCCGGAATAATAGCAATTTTTGGAAAATTGATTGCAAAATGGCAGATAAGGCAAAATGGTTTCAAAGCGAAAAGCCCGCTTCTTGACAATCTTTCTTTTGGAAAATTCAATGGTTATTTTAAACCAAACAGGACCCCTTTTGACTGGTTAAGCATAAATGAGGAAAATGTTGACAGATATATTGCTAGTCCGTATTGCGGAAGTGTTTTTAGCGCAGGATTTTTTTATGATTTAATATATGGAGTAAAAAAAGTCAATTTATTTAAAAATATATTAAAAGTGCCTAAAAATTTGCCGATACTTCTCATTTCAGGAGAAAAAGATCCTGTCGGTNNTTCAGGCATGAAATACTAAACGAAACAAATAGAAACGCAGTTTATAAAGACATAATGGACTGGCTAAACAAGCATATACAAACCATAAAATAATTTCCTTAATTATTATGATTTAGTTAATACCCTAAAACCATCTCTTGCCAGGTCCAGGGCTCTTTTTACAAATAAACTGTTGCTTATTAACAGAACCATCGAACTATTCGGATTGGGGCGAAATAACAATCTGATAGTCTGATGTTTTATATGCTGCAATCTTGTTATAATAATAACAGTAGAAAAGCAAGAAAAAGTAATATCGAAAAGTTTGCTACCTAAAGAGCTGAGACTGGAGAATGATGGAATTTAAAGAAGATTATGCGATCAATGTATACCGGCTGATTATATTTTTTATTATTCACTAATAATTATTAAATTTATGAAGGAGATATCAAATGCTGATAGTGCACGTCTTTTGCAGTATCAAGACTGAAATGGTTGAGGCCTTTAAGGAAGCAACAGTAAAAAATGCCTCAAACAGCATAAAAGAACCGGGAGTGATAAGGTTTGACCTCCTACAGCAGCAGGATGACCCTGCAAAATTTGTTATTTCAGAAGTATATAAATCGGCAGAGGCAATTGCCGCACATAAGGAAACTGCACATTATGCTGAATGGTCCCAGCATGCTCTACCGATGTTGGCCGAGCCAAGAAGCAGGATGGTATATAACAACATTTTTCCTGAAGATAGAAACTGGTGATTTGCAAGTGAAATGCTTTCGGCACCAAGTCATTTGGTATCCAATTGAACTTTAGTACATTGTATATTTTTTATGAAAAAACCTGGAGGGATTATGCTGCTTGCAATAGATATAGGAAATACTCAGACGGTAATAGGGCTTTTTAAAGATGAAACGCTAATGCGTTCATGGAGGATGTTTACTCCAAGGCGCGAAACTGCGGATGAGATAGCCGTGGTGATATTAAGCTTTTTGCAGATCTCAGGTTTTGATCCAGGAAAGGTAAAAGAAATTGCTGTTTCCTGTGTGGTGCCAAGGATATTATTTGAGATTAGCCGAATGGGCATGCAGTATTTTAACTTAAAGCCTTTTGTAATTGACAGCAATGTAAAAACAGGCCTTGTTCTTACAGAATATGATTACCCAAAAGAGATAGGGGCTGACAGGATTGTGAATGCTGTTGCAGCTAAAGAGTTGTATGGATGCCCGGCAATTGTGCTTGATTTCGGTACGGCAACCACTTTTGATGTGTTGTCTGCCAAAGGTGAATATCTCGGCGGGGCAATAGCGCCGGGGATTGAAATTTCTTCTGAGGCCCTTTTTAATTATGCTGCCAAATTAAGCAAAGTCGATCTGAGTTGGCCCTCCTCGGTTATCGGTAAAAATTCATATGACGGTATAAGGTCCGGGATCCTGTTCGGGTTTCTTGGACAGGTGGATTTTATGACTGAGAAAATGCTGGAAGAAATGAAAGGAAAAGATAAAAACTTCACTCCAAAAATAATTGCTACAGGTGGGCTTTCAGTTCTCATGGTTGGGAAAAGCAGGTTTATTCAAATACATGATCCTGATCTTACATTGAAAGGTTTAAAGATATTAGTTGAAAAAAACAGATAAAGCCTTACAGGGGCAACTTTCCGGGGAATTGCTGCTTGAGCTAAAATCAATTGCCTTAAGCTATATTAAAGAGTTTGTCCAGTACCACCGACCCTATTGCGGTCCATGCAACAGCGATTTTGCAGGCGGAGAAGTATCTGAAGCTGCCGGGGCCAGTGAAGCCGCCTGGGATGCCGGCGGAAGCATTGAAACCGGCAAAGCAAGTGAAGCAGATGATGCCAATAAAGTCGGAGAAGCTGTTGCGTATACCGGTGAAAAAAATTCTTATAAAGACTTCACAGGAAGGTTAAATTACTTCCAGCCCAGCCGCTGCTTTAAAATAGGCGATATTGTAATTAAAAACCCTGTGATTTCAGCTCCGCTTGCAGGGATAAGTGACAGCGCATACCGAATATTTGCTTCTGCTTTCGGTTCTGCTTTAAATTTTACTGAAATGATTTCCTCTTACGGTCTGCACTATAAACACAGCGAGAGTCTGTNNGTGCCAAAAGTGTTAAAAGCCAAAAGCGGCGGCTTTCTTTTAACTGATGAGGAAAATATTGCCAAAATCATATCTGCGCTTACAGGCAGGATTAAAAAACCTGTGACAGTCAAAGTAAGGCTTGGCTGGGATAAAAACAGCATAAATATTGAAAATGTCGCAAAGATTGCTGAAGCCTGCGGGGCAGGGGCAATAACAATACACGGGCGGACAGTAAAACAGGGGTTTTCAGGTGAGGCCGATTACAGTTATATAAAAAAGGTAAAATCTTCAGTTAAAATTCCTGTAATTGCAAGCGGCGATATTGACAGTCCCGCAAGGGCAAAACAGGTGCTTGAAGAAACCGGATGTGACGGCGTGATGGTTGGAAGGGCTGCAAAAGGAAATCACTGGATTTTCTTTGACATATTAGCTGCACTGGGGATTGAAGGCTCCGAAGGCGGGGGCGGATTTACTATTACAGCTGACAGATACTTTAAGCCCTCGATCGGATTCAAACAAAGGTTTGCAAAACTTTATATTAAAGTGCTTATAGATTTTAAAGGCGAAGAAAAGGCTGTCAGGGAATTCAGGAAGCATCTTGCCTGGATATTTAAGGGAGTCCATAAAATCAGCAGGATAAAAAATGACTTTTTCTCAGTGAGCACTCATGAAGAAACTCTTAAAGTCATAAACTCAATTAATTAAAATATCTGTTAACTCAAAGTATAAAATAGTATATAATTACTGCGTCCTATGTTGAGTCGGGATGTAGCGTAGCTTGGTAGCGCGCAGCGTTCGGGACGCTGAGGTCGTGGGTTCAAATCCCGCCATCCCGACCATATACTGTAAAGAAATGAAAAGCTTTTTTGCTTCGGTTTGTAGAATTTTAATTGTTTGCTTAATAAACCAAATTCCACCTTTATGATTTACGGTATGGCTGCTATTGTTTGAAGTAATACTGGATAAAACAATATTGAACATTTACATAAATGTATATTTTGTGGTATAATCATAATTAGAGTTAAAAAATTTACTATGTAAAGATTTATTACAATAGAGGAGGTTGTCTATTATGATGTCAAATATTCCAACAGATTTAAACAAAGTCACAAAAGAAAATATTGATAAGGAAATACTGCGTACAGGGATAATTGCAGAGCTCGACGCTATAAACCTTTACGAGCAGCTTGCTGCAAAAACTGAAAATCCGGATATTAAAAAGGTAATACTTGATATTGCTAAAGAAGAAAAAACCCATGTTGGTGAATTCCAGACACTTCTGTTAAGGCTTGACAAGCAGCAGGTTGAAGAGCTCGAAACCGGAAAAAAGGAAGTTGAAAAAGAAACAGGAAAATAGATTCTATGAGGTTATCCAGGGTAATGGCTGACGGCAGCGATTTTTTGCTTTTACGAAATATAAAAACAGCAGACTCCTTTTTCAGGAAATTGTTTGGGCTTGTGTTTTCGGCGCAATTAAAAGAAAGTGAAGGNNAAAGACTGTTGAACTGAAATCAGGCAGTGTGAGAGCCTGCTCCATAAAAACCGGTGACTGCCTGAAGTTATTGGTTTAATTCTTATCTTCACCCGTTCTTGATGAGTATTTCATCATTTTATAAAAATTATTAATTTCCTGGGCACAAATATTTTTGAAACTTAAAATTTTGGCCGAAAATTCAACAAAAATTAGTTTTTCTCTTCATCACCAGCAGGCTCCTGGCTTTGTGACTTTTTTTTCCTGGATTTTATGAACTCAAGAAATGCAGGTATTGCAGAAACCACGATTATAAGAAATATTATAAGGAGAAGGTATTTATCGACAGCGGCCTGATATTTCTCCGGAAGCAGTTTTATTAAATAATAACCGATAAGCGGAACAGACAGAGCCCATAAAGCGCCGCCGCAGACATTATAAACAATAAAAGTCCTGTACTTCATTTTTCCGACACCTGCAACAACAGGAGCAAAAGTCCTGATAANNAATAACCTCCGTCCGACTTTATGGCCGAAAGCATAGCCTACACTGTCTCCGGAAACTGCAGCAATGAATGTTATTGCAACAAGTATCCAGACATTCAAAACCCCGCGGCTTGCAAGAAGCCCTGCAGTAAAAAGCAGGCTGTCACCAGGAAAAAAAATACCTATCAGCAGACCGGATTCTGCGAAGATTATGGCAAATATTATAATATATCCAATTCCGGCAACTTCAAAAATTGTTGTCAGTATTGCCATTAAGTCAAGATGTAAGATTGATTCCATTTTATCCTTTTTTTATTTCTATTTTATTTATTATACTGTTAGGACTGACATTCTATGTTATTTATTATTATTTTAGAACTGGGTTTCTATATTTCTTTTCATTTTTTCAGTTTATAACTGATTTATCTATTCTTCCTGCAGGAAAATCTATCGGGTTTTTTAATAGCTCACCTTAATTCTGCGTCGTTTTACTTTTTTGAGTCAAGGGTTTTAAACAAGAGCGAATC
>PMCC01000003.1:25920-28991 GCA_003155275.1 Actinomycetota bacterium | reverse complement strand
TGTAGGCAGGAATACGGTACTTGAAAATGCATATGAACTTTATACAAACTACCTGTACAATTTCTTTAACCTGGACCTTTCGCCAGTAAAAATTGCAATCGACTGCGCGAATGGCGCCGCGGGCAGGCTTGCGCCCATGGTTTTTAAACGTTTTGGCGCAAAAGTCATAAGTTTCAATACAGATTTTGGCGGGGAAAATATTAACAAGGGGTGCGGCGCTACACATCCTGAGTTTATTTCCGGCGCGACTGTTTCATGCGGAGCCCAGCTGGGTTTTGCTTACGATGGGGATTGTGACAGGGTAATTGCCTGTGACAGCAGAGGCAAAATCATTGACGGTGATCTGATGCTTGGATTTGCAGCCATGGACATGTCGGCAAAAGGGACACTTAAAAATAACAGCGTTGTTACAACAGTCATGGCAAATATGGGTTTTAACAAAGCCATGGCAGAAAAAGGCATTACTGTCTATAAAACGGATGTGGGTGACAGGTATGTTCTTGAAAAGATGCTCGAAGTCGACAGTATCCTTGGCGGAGAGCAATCCGGCCATATAATTTTCAGGAATATAAGCCCCACAGGGGATGGCATTATAAGCACTCTCGAATTTTTAAACGTTTATGTAAATAATAATTACCATCCCGATGATATTTTCAGGTTAATCCCAAAATTTCCACAGGTATTGAAAAATATCAAAGTTAAAGACAAGGCAAAGATCTTGAGTGACAGCAGAGTAAATTTCAGGGTTGAAGAAGTTTCCGTCAAGCTTGGAAGAAGTGGAAGGGTACTGGTGAGGCCATCCGGGACAGAACCTCTCATAAGAGTGATGGTCGAAGCTGAAACACAGCAGCTTGCAGACGACAGCGCTGCCGATATTATCGATATGATTTCCGAAATAGAAAAGTAGGAGGCTCAAATGTGCGGAATAGTTGCTTATATAGGAAATAAGAACTGTAAAAATATATTGATAGAGGGTCTTAAAAGACTTGAATACAGAGGTTATGATTCTGCAGGAATAGGTATTTTAATGCTGGCAGATGGAAAAAAAGAGGCAGATTTTAAAAATAACACCGCCGGTTCAGCCGCAGCTTCAAACCCTACAGATAAAGATCGCAAAGCCAGATATTGCATAAAAGTTGTAAAAGAAGTCGGCAAGATAAAGGCTCTGGAGGAGCTGTTAAAAGACGAACATATTGATGGGACCGTTGGAATCGGCCACACAAGGTGGGCAACACACGGAGTGCCAAATCAGGTCAATTCACATCCGCACCTTGACTGCAGCGGCGGCATTGCAGTCATCCATAACGGCATCATAGAAAATTTTGCCGAAATAAAAGAAGAGCTTGAAAAAAAAGGCCATAAGTTTATTTCAGAAACAGACACAGAAGTACTGCCGCATCTTTTAGAGGAATATCTTAAGAATGACACAGACAACCGGGATCTTTTAATAGCAATGCAAAGGCTCTTAAAAAGAATAAAGGGCTCAGGAGCGATTGTAGCAATTTCAGTAAACAATCCTGATGAGATTGTTGCAGGAAGGATTGCAAGTCCTCTTATTGTGGGAGTAACCAGAGATGCAAACTTTTTTGCTTCCGACATGCCTGCAATACTTGAATATACCCATAATTTTATTGTGATAAATGATTATGAGGCTGTGCGCATTACCAGGGAAAAGGTCGAGATTTACGATTTGGAAGGCTCACTGATTACCAGGGAGCCTTTCAGGGCAAATTGGAACCTTGAAAGCGCTGAGAAATCAGGCTATGAAGATTTTATGCTGAAGGAAATGTTTGAACAGCCATACGGCATAAGGGAAACGATGAGGGGAAGGCTTATAAACGGCAAGCTTAATTTTGATGAAATAGGGCTTTCTGATGAACAGGTGAAAAAACTTAAAAAAATCCAGATAATTGCCTGCGGAACATCATATCATGCTGCCCTGACTGGAAAACTTCTTATAGAAAAATGGGCAAAAATACCCGTAGAAGTCGACATAGGTTCTGAATACAGGTACAGGGACCCTATAATCGATGCCGATTGCCTGTTTATTGCAATAACCCAGTCCGGTGAGACCATAGATACGCTGGCAGCCATCAGGGAAGCCAGGGCCAAGGGCGCAAAAGTTGTGGCAGTGACAAATGTCGTCGGCAGTACGATTGCCAGGGAGTCAAATTCAGTCATCTATACTCACGCAGGACCGGAAATCGGTGTATGCGCCACCAAGACTTTTACAGCCCAGATAATGGTAATGTACCTTACCGCGCTTTACCTTGCAAAAGCAAGGGGGCTTATGCAGGAGGAGCAATTCGACAGGATCATTGAGGAACTTGAAGTTATCCCGAACAAGATACAGCAGATCCTNNATGGCGCTTGAAGGCGCTTTAAAACTAAAAGAAATATCATATATCCATGCGGAAGGATATGCGGCCGGAGAGATGAAACACGGCCCCATTGCATTGACAGATACCAGGACTGTCGTTGTGGGGGTCATACCAAAGGATTTTGTTTATGATAAAATGCTAAGCAACCTCCAGGAAGTAAAAGCAAGGAATGCAAAGATTTTTGCCATCATTTCTGAGGGAGATATTAATACTGGCAAATATGCTGATTATACTTTTGAGCTGCCCAAAACAATTGAAGAGTTTTATGGAATCCTGTCAGTTGTCCCTCTCCAGCTGTATTCCTACTATATTGCTAAAAATCACGGGCGAAATGTCGACCAGCCCAGGAATCTGGCTAAGAGTGTCACAGTCGAATAAAAGCCTTAAAAAATATCAGGGTAAAAATCCTTATAATGGCCAACCCTTTGTTTACGGTATCGGCACAGATATTATAGAAGTAAAAAGGGTAAAATCGGCCCTGGAAAAGTACCCCGGATTTAAAACCCGTGTTTATACAAAGCACGAAATTACCTTCTGCGAAGACAAAAAAAATAAGACCGCCAGGTATATTTCCTATGCTCAAAGGTTTGCTGCAAAGGAAGCTGTTGCCAAAGCTTTAGGGACCGGTATGGGAAAAACTATTTTTTTCAGAGATATTGAAGTGCTGAATATGCCTTCAGGACAGCCGAT
>PMCC01000003.1:0-25893 GCA_003155275.1 Actinomycetota bacterium | reverse complement strand
AGATATACATAAAACACCGGATTTTAAATAATTTCTATTAATCTGATAATTATTAAAGTGATAGTAAATAAAAAAGTAAGTGTAATTATTGCAGCTTGCAATGAAGAACCCAGAATAGGAGGGGTTTTGTCAGTTGTTGCAAATCATCCATTAATAGACGAAGTGATAGTTGTTAATGACGGTTCTTTTGATAAAACATCACAAGTTGTTAAAAAATTCAATGTGAAGCTGTTGGAAAATGAAATAAACATCGGGAAAACTGCTTCCTGCAAGAAAGGTTTGGCAAAAGCAAAAAATGAGGTCATACTTTTCCTGGATGCAGATTTGATCGGACTTACTGATCAAAATATATATGATCTTGTCAACCCGGTACTTAATGGTTACGCGGACTGGACACTGAGTTTACGTTCCAATTCTGCCGCTCATATGAAATTGCTCAAAGTTGATTGCCTGAGTGGCGAGAGAGCTGTAAGGAGAGATTTACTGGAAGATCCTCTTATCTGGTCAAAACCGCAAATAGGTTACAGTATGGAAATACTTATGAACAAATCTCTGCTCAAGAGTGGATCAGTTTTTATTTCGGTAAAATTACCCAACCTGAAATTAGTAACCAAATCAGGCAAAGCAGGGGTTTTTAGAGGGTGGTACAGTGAACTGAAAATGATAAACCAGATTATTAGAGCAATGCCTTTTAACCAAATTCTGCATCAGTTCTTGAAAATGTCTTACATCAGCCGAAAAACAAAGAAAGAGTTGATAAGTTAGGGAAAACTAAATCCTAAAATCCAATTATTAAAAACTTATTAATTTTAATATTTGATAAAAACATGGCTGGATTTTGTTACCTGTAAATTGCGGATTTCTTTCAGGGGGCGCCTTAAGAAATTTTCCAAATAATCTATACTTCATAATTCTTAAAATACTTCCTTGATATTTTTACAATGGCAAAATAGGCAGCTATTGAAAGAATAAAAATACCTATACTGATATAGGTGCCGAATTTCAGGTATTTGTTTACAAGGACGCTTGCCTGGCCGAAAAAATATCCAATTATTATCCATAGCAAAGATTTTGGAAGTGTTGCAAGGAAATTAAACCAGATATATTTTTTTATATCCCACTTGAATATCCCTGCAGCAATAAGAAAAGGAAAACCAATAACATGGGTTACTTTGGCGACGAACATTATCTTAGCCTGATGGTTTTTAAATTTTTCATTTAGTTTTTCCAGCTTGTCCAACCGTTCATAAGGCAGCCCTAAAAATCTTCCCCAACGGTTTATGACTTTTTCCCTGCCAAAATACCCTACATAATACCATATGATATCACCGGTCAAATCTGCAATGACTACAACCGGATACAGGATAAAGACGTTGAAAAAACCGGCTGCAGCTAAAAATGCGGCGATTATGGTAACGAAGGGCCCCTCGTAAACTACAAGTAAAAATACTATCGGATAGCCAAATTTTAATAGAAAGTGTGTTATGCTCGAATAATCCATCTATACTCTTTTAATACCTTTATTTAATTTAAGCAACATCGATTTTTTTCATCCTGATAATAGTAAGAAAAATAAAAATTGCAATAAGGAAAACAGAAATAAAAAAAGTCGGTATAAGGGAAGTGTCAAAAAAAACTCCCAAGTCAGCAGCCCTCAGAATCAGGTAATTGGGCAGGTAGTTTCTTATAAGACTTAATTGGTTAAAGAAGTTGAAACCATAAACTATGGCCAGCACTAAAAGTCCCGGAATAATGCTCTTTTTGAATAAGCTGCTCATGTATAACAGCAGTGCCAGGATTACTGCAAAATACAATATATACAAAAAGCAGGACCATAAAACAATTTGTATTGATAACACACCACTGTTAAAAAGACTTTTTACATAGAAATAATTGGTTAAAAATGCTGCAAAAATAAAAATGGAAACGGTTATTGCATAATGGATATATTTTGCAAGCACCATCCCCTCAGGTTTTAGTCCTCTTGAATATGGCAGGACTAATTTTTTTTTGCTTACTTCGCTTGAAATTATACCCATTAGCGAAAATACAAAAAACAAAGTACCGACCTGGAACAAGTCTTTGAGAAGATTTAGAAAAGCATAATCACGGTTAATGTTTGTAAACTGTGAAAGCAATTCAACCGGCAGGCTTGCCTTTAATATCAGTGGCAGCAATTTTAACATCAGCGGATCAAGTAAAGCCCAGAAAATAAATCCTACCGCCAGAATAAGATATTTGTAATTCCTGGCTGCCTCTTTAAACTCTTTTTTAAAATAAGCCCTAAATGATCTCATTTAACTTTTCTGCCCTGGTTTGTAATATTAATAAAAATATCTTCAAGCGAACTTTTCCGGATTTGAAAACTTGTAACATAATTGTCCAGTCCGGACAGAACTTTTAATATTTCCGCTCTGCCAATCTTTATATTGTTAACAGAAAGGTTAATAATTTTGCCGCAGGCCTTAATGCTTTCTACCCAGCTGAGTTTATTTAATATTTCAGTTTCAACTGTCAGCTCTTTTTCAAACTCAATATCAAAAACCGGTTGTATGTATTTGTCATATAAATCGGAAAGTTTTTCGTCAAGCAATATTCTGCCTTCCTCAATTATACACACTTCATCACAAACTCTTTCGGCATCATTTAAAATATGTGTTGATAAAAAAATTGTTTTCCCCCGGCGTTTGAGTTCTTCAAGAAGTGCGAGCATTTCGAGCCGTCCTTCAGGGTCAAGAGCTGAAGCCGGTTCATCTAAAAATAAAATATCCGGCTCATGAATAATTGCTGCCGCTAATGCGAGCCTTTGCTTCATTCCTCTTGAATATCCGCTTATTCGTCTTTTTGCCTGGATTTTTAAATTTACTACTTTCAGGAGGTGTAAAATATCAAAATTTAATTTTTTTGTTTTAAGGCCTGTGATTTCACCAATAAAATTTAAATACTCATAAGCATTCATATATTCATAAAAAACCGGGTTCTCAGGAAGGTACCCAATTGATTTTAAGAGCTCAATTTTGTTTTTTAAAAAATCCATGCCGTTTATTAATATTTGGCCACTTTCAAATCTCAATAACCCTGTTAAAATATTCATGGTAGTAGTCTTGCCTGCACCATTTTTTCCAATAAACCCGAATACCGAGCCTTTTTTGACATCAAAACTTATGCCTTTTAGTACTTCAAGCCGTTGGTAACTCTTTTTTAAATCAGCTACTTTTATCAAGTTCTTTTTCTTTCTTCCTGCCAATAATGAGAAACACAATCGATCCGATAAGGTTAATCAGCACAATAATCAGAATCCACCCCCATTTGGGCAGATAATTCACTTCGTTCTTTATTACCAGGACTAAGGCAAATACCATCAAACTGTACTGGATCAATAGAACAGGTATTAAAAAGGGCAATATTTTAAAAATTTCTGAAAATATAAAAGTTACATTAGGGTCAGACACTATTTCACCTCTTAAGTTATGTTTAAAAATAATATTTAGGTTCGTATTGATAATTGTTGTCCATTATATTAAAATTCCTGACTTTATTGAGGCTGCTGTTTATCCACAAAATAATGTTCTTTTGAATTTTATAAGAATTTGCCACTAAATACAAAAGACTTAATTTTAATCGTTTTTAAAAGTATAATAATCATTAAAATTTTCGATTAAAAATGTGAAAGGCGCTTTTAGTGGAAGCATTAATAATATTAAAAGGCAGCAGGGTCGAGCAGATAGATGCAAAATGTGTCGAGGGCGGGATAGACTCAAGGCAGCTTATGGGCAATGCTGGCAGCAGAGTAGCAGAAACTATAATCAAAGACTTTAAAGACAGCTTTCTACCAAATGGACGCACTGGCGGAAAGGTAAAAGGTGTTGTGGTTTGCGGTGGAGGGAATAATGGTGGAGACGGTTTTGCTGCCGCGGCCATTCTTGCAGGAGCAGATGCCGGAGCTGGAGTTGGAATAGACGTATTCTGTATAACAAGCACAGAAAAATTTTCCGTTGACAGCAAATACTATTTCGACGCGCTTTCGATTAATGATAATGTAAAGGTTCATTTCCTGAATCCGGAAGATATAAACACCGGACGGGATTTTAATTCAAAGCTTAAAATTGCAGACTTTATTGTGGATGCGATTTTTGGCACGGGCCTTCGCGGCAGGGAAATACGGGGGCAGGCAAAAGATGTGATTGAATGCATAAATTCTGCAAAAAACTTAAAGGCCAGATTCGGAAATGCAGCATCTATGAGCTTTTTGGGTGAGGTTTCGGGAATAGTTGCTCCAAGTCAGCCCCTGGATACTCCGGGAGAGATTTCGACGGTAGTTGCCCCAAGTGAGCCGGAAGATATTTCTTCCCCCTGGAGGCCGGGTGGACCGGGTGGTCCCATGATCCTGGATGCAGAAAACCGTCCCAATGCCGTTATATATTCAATAGATATTCCGTCAGGCATTGATTCTGACACGGCGCAGGTACTTGGGACAGCAGTAAAGGCTGACAAAACCATAACATTCGGCTGCAAAAAACTTGGTATTGCTCTTTATCCGGGGAGGGATTTTGCCGGAGAAGTGATTATTACTGATATAGGCATCCCATTAAAATATTATCAAAGCTACGAAAAGATTTACGAAGCCGATCTGGAATGGGTGGCAGCAAAAATACCGCCAAGGCAATCATTGACGTATAAACATGCGGTTGGAAAACTTCTTGTCATTGCAGGCTCACTTGGATTAACCGGAGCTGCAGCTATGGTTTGTGAAGCTGCAATGAGGGCAGGAGCCGGTCTCGTAACTCTTGTCTGCCCATGGGAGCTAAACAGCATTATGGAAATAAAGCTCACAGAAACAATGACTTATCCTGTAGCGCAGACAGATGATCTGAGTATCCACATGGACGCTTTTGAGGAAATCATGGAGCTTTCAGAAAAATTTGATGCTCTGGCAATCGGACCGGGTTTGTCTCAAAATCCCAGCACAATCTGTCTTGTAAGGGAGATTTTAAGGCAATTTACAAAGCCCGCCGTCCTTGATGCAGACGGTCTCAGGGCTCTTTATGGCCCGATGGAAATAGGGGCTGGCAGCAATTTCAAAATGCCAAATGTCATCATCACCCCGCATAGCGGGGAGATGGCGGCAATCCTTGGCAAAAACAAGATAGCGCTTGAGGAGAGATTTTCCTGCAGTTTAGAAGCTGTCAAGAGATTTGGAACAGTAGCAGTCTTAAAGGGGGCCGCTACTATCATTACCGATCCTGCAATGGTTTCTTTTATCAATCCTACAGGAAGCTGGGCTCTTGCAACTGCAGGAACAGGGGATATACTTACCGGGATAATCGGGGCGCTTCTTGCACAGGGTGTCAAGCTTACTGAGTCTGCAGTATGTGGAACGTTTATTCATGGCATGGCTTCTGATATAATGGCTGAAAGCACCGGCAAGACTTCACAGATTGCTTCGGACCTTCTGGAGGGCATTAAGAAAGTTTTTTTACGAATTGAAAAAATAAAATATTAATAATTTCTGAAAGGATCCAAATGGCAGAATTGACAGCGCGGGAAATAATGACTGAGAATGTAATAACTATAAAAAAAGATTCATCAATTGAAGATCTCTCGGAAATCCTGTTGAAAAATAAAATAAGCGGCGTTCCCGTTGTCGGCAGCGATGGAAAGATTGTCGGGATAGTAACCGAGGCTGATATAATAGTCCAGGATACTGACCTGCATTTTCCCAGGTATTTTAAACTCCTGGATGGCATCATTTATCTTGACAGCCTTAACAGGTTCAGGGACAACCTTAAAAAACACCTGGCAACAAAAGTCGAAGATATCATGGTTACAAAAGTACAGACGATTGGCCCGGAAACCACGATCAGTGATATTGCTGAACTTATGCTCAGGCTGAAAGTCAACAGGCTTCCAGTGGTTGATGAGGATGATAAAATCATCGGTATTGTCACCCGAGCAGATATTGTAAGGTCAATGATTCCTAAAGAAAATAAATAATCAATGCTTAAGATAAACGGAAAAAACAAGAGATTTACAAGAATCGAAATAAGCCTCGCGGCTATGTCGAATAATATCAGGGTCTTAAAATCCCACCTTGCTTCCAAAGAGACAAAAATAATGGCTGTGGTAAAATCCAACGCCTACGGCCATGGCATAAGGGAAATAGCAAATCATGCCGTAAAAAGCGGTGTTAATGCGCTTGGTGTTGTGCTGGCAGAAGATGCAATATATTTGAGAAAAATGGGGATAAAGGTGCCTGTTTACATACTCGGCGAATCCCCGATAGGAATAATCAGGGATGCAATAAAATATGATTTTACCCTATGTTTAAATTCATTTGAGAAGGCCAAGGCTGTTTCTTTGGTCTGCGGAAAATTTGGCAAAAAAATAAATGTGCATATAAAAGTCGATACTGGGATGAACCGTGTCGGTATATATCATAGAAAAGCTGTTGAGGAGATAGAGAAAATTGCTGGCCTTTCGAATTTAAATGTAGAAGGGATTTTTACTCATTTCAGCTGCGCAGGTGAAAAAAACGATGATTATACTATGATGCAATGGCGTCGTTTCCAGGATGTCTTAAAAGCTCTTGAGGAAAAAAAGATAAGGTTCAAAATAGTGCATTGTGCAAATAGCGCCGCTTTCTTAAGGCATAAGGAATTCCACTGCGATATGGTAAGGCTGGGCATTTCCATATATGGGATAAGCCCTTTTGGATTAAAAGCTGATGAATGGCTGCCTCCAGGGATTGTAAAAGTCATTAACAGTTTAAAACCAATCTTAAGTTTAAAGTCCAGGGTATCTTTTGTAAAAAAGGTTGGTGCTGGTGAATCAGTCTCTTACGGCGCAACCTTTACTACTTCAAGGCCGAGCATTATCGCGACAATCCCGATAGGTTATGCGGACGGATACACAAGATTATATTCAAATAAGGCAGAAGTGCTGATTAATGGCGGGCTTGCACCTGTTGTAGGCAATGTCACAATGGACCAGGTAATGGCAGACGTCACCGATATTGCTGACTCTTCACAGATATGCGAAGGAACTGAAGTCACGCTTATAGGCAATTCCAGCCAGGGCAGGATATCTGCAGACTATCTTGCAAGCCTTATTGGGACCATCAGCTATGAAGTGCTTTGCATGCTGAAAGATAAAATTCCAAGGGTATATATTTATTAAAGGGGAGGGAAAACTTATAAAAGGCGTTAAAAATAATTTTTGTGTAATGCATATACCTTCCCAAACAAGCCCGCCAGCAAAGAATTTATAAAGATTCTGGTTAAGAATAAAAATTTTAGGGATTTAAAATTTGGAGTTTTAAATAATCTTAAAAATTTATAACTTTAAATAAAGCAATAGTATATTATTGGGAAAGCATCATATGCCATGTATCAAAGACTTGTGATCTATAAGGAGGATAAATGAAGGTTGTGGCTTTTAATGGAAGTCCGCGCAAAAATGGCAATACTTCAATTGCTATTAGTATAATATTTGAACAGCTTCAAAGTGAAGGCATCAATACAGAGATGGTCCAGGTTGGCGGCATGGATATAAGAGGCTGCCGTGCCTGCCTTAAATGCAGGCAAAAAAAAGACGGTTACTGCTATGGCTATGAGAATGATAAGGATGATATTTTAAATGATTGCGCCAGAAAAATTTACGAAGCTGAAGGCCTGATAATAGCTTCCCCCGTTTATTTTGGCTCAGTAACCCCTGAAACAAAAGCATTGATTGACAGAGTGGGATATATTGCAAGGTCCACAGATAAAGGTAATATGTTAAGAAGAAAAGTCGGGGCAGGCATTGCGGTAGTAAGGCGACAGGGGGCAGGCGCAGTTCTTTCGCAGATAAATAACCTGTTTGCTTTAAGCGAAGTGATTGTTCCGTATTCCAGTTATTGGAACATGGCGATTGGAAGGGAAAAAGGAGAGATCCTCAATGATGCTGAAGGAGTCAGTACGTTCAAAAAGCTTGGTGAAAATATGGCCTGGCTTATAAAAAAGTTGTTTTAAAAATATTTTTTGTATTATTAAGCATTGACAGGGAAGGCTATATGGAAAATAAAATTGTTTTAAAAATAAAAAATAAATTACCGGGATTTGCCAGGATATTAATGGTCTTGATGCTTGCTGTATCTTTAATGTATTTGCTTTTAGCCTGCACAACCGAAAATGCTGCTTCGGCTGCAATCGGCACAGGGGTTGCAGGGCTTATGGGCGTATTCGTCTGCCTTTATGTCCTGGCATTTGCCGCAGGCATATTCTTTTTTGTAGTGTGGATAATCGCTCTTGTAGACTGTGCAAAAAGAGAAAACCTTGATTTTCCAAGCCCCTCTGAGAATTCCAAAGTCCTTTGGGTCCTGATAGTAGTATTGGCCGGGGGTGTTGGAGCAATAATCTATTATTTCCTTGTAATGAAGAAAATGCCAAGGAAAAAATAAGGAAAAACTCAAAACAGGTTTTGTGAAAAACGTTCTTTGGTCTATATGGCAGTCCCAAGCTTAGTAAAGTGGTTAAATCTGCAATTATTCTCTATCTGCAAAGAACTGTAACAAAGGTAAAGAATTATATCTATTGTTTTAGCCTCTGTCTTCGTCTTCTGCATCTTCAATATAGTCGAGATCGTCCTGGTTCCCGGCATTGGTAAACTCAGAAATTGTTTTGAGGATGTTTCCGGGTATTATCTTTTTTGCTTTGAGGACAGTCATTATATTTTTCATCCCGACTTTTTTTACTATATATCCGGCAACCGCTCCAAGCGTTGCGCCACACAGGATATAATAGGCTATGGTCTTGTCAAATTTCTTGCTTTTTTCCAATTTAAAAACCTCCGGATAAAGAATTATTTAGAATTACTTACAATAATTAAAGAGTTGTACGCACAAGATACAGGCAAAAAGCCGGATTCAGCAAAAACCTAAACTGACCTTAATACTCCAGCTTATATAGTAAAAATATAACAGAAAATCAAAAATATAAAAATAAACAATTATAAAAACATAATGGGCGATAAATAATTATAAGAACATATCAAGTAATAAGCAATTATAAAAACATGCCAGGTTATAGATAATTATAAAAACACAATGGGCGATAAACAATTATAAAAATAATAACGGGTGGTTTGCTTATTTAAATTTAATTTGTTAAATTTAAAAATCAAAAATATTTTTATTTTATAAAAGAATTGGCGTTTTTTATGGATTCCGGGAGTATTTTATATAAAGTAACTTACAGAAGAATTAAAAACCCGAGGGTTGAATACAGGGCAGGTTTCTTAAACCTTGTCGTTCCGTATGGATATGATGCAGAAATCCTCCTTGATAAATATAAAAAGTGGATAATTAAAAAGAAAACATATCTTCAGGAATGCCTGGATATTTCTGACAATAGTGACCTGGTATCCAGGAAAGAATCTGAGTTTAAGGCCCTTGTCTATGAAATATCCGCAAGGCTTTCTGCAGAATTGGAGCTGACTTTAAAAGAAATTACTTTCAGGAAAATGAAGGCAAGATGGGCAAGCATGACCTCAAAAAGAAAAATGACAATAAACAGGGCTATGAGCGTTCTTCCTGAATACCTGGTGGAATATATCATTTTTCATGAGCTTGTCCATTTAATGGAAATGAGGCACAGTAAAAGATTCAGGCAGATAATCTCAATAAGGTATAAGGACTTTAAAAAGATAGACAGGCATCTTTATGCTTATTGGCTAAAGATATTTCATGGTAAGCCCTGATAAATATTTAAACTGTGCAGCGCGATTGTCTATAGATCAAAGCGCAATATGTGGCTAAAACCGCATATAGGGAAATCCAGCGTTTGCAGGCTTTGTTATGGCTGACAATAACTTAATATAAATTTACCAATAATCATAAAAACAGTATGGATGATAATTCAAACCAAACCCAGTACAGATATCTCGACCTTATTACGGGCCTGTTTGTGGCCGTACTTTTAATTTCCAATATAGCTTCTACAAAAATTGTGCAGATATGGAGGTTTACTTTTGATGGAGGGACAATACTGTTCCCGCTGTCTTATATTTTTGGTGACATTCTTACTGAAGTATATGGATACAGCAAGGGCCGAAGGGTAATCTGGATAGGCTTTTTTTCTGCTCTCCTGATGGCTTTAACTCTTGGTATTATAAGCATTTTAAAGCCTGCGCCCGGATGGGCATTCCAGGAAGCTTTCATAAAAATCCTTGGCCAGGCTCCGCGGATTGTAACTGCATCACTTGTTGCATATTTTTGCGGCGAATTCTTAAATTCCTTTATACTTGCCAAAATAAAGATATTTACAAAGGGAAGGATGCTTTGGGTAAGGACAATAGGCTCAACTGTAATTGGTGAAGGAATAGATACCCTGCTTTTTGTACTTATTGCTTTTTTAGGGGTTTATGAGTGGAGGCTTGTATTTCTTATCATAGTTTCCAATTATGTTTTCAAAGTCGGGCTTGAAATCCTGCTTACGCCGCTGACTTACGGGATTGTGGGAGGCCTTAAGAGAAGGGAAAAAGTGGACTATTTTGACTATAAAACAAACTTTAACCCATTCAAGTTCTAAAACCGGCGGGTGGGCACTATCAATTCTTTATTCTTTTACTCTTTAAGAATAAGTATTTACTCTTTAAGCATAAGTATTTACACTTCCGAATGAAACTTCATTCTTTTTCGCAAAGATCCACACCTCTTTACATGTCTTTATTATTCTGTATAAGGGTTTGGATATCTGAAGTGCCCTACTATTATGTATTCCTGGAGTTTGTCGACTTCCACCACTTTCCCAAACTCTTTCGAGATCATTATTACAAGCGGCACACCCTTGTCATTATTTTTTGAAGAAATAAAACCGGCAAGATCCTGGTAGGGGTCTTTAGGGTCGAACTGAAAATATACTATATCCCCGGGCTGCCACTGGATCATGTTTTCATTATTACCGGGGATGAATTTTTTCTCAAGCTCAAGCGCATTTCTTTTAAAGAATTGTTCCTGGAAAAAGACATCCCTGAAATCTATATATTTAATGGGGTCCTTTCTGTTTTTGATATCCATGGGGTAATCCTCTTTATGGTCCACCATATCTTTATTTATCAACTCCATCAAGTCGTACCCGGTATCTTTCAGGACCATTGAAATGACATCGGTTGATATCCAGATATTTTCACTCGGGTAGCCTGTTTCTTTATAAACCTTGTAACCGTACTTTATATCCTCCCCAAGCAGCGCTATCAGCCTTATTACAATCTTTTTCTGTACATCTGTTAAAATAAACTCCTGGGAGCTTTCAGCAGAAGTTTCAACAGGTTCGGTGGCGGTTGTAACAGCAGTTTCAAGTGAATTCTCAAGCGAAATAGTTTCTTCAGTGGTCACTGCGCTTTGGTTCTTTTCCGGATTTTCTGAAGGCGGCTGGTATTTTGAATTGATTGTCAGCTCAGAGACAGGAAAACTTAATGGTGATGCGTAGAGATTATCAGGAAGCTTAGTCACAATTACCTTATAGTTTTTATATAGAAACCACACCTGGACAGCCGAAAACACAACTACAGCAAAGACTATTATCTTAAAGCCCTGGCTTTTTCTGATTTGTATTTTTTTTGCCTTTTCCATCCTAACTGAATATATTATATTAAATTCGCAACAAAATAAATTGAATTATATAATTACTCTCAAATGCAAAAGTAGTTAGCCTTAAAAAGTAAAAGTAATTGCTTAATTTAAAAATGTATTTCAGGTACCTTGGGAAAGGGATGTTTCTTTACATTTAAATCTTCTTATATATACTATATAACTTAATTCGTTTACGGTGAATAATTGGCCAAACAGGCTAAAGTGAGAAGATCTCTGGCTAAATTTAACAAATATTTTCCTAAAATTTAATGAATTATTCAATAAAAACTAATTTGTTAAACCATAATAATAATCAGCTGAATTAATTTAAAGATTGGGCATAAACGAAAAAATTAAACTATTAACAGGCAATGAAGCCATAGCAAGGGGTGCATATGAAGCCGGCGTCAAATTTGCATCGGCTTATCCCGGTACTCCTTCAACAGAGATTCTTGAGAATATTGCAAAATACCGTGATATTTACTGCCAGTGGTCTGTAAACGAAAAAGTTGCAATGGAAGCAGGCTCAGGAGCAAGCATGGCGGGCGCTCGCACTCTTGTGGCCATGAAGCATGTGGGCTTAAATGTCGCAGCGGACCCTTTTATGACCCTGGCTTATACCGGGGTGGGGGCAGGACTGGTTATCGTTTCTGCTGATGACCCTCATATGCACAGCTCCCAAAATGAACAGGACAACAGGTTTTATGCGAAATTTGCAAAGGTCCCAATGCTGGAACCTACCGACAGCCAGGAAGCACTTGACTTGGTTAAAGCCGCCTTTAATATCAGTGAGGATTTCGACACCCCTGTCCTTTTAAGGACAACGACAAGGATATCCCACTCGCGCTCCATTGTAAAAATCGGGCAAAAAACAGAGCTGCCCGTTAAAAAATATGTTAAAGATTCCCGTAAATACGTCATGATTCCTTCACATGCGAGGATAAGGCACCAGGCCATGATGGAAAGATGGGAAAAGTTAAAAGAGTATTGCGAAGATCCCGGATATTATGATATTTATATACCGCCTAAATCGTCAAAGAGCTTTTCCGCAGCAGGCATAGGCATTATCACCTCCGGCATATCATACCAGTATGCCCGGGAAATCTTTGATGGCCTGCCTATTTTGAAACTTAAAATGACAAATCCTCTGCCTGAAAATACCATAAGGGAATTTGCCCGCAATAAAAAGCTCATCCTGGTTATAGAGGAGCTTGACCCTTTTCTTGAAGAGCAGATTAAACTGATTCTACCCGGTACTGCTGTTGCCGGAAAAGAGTATTTCCCTGAATATGGCGAACTTAGCCTTGCACATATGAAAAAGGTTCACAGCGCACTTTTTGGCATTGATTTTTTTGCCGGGCAGGATGAGGGAAATATAAGCCTGAATTCCAGCAGTTTCACCAAAACTGTCAGCGTTGCAGGGATTTCCAGAAAGGAAAATGCCGCACTGGAAAATTTAAAGCAGCTTTCAATTAAAAAGCTTTCAACCGACCTGCCTCCCAGGCCACCGGTACTTTGTGCCGGTTGTTCTCACCGCTCTGTTTTTTACATTTTAAAAAAATTAAAAGTGGCAGTTATGGGCGATATCGGGTGCTACACGCTGGCTGTTTTGCCGCCGCTAAACTATATTGACAGTACATTATGTATGGGTGCCGGACTTGGACAGGCGCTTGGCATGGAGAAAGCTGATCCCGGATTAAAAAACAAGGTTGTTTCTGTTATTGGAGACTCCACTTTTTTCCATTCGGGGATCACGCCGCTGATTGATAATGTCTACAATAACGCTTTAGGGCTCATTATCATTCTCGATAACGGCACTACCGCAATGACGGGACACCAGGTAAATCCCGGAGTCGGCAAAACACTTATGGGCGATGATGCGGTCCAAATAAAGCCTGAAGCTATAGCAAAAGCAGCGGGCATTAAACATATAAGGGTAGTGGATCCTTATAATTTAAAAAAACTTGAGAAAATCTTGCGGGAAGAGCTTGCAAGAAATGAGCTTTCTTTAGTGGTGTGCAGAAGGGTCTGCGCATTGCTTCAAAAGAAGAGCGATGCCGAAACACCCACTATTGACCCTCTTGTATGCAGGCAGTGCGGCGTTTGCATGAAATTCGGGTGCCCTGCCATAGAGCTTCGGGATGGATCATATGTTATAAACAGCAGCAATTGTACTAACTGTGAAGTCTGTATCGATGTATGTAAACACAAAGCAATAAATGCCGTAAAAAGATAGTTTTCTTAAAATAAACTGTCAGTGAAGTAATTTTTTTAAAATAAGCTTATGGCGAAGGTAAATTTTTTAGAATAAGCTTAAGATAGAAGAAAAATTTTTTAAAATATACTAATAGTGAACAATAATTCCTTAAAATAAATTAAGGCTAAAAGAAGTTTTCTTAAAAAAACAAAATAAATAAAACATTTTATGAATAAAATCGACAATAATAGCATCAATTATAATAAGGTTTTTAAAATTGTATCAGAAAACTCTGAAAGTTCTTTGAAAAAAGGTGAAATAATTTCTATTCTTTTTGCGGGAGTGGGCGGACAGGGCATAATTCTTGGAAGCGCTGTTTTGGCAAGAGCTGCCATAAACGCAGGATATGATGTGAAAGTATCAGAAGTGCACGGGATGTCACAGCGCGGCGGCAGTGTAGAGGGCAGTGTAAGGTTCGGAAAAAAAGTATTTTCTCCCACAATAGATAAAGCTGACTTCATAGTAGCCCTTGAAAAACTTGAAGGCTTAAGATACATAAATCAATTGGAAAAATGCGGCTTCATACTTATAAACAGCTACGAAATATACCCTTCTTCTGTATCATCAAAAGACGTGCAGTATCCTGTAGATATTGAATCCAGGATTAAGGAAATAACGGGAAACTCTCTTTTTATAAATGCCGTTGAAATAGCAAAAGGGTTTAACCAGATAAAAGTATCAAACATTGTAATGCTTGGAGCATTTTCCAATCTGCTTCCTTTCGAAGATGAAAATTGGATGGATGCAATAAAAGAAAGCGTACCCGGCAAAGCTATAGATTTGAATATAAAAGCGTTTTTGGCAGGTAAAAACATTATTAAATAAAATGTTTTTGCTTTTTTGGATAAAAGTTTGAATTTGACTTATAAAATGTGATTATTAAATAAAGTTTGGACAGGAGGAAGATATGCCTGTAAAGCAATTGACAGTTTTTCTTGAAAACCAGACAGGCAGGCTCGCTGAAGTCGCAAGGATTTTAAGGGATGCAGACATAAACCTGCAGGGGTTTTCGACAACGGAAGCAAGGGATTACGGGATTTTGAGGCTGGTTGTTTCAGATACAGATACGGCAAGACAGAAACTGAAAGAAGCCGGATTTACCACTCATATTGCAGAGGCCATTTGTATCAAAGTCGAGGATAGGCCCGGAGGACTTTACAAAATCCTTGATATTCTGGCAAATGCAAAAATAAACATCGACTATGTTTATGTGATTGCCGGGACGAAGCTTGTCTTGAGTGTCAGCGACATTCCAAAGACTGAAAGCATACTTAGAGAAAATAATGTGGTTATCTGTGATTAAGATTTGGGCCTGTAAAAATTATTTGCAGTGTCAATATTAGCATCAGCAGCTATAGATGTTTTCTGTGGCGTCATGCGCCTATGTTGATTTTTCAGTAAGTTTTGATGTACTCTAACTGATATTAGAGCAACTTAACTAAAAAAGCTCTTAAATACATTTTATATAAACATTGAAAGGGGGGTCAATATGCTTGGATTTGCGGGAGTTTCAGTTTTTCTGGCTTACTTGTTTTGCATTCTTGTAACACTTCTCTGCGTCATTTATGGAGCAGTTATGTGGAATAAGGATAAGTAGCTATAAAACGGCAGCAGCATGGTTGATTGACTGCCGCAGCTTTTTAGAATCTGGAAGAATTTAAAAAGAGGATGTTTTAAAAGTTTCAATATTCTTTTAAGCATCCGAAATTGGTTTGAAAGGAGATGAAGTGAACTTAACAATTTTTATAATTGTCCTGGTTGTTTATCTGCTGGCAACTATCTTTCTAGGCTATCTTGGCTGGAAACGAACCAAAAATGCTTCTGATTTCATGGTGGGTGGAAGGAAGACACATCCATATGTAATGGCCATTTCATATGGCGCAACTTTTATTTCCACATCTGCAATAGTCGGTTTTGGAGGCCAGGCTGCAAATCTTGGAATGGGGCTTCTCTGGCTTGCTTTTTTAAACATATTGCTTGGAATATTTGTGGCATTTATATTTTTTGGCAAGAAAACAAGGCTTATTGGCGCCAACCTGGATGCCCATACTTTTCCGGAATTCCTGGGTAAAAGGTACGATTCAAGGGCTATCCAGAGAATTGGCGGTATAGTGGTATTTATTTTTATGCCGATGTATGCAGGCGCAGTGCTTATTGGCGCTGCAAGGTTTATTGAAGAGTCGCTTAAGCTGCAATTTGTCTGGGCTCTTGTAATATACACTGTAATAATTGCTATTTATGTATTTGCCGGAGGTATAAAAGGTGTAATGTATACGGATACCCTGCAAGGTACAATCATGCTTGGCGGAATGGGTGCCCTGCTTATCCTGACTTATGTAAAATTAGGCGGTTTCGTAAGCGCGCACAAGGCGCTGACCGATCTGGCATCAAAGTTTCCTGCAGCGCTGGCCAAAGGCGGGGGACAGGGTTGGACGACAATGCCTGTACTTGGATCCCCCATATGGTGGACCGTGGTTTCTGCAATAATACTGGGTGTCGGTATCGGAGTGCTTGCGCAACCCCAGCTTGCTGTAAGATTTATGATGGTTAAAAGCAATAAAGAGTTAAACAGGGCAGTTTTAATCGGCGGGATTTTTATTTTGATGATGACAGGCGTGGCATTTGTAGTAGGAGCCCTGTCAAATGTTTATTTCTTCAGGGAAGCAGGCAAGATCGCTGTGGATGTTGTTGAAAAAGGCAATGTGGACCTGATTATCCCGGCATATATCAATGCTGCAATGCCGCCCTGGTTTGTATACCTGTTTATGATCACCTTGCTTGCTGCTGCCATGTCAACCAGCAGCGGCCAGTTGCATGCAATGGGGACCTCGTTTGGAAGGGATGTATTCAGCAGGTCGAAATATTCAGCAGATTACAAGGAAGAGAAATCCACCAAAGGCATTGTGTCAACAAGAATTGGAATATTGATCGGAGTAATCGTCAGTTTTGTACTTGGATATTTCCTGCCTATAAGCATAGTTGCAAGGGCAACATCACTGTTCTTTGGACTATGCGCCGCAACATTTTTGCCGATGTATATCCTTGGCCTTTTCTGGAAGAGGGCAAACAAGGCTGGCGCGCTGGCTGGAATGATAACAGGTATTGTAACAAGCGTATTCTGGATGTTCTTTGTGCATGAAGCAAATTCAAAAATAATCGGGATTGTCACTGCGATGACAGGAAAAACAAGCCTTCTGGGTGCGCCATGGAAGAGCATGGATTCAATTGTCATAGCATTCCCGCTTGCATTTATTGTTACTTTAATAGTGACGCTTTGCACAAAGCCGATGCCAAAGGAGACAGTAGACAAAGCATTCAAGAAAGAGGAGATTGCAATTTCAAAATAGCGGTATGCGTTTATGATTGCAGTTTGTCTCTTACAAAACTCAACTGGCTGCCAGTTTTTACCGGTGTTTGTTTTTTAAACGCTAAGCAGGCTGATGGATTAGCCGGGGCTGGGCAGTAGAGAAAAATATTATAACTGAATAAGTATATTTTCTGGTAGTTTTTGAATTATTGCTTAAAATGTAATATATTCTTAAAACTACCAGAAAAGTTTTCAGGAGGTCAATTTTATGAGCGGAATTTACTGGGAAGAAAAGTACGAGACCATGCCCAGGGAAGAGCTTAGGGAGCTTCAGACAAGTAGGCTGCAAAGCACTCTTATAAATGTTTATGAGAATGTAGGTTTTTATAAAAAAAAGTTTGATGATGCCGGTGTCAATCCTTATAAATTTGATGACCTGGACGATATTAAAAAAATACCTTTTACCACAAAGGAAGACCTTCGCGACAATTATCCTTTCGGGCTCTTCGCAAGGCAGATGAGTGATATTGTAAGGATCCACTCATCTTCTGGGACAACCGGTAATCCTATTGTTGTAAGCTATACCAAAAATGATATTGCCCTATGGGGAAACCTTATTGCAAGGGACCTTTACAGCGTCGGAGTAAGGAAAAACGACATAATCCAGAACAGTTATGGGTACGGATTATTTACCGGGGGACTAGGCCTTCATTATGGCGCCGAGCTGCTTGGCGCAACGGTTATCCCTGTATCGGGAGGGCTTACTGAGAGGCAGATAAAGATAATGAAAGATTACGGTTCAACGGTTTTGTGCTGCACCCCTTCATATGCGCTTTACATAGCGGAAGTGGGCAGTGAGCTCGGACTGGATTTTGCCAAAATGCCGCTAAAAACAGGAATATTTGGCGCAGAACCCTGGACCGAGGAGATGCGAAAAGAAATTGAAGCAAGGCTTTTTATTGATGCGATTGATATATACGGTTTGACAGAGATAATAGGCCCGGGAGTATCATGCGAATGCAGCGAAAAAAAAGGCCTGCATGTTGCTGAGGATCATTTTATGGTTGAAATCATAAATCCTGCTGATAACGCCCGCTTGCCTTCCGGCAGCCGGGGCGAGATAGTATTTACATCCCTGACCAAGGAAGCCATGCCCCTTATAAGATACAGGACCAGGGATCTTTCAATGATCAACGAGGCACAGTGTGACTGTGGAAGGACCCACAGCAGGATGAAAAAACCAGCCGGCCGTACAGACGATATGCTTATAATAAGGGGCGTAAACCTGTTCCCGTCACAGGTCGAAGAAGTTTTAATGAAAGTCAAGGAGATAGAGCCTCATTACCTGATAGTTGTTGACAGAGTAAACCACCTTGACACAATAGAGCTATGGGTTGAGGTTTCAGAAGATGTTTTTGCGGAAAAAATAAATGACCTGGAAAAATTTGAATCTGCAATTGAAAACAAGCTTCATGCTGCAACCGGGGTAAGTATTGATGTAAAATTAAAAGAACCTAAAACAATCAAAAGAAGCGAAGGCAAAGCAAAAAGGGTCATTGATAAAAGAAAGGGCGATGTGATTTAAAAAATGAGTTCTCAAACTGCAAAAAAGGATTTCTGGGATCCGGAGATTTCCACTGCGAGCAGGGATAGGATAATTTCCATACAGATTAAGAATCTTAAGGATACTGTAAAATACTGCTATAATAACAATGCAATCTACAGGAAAAAAATTGATGATGCAGGAGTAAACCCTGATAAAATAGACGATATTGCCGATATAGGCAAGCTGCCTTTTACAACAAAAGACGATTTGCGCGACAGTTATCCATTCGGCCTTTTCTGCACTCCTTTAAGCCAGGTGGTAAGGGTCCATGCCTCTTCAGGGACCACCGGCAACCCTACAGTTGTCGGCTATACAAAGGAAGACATTGATATATGGGCCAATTGCATTGCAAGGGTAATGTATGATGTCGGGGTAAGGAAAGATGACATTGTGCAGATTTCCCACACTTTCGGCCTATTTACCGGCGGATGGGGTTTTCAAATTGGTACCGAGAAACTGGGAGCCCTTGTAATCCCAATATCTGGCGGCAATACTGAAAGGCAGCTAAAGATAATGGCTGACTTCAAGTCAACAGTGCTTGTCAACACGCCATCATACACATTATATATCGCTGAAGTTGCCGAAAAGTTTGGAATAGACTTTTCCAAACTGCATTTAAAACTAGGTTTTTTGGGAGCCGAGCCCTGGACAGAACCCATGCGTGTTGAAATCGAAAAAAGGCTTCATATGAAAGCTTTAAACAGCTATGGCTTAAGTGAAATAATCGGTCCCGGTGTTTCCTGTGAGTGCCTTGAGCAGGATGGGCTGCATATAAATGAGGACCATTTTCTTGCCGAGATTATCGACCCTGATACAGGGAAATCGCTTCCATATGGATCCAAAGGTGAGCTTGTCTTTACAACACTTACAAAAAGGGCATTTCCGGCAATAAGGTACAGGACCAAAGACATCTCCTATATTTACACGGATAAATGCCCCTGCGGAAAAACACTTATTAAAATGGCAAAACCAATGGGCAGGACAGATGACATGCTCATCATCAAAGGTGTAAATGTATTTCCTTCACAGATAGAAGAGGTGCTTTTAAAGATAAAGGATCTTGAGCCGCATTACCTTATAGTACTTACAAAAGAAAACTATATGGACCAGATCGGAGTCTGGGTGGAAGTTTCTGAAGATAATTTTCACGAGAAATTGATGGATCTTGAGTTTTTTGAAAAATCAATTGAAGACAAGCTTTTTTCTGCAATTGGACTTCATATAAAAGTCAGCCTGAAAGAACCAAAGACAATCGCAAGGAGCGAGGGCAAGGCAAAACGAGTTTGGGACAGAAGACAGGGAGGAAATTGAATCCGGCAGCAAAACAGGTAAGTTACATTTTACAGCAGGAACTGAAATACTTATCAGGTTTGTACCATTATGATTTAAAAAAGTTTTTTGATCCGAGGCTGCTTCATTGCGCTAATATTTTTGCATTTTTAGAAGATTCGTCGCAACTTGGGAAACCTTTTATGGAAAAGCTTGTTAACCTGGTAGCAGGCATTGAGCTTCTGTCAGTCGGGACAAATCTGCACAACTTTAATATCGGGGATTTTATAAAACTTGCTGAAAGCATAAATCCAGGTGACAGCTTATATAATGCAGATAGCGGAACACAAAAAGCCCTTTTTAAAAGTGAACAAAAATATACGGTTGATTTGCTTTTCGGTGATATTTTTTATTCACGATCCGTTATCTACCTATTAAAATATGAAGAGCAAAATATTTTCGAAAGCATCCTTGATTCGCTTAAGTCTGTGCATAAAAGCCGGCTTATCACGCACCAGATATTATCAGAAGTTTCCAATAATATTAAAAGTTCAGGCAGCAGCAATGTGGATTTTGAAACCGGTCTTCAACGTCTGCTTGAAGACAATATGGTCCCGGTGCTTGGTGTAAACTCACTTTACAAGACTTCCTTTTTGATAGGATGGGGGCTGTTTGCCGGTATTGATGTGCAGGGAGGCTTCGATCCCGGCCAATTGCAGTTTCCTTATGAAGTTATAAATGACTTTATCCTGGGCAAGGCCCTAAATGACCTTGCCGGTTTCTTTAAAGCTCTGCCGGGGGAGTATTTTTTTCTTAAAAAGATAAAATATATGTCTGAAAAAAAAGCTCAAATAAGAAACAGGCTTGGCATAAAAATATCAGGTTTTAAGCAGGATTGGCTGAGGGTAAATTTTAGGTCCCTGGAGAGATTATATTTGTAATTTAGGCAGAATTATATTTAAATCTTTGTAACTTTTTTGAGCATTTATAATGCAGCAGAAAAATTAATTTACACTGGAAATTAAAGAGGTAATGGAAAAACCTGCCGATTATTTTTTTATAAAATACCTTAAGAGTTTTGCCATGATAAAAATTATTATATGAAAAATAGTATAAAAACTGATTTAATTCTTCTTCATGCGCCAAGCGTGTATGATTTCAGGAAAAAAAGTATTATGTTCGGCCCGGTCAGCGATCTGGTGCCTTCCTCACCAATATTTGAGATGTATCCTATAGGTTTTCTTACTATGACTAATTACCTGGCCAAGAGAGGGCTTAATGTAAGGATAATCAATCTTGCCTACAGGATGTTTCATGACGCGGATTTTAATGTGGAAAAATTTATAAAGAATTTAAAGGCAAAAGCTTTTGGAATCGACCTGCACTGGCTTCCCCACTGCCAGGGCTCGTACGAAGTAGCAAAAATAGTAAAAAAGTATCATCCGGATACTCCTGTTATTTTTGGAGGCTTTTCATCATCCTATTTTTATAAGGAACTGATTGAGTTTGAACCGGTGGATTACATTATACGGGGAGACTCGGCAGAGGAGCCATTGTATAGGCTGGTGAGTCTTATAAGAGAAACAGGTTCAGCAGGTACCAGCCGCTTTAATATTGCCAATGAAGAAAGGCTGAAGCTTATACCTAATCTTGTATGGAAAACCGGCGGGCAGGTCGGGCAAATACATGCAAATGAGATTAAATGCATCTCCGGCGACCTGCAGGAAATAGACTTTGATTATCGCGTAATGTTTAAGGAAGTCCTGAAATATCGTGATATACGCAGCATCGTCCCTTTCTGCGACTGGTTCAGGTATCCTATCACTACTATACCTGTCGTGCGGGGCTGCAATAATAATTGTTCTAACTGCGGCGGTTCAAAATATGCTTTTGAAGTTTTCGGCCAGCGGGTCGCTCCGGCTTTCAGGGATCCGGGAAAGCTTGTCCAGGAAATCAAGACTATTAGAAAATACATTAACTCTCCAATATTTTTACTCGGTGATTTAAACAGCAATGGAAAAGAATATGTGACGGAATTTTTTAAGTTTGCAAAAGAGCTTGATAAGGATCTTCAGATATTTTTTGAATTCTTTACACCCCCAAAGGAATGGTTTTTTGACGAAGCCTCTAAGGTTTTTTCAAAAGTCTGTTATGAGATTTCCCCTGATTCCCATGATGAGGAAATACGAAAAATCATGGGTAAAAGCTTTAGCAATGAGGACATGATAAAAAGTATTGAATATGCGCTTTTCAGCGGCGCAGCGCGATTTGACCTGTATTTCATGACAGGCTTGCCGCACCAGACTAAAAAATCAATTCTTGAAACAGTGGATTTCAGCAGGGAGGTCTATGAAAGGCTTGGATGGGACAAAAGGTTCGCGCCGTTTATTTCGCCTATGGCCCCATTTCTTGACCCGGGCAGCAGGGCATTTGAAAACCCCGGAAAGTTCGGCTACAAGCTGCTTTTTAAGACATTAAAAGAGCATATCGAGGCAATTACAATGCCCTCCTGGAAGTATATCTTAAATTATGAAAGCGATTATATAACTAATGATGACCTTGTATATGCAACATATGATGCGGCTCTGGGCTTAAACCAGCTAAAGGCAAAATCAGGCTCTATAAGCGAGAATGTAATGCAGGATAATAAAGCTAGGACAGAAAGGGCAATACAGATAATGCAGCGCATAGACGGGATAATGAAAATTGATGATAAAGAGCTGCGGGAAGTAAAGCTGGGTGAGCTTGGCAAAGAGACCTATAAGTACAGCCTTTCAACTGTCTGCGAAAAAAAAGAGCTTGAATTTCCACTCTCAAATAAGAGCTTTAATTGGTTTGAGATAATCAAGACCTCCCTGACTAATAAATAATGGATACCAAAATAATCAATACTTTCATAACTGATAAATGATGGATAATAAAAAGTCAAATGATATCAGTATAAATTTTTTACAATCCGGTTTGGACAGGCTTGAGCGATATCTTGAGGATTATTCTGAGACTCTTGAAGGTATTTTAAAGGAAACGGTTAAGAATACTCTGATTGCAGGCGGCAAAAGGATAAGGCCTTCACTTTTTTTGATTTGTGCAAAAAATGAAAATTATGATATTGATTATCTGCTTCCTGCCGCTGCATCAATAGAGATCGTTCATACTGCTTCACTTATCCACGACGATATCATAGACAAATCCATATTACGAAGAGGCAGGCGCACAATACATAATACCTATAATAAGGACACTGCCAAATTTGTCGGGGATTATTTATTCACCCAAAGCTTTTCTCTTCTTAACAGTTACTCAATTGCAGGGATCGTAGAGGAGATGTCAAAAGCTGCACAGCTTCTTGTAAAAGGTGAATTTGACCAGCTTAAAACCAAAAAAGACTTTTATCAAAATGAGAAAATATATTTTGAAAAAATCTTTGAAAAAACATCCTCCCTCTTTAAAGTCAGCTGTGCCCTTGGGGGAATTTTATCAGGTTCATCCCAAACAGATATCAAAAACATGGAAAAATTCGGGGAATATATCGGCATATCTTTCCAGATAAATGACGACCTTATAGATATAGACATAAACAACTCGCCTGATGGAGTCGGTAAGCCGGTCGGCAACGATATAAAACAGGGGGACATAACACTGCCATTTATTTATGCCTTCAATGACATTTCATTCAGGAGCCGAATCAAATCTTTAATGCGAAAGGACAGCCTTTCCGATACTGATATGCAATCCATATTAAAGCTTCTTACTGATACAGGAGCAATAGCCAAAACGAGGGAAAAATTTTACTCCTACCTCGGCATGGCAAGAGAGGTAGCCAGCCTTATTGACGGGTCGGAAAGAAAAGAAGGCTTGATAAAAGTCTGCGACTATATTATGCAGGGATTAGAAAAAGGACACTTGCAAAGCCCCAAGTCTTAATGCAGCAATGTTTTTTTGTTTTTATGTTTTTAAGCTTGCAAACCTTGATGCTTCGGTGATTGTAATACTGTTTGGAACTCCGATAGCAGTAGCCACTTATACGCAGAGCGCCAAATATGAAACTGACCACGATTTTATTTCTTCTGCTATCATAACTTCAACGATTGCTTCTGCGGTTACACTCTCTGCGTGGCTTTTTATTGTGAAGATGTTTTTTTAATAAAAAAATGTTTTTACAATAAAACTGTTGAATTTGATTTTTATATTATTCATTTTTTTCATTAATGAGGTTAGTGTAAAATCTCTAACTATATCGGCTTGTTGGCCTGAAAACTTCTTTATTTTCTAGAACTGTAAACTACAAAAAGAATTTTTTAAAAATAAATAAGAAAACTCTTGATTTCTTAATTCTTAGTAATTATTATCATATGATATAAATTTAATCAAAAGATATAATTAGGCATAATATTCAAATAAATATAATCAAAAGATTTTTTAAAATGGATATGTGTAATTGTAGATTTATGATTATAAAAAATACTTGTTTTTATAATTGATAGAGAAATTATTAAAAATTTTATACTAATTTTTATTGTAAAAAAAAGAAATGGAGAAGTTTTATGATCGTAAATAAAAAAGGACCTATAGAAATATTAAGTGATATGGAAATTGAAAGAATCAGGAAAGCATCTTCAATCATCTTAGAAGAAGTAGGATGTAAAATTTATGATGATATAACTTTAAAAATACTAAATGATAATGGGTTTATAGTGGACTTCAACACTAAAATCGTAAGATTCCCGGAAGAAAAATTGTATGAATATTTGTCTTTTGCCACAAAAAATAATAGTTTTACATTATATGGAAGAAACCTGAATAAAAAAGCGGAATTTGGACGAGGAAAAACAAATATAATGTCATCCTCCGGTCAGTATATGGTATATGACTCTGTAACAGGTGACAGAAGGTATGCCTGTACCGATGACATGGCATCCGCAGCCAGGGTATCCAGTTATTTGGAAAATATTGACATAGTCGGATCACTGGTTGTGCCAATGGACATAGATCTTGAAACAAGTGAAATCCAACAGGAAATAATATTACTGAATAATACCGATAAGCCGATTTCTTTTTGGATGACAGATGCCGAAAGTGCAAAACATCAAATTGAAATCATGAAAATAGTAAGAGATGGGCAGGGGGAATTAAAAACCTACCCCTTCTGCCAGTGTTTTATTGAGGCTATCAGCCCGCTTCAGTATACGAAGGAAAGCCTGGGGGTTTTAAGATTATTTGCAAAGGAAAATCTGCCAATCGGGTTTGGCCCTATGGCAATGCAAAGCGCTACAGCGCCATCTACGGTTGCTGGAACCATTGCCCAGGAAAATGCAGAAGTACTGGCAGGCATAACAATATCACAGGTCATTAATCCCGGGAACCCCGTAGTTTACTGGGGTATTCCCCATTGTATGGACCTGTCGACAGGCAATATGAGTTTTGGTTCGCCGGAACAAAGCTTACTGGCAATTTCACTTGTGCAGGTTGCAAGATCTTATGGTTTTTATTCAGTTGGCATCAATACAGGTTTATCGGATTCACATTTGATAGATGATGCTCAAAGCGGTTTCGAAAGGGGTGTTGCTCTGCTGAACGGGATTTATTCAAAAGCTGACATATTGGCTCATCAGGGCATTTGCGGCCAGGATAGCTGCGGTTCGATACTTGAATTAATCATTGATGACGAATACTTAGCTTTCTTGAAAAGATTTTTTAATTTTTGATTTGTTTTCATTATAGATATTTATTTTTATCTTTGTTTTCTTGTCATTCCGGCCTCTGAGCCGGAATCCAGTATGGGGATTCATATCATTCGTTAGTCAGACAAAGTTTGCCATTCCGGCGAAAGCCGGAATCCAGGGGTT
>PMCC01000126.1 GCA_003155275.1 Actinomycetota bacterium | reverse complement strand
GGGGCAAAAGTCATCGTCCAGCCGATTAAGGGTTACGGCAATGCATACAAGGCAGGATTTGCCAATGCTACAGGGGACATCATAGCCACAGGAGATGCAGACTTAACCTATCCCTTTGGTGATCTGCCGGAGATTATTAAAAAGATGGAGGATGAAAACCTGGACTTTGTTACTACAGACAGGCTTACTAAACTGCAGCCGGGAGTGATGAGCAAAACCCACTATTATGGAAATCTTTTATTTCATTTTATAACCAAAACACTATTTAAGCTGCCATGCAATGACAGCCAGTCCGGGATGTGGATTTTCAAAAGAGAGATCTGGCCCAAATTAAATGTTAAATCCTCCGGCATGCCCTTTTCGCAGGAGCTAAAAATAGAAGCTTATAAAAATGGCTTCAGGTGCGCTGAAGTCCCGATTATTTACAGGGCAAGAGTAGGAGAGGTTAAGCTTAGCACCCTCAGAGACGGTCTTGGCAATATGCTTCAGCTGGTAAAAAAAAGAATTTTTGGTTAAAGCTAAACAAAATAAAAAAATGAAAATCGCCCTAATCTATGACGCAATTTATCCATTTATAAAAGGCGGTGCAGAAAAAAGATTCTATGAGATTGCCAAAAGATTATCTAAAAAAGGGCATCAAGTGTATCTTTATGGGATGAAGTTTTGGGAAGGCAATAAAGTTATTAAAAGTCAGGGCATATATTATCACGGAATTTGCAAGCCCAAATCTCTATATGAAAAAAATGGAAAAAGATCTATTAAAGAGGCTATATATTTTGGTCTTAATTGTCTTAAATTAATAAAGGAAGACTTCGATATAATAGACAGCAGTAACTTTCCATATTTTTCATTATTTGCCTGTAAATTAATTTCCATTATTAAAAGAAAGCCGTTATGTGCCACCTGGCATGAAGTATGGGGTAAAAATTATTGGTATGAATATATAGGTTGGAAGGGGTATTTAGGTTACATAATTGAAAAATTAGCTGTGTTAATGCCAGTTAAAATAATTTCAGTTTCAGAACATACTACTTATAAACTTAAAAACGAATTGAATTCAAAAAAACTTATCTATACAGTTTCAAATGGAATAGAATTCGATCTTATTACAAAAATCAAGCCAGCGAAAGAAAAATCTGATGTCATTTTTGCAGGCAGGTTGATGTCTTATAAAAATATTGATATATTAATTAAAGCAATAAAGATAGTAAAGGAAAAAAATCCGGAAATTAAATCTTTAATAATCGGAGACGGGCCTGAAAAAAAGACACTAGAAACACTGACCCAGAAGTTAAACCTGGGGGAAAATATCAAATTTCTAGGCTTTTTAGAAAACCAAAATGATGTTTATGCTTTAATGAAATCATCAAAAGTTTTTGTTCTGCCATCTACAAGAGAAGGATTTGGAATTGTTGTTATCGAGGCTAATGCCTGCGGTATACCAGTTATAACTGTTGACTATAAAGATAATGCTGCCAGGGATATTATTGAAGAAGGAAAAAATGGCTTTGTTTGCCAATTGGATGAAAATGAAATCGCAAAGGAAATTATGAGAATTTTAAAAAATAATTCGAGTTTAGAGATTCAAAAAGTCTGTATTGGTTTAGCGGAAAAATATGATTGGGATAGTATTGTTGATAAAGTTGAGGGAGTTTATATATCATGTTTAGAAAGATAGATTTCAGATTTTATAGATTTTATGAATCTTCTGTACGGAGTTTTAAAGAAAGCATTTTAAAGTTACTTGAGGAAGACCCGGAAGCTAAATTATTGGACTGTGGTTGTGGTGATGGAGAGTTCACATTAGAGTTTGCAAAAAAAATCGGAACAAATAAAGTTTATGGAATCGAAATCGACAAAGAAGCTGCGGAGGAGGCAAAAAGAAAAGGGATTAAGATATACAATGGAGACTTAAACAAAAAACTTCCACTTATTTCAAGCTTTGTAGATGTTATAATTGCAAACCAAGCTATAGAGCATCTTTATGATACTGATACTTTTGTAAAAGAGATTTATAGGATTTTGAAACCTAATGGTTATGTTATTGTTTCTACGCCTAATCTGGCCAGTTGGCATAACATTTTTGCTTTATCTGTTGGGAGGCAACCTTTTCCTTCAGATATATGCAGTGACCCGTCAATAGGAAAATTATTTGCATTGTCTAAACGTAATTCTGAGCCATTATCACACTTGAGAATTTTTACTTATTACGGATTAAAAGAATTATTTGAGAATTACGGTTTTAAAGTCAGGAAAATAGTTGGTGCCGGATATTATCCGTTTCTCGGGGTTGTTTCAAAATTTTTATCGCATATTGACAAAAAACATTCTGTATATCTAACAATGAAAGCAATGAAAAATGGCAGTGATAAGATTGTCGGCGAAATAGAAGAAGTTTATTTGAAATGAAAAAACAAATAATTGTTACAACCAGTTGGGATGATGGCCATAAATTGGACCTTAAGTTAGCCGAACTTCTAAAGAAGTATGAAATCAGAGGAACTTTTTATATTTCTCCAAAAAATAGAGAATTCATAGAAGAAGACTTGTTATCAAACGAAGAAATTATAAAAATAAACAGGGATTTTGAAATTGGGGCTCACACCATGACTCATCCAAGACTGACTCAAATAANNTGCTTCTGTTATCCTGGTGGAGATTATGATAAGAAGACAAAGGAACTGGTGAAAGAGGCAGGTTTTATTGGCGCCAGGACAACCAAGCAAATATACACTACTGCTCCAAAAGATTTTTTTGAATTCGGGACAACAATTCAGATCTTTCCTTTATCTATTCTTGGTATAGGCGGTGAAATTAAATTTGCCATAAAGAATAATATTAAGCTTTTGCCTTTTATGTTTACGAAAGATTGGGCGAAGATAGCTAAGAATACATTTGATTATGTTTACCGGAATGGAGGTATGTGGCATTTATGGGGACATTCATGGGTTATTGAAAAATTTAATTATTGGAATGAAGTCGAAAAAGTTTTAATTTATATAAGTAAAAGAAAAAATATTCAATATTTAACAAATTCTGAAATATTCGGATGTTAAGAAAATGAGAATTTTACATGTTACAAAAAAATATCCGAATGCTTTAGGGGGAGATTCAATTGGAACAATGAATCTGGAAAAGCAACTGGAGAAATTAGGGCATGAAGTGTTTATTTTAACAACTAATTGTGCAGAAATAATTGATAAACCAAATGTTATGAAATTTGGCTTAGAGGACCATACTCAAAATTGGGATACTGTAACTTTCAAAAGGCTTTTCTCATCACTAATATTATTCTTTTTATCATTCGGTATAATCAAAAAAATAAAACCTGATGTTGTCCATAGCCACACGGCAGATTTGGGTTTTATTCTATCTTTTGCTTGTAAGTTAAACAAAATACCAATTATCAATCATTGCCATGGAGTTTCTTTTCCTTACAAACAAAACACGTCGGCAAAGAGGATTATAGAAAAATTTTGCCTTAAATATTCGAAGTTTAATAAGATTATAACCGTTGATGAAAATTCGCTCTCAGCATTTAAAAAAGCAAATATAAAAAATGTGATTTACTTGCCCAATGGAGTAGACATAGAAAATTTTGATATAAAAAAGACAAAAAAGACAAGCAAAACAATATTTTTATTTGTAGGGAGGTTGGAAAAACAAAAGGGTTTGGTTTACTTAATTGAAGCGATTAATATTCTTAAAGAAAAAAGCTCGAATTTTGAAGTTCATCTTATTGGGAAAGGGTCAGAAGAGGCATACCTGAAAGAACTGGTATCAAAATTTAATTTTAAAGAATATATCAAATTTCTTGGAGAAAAAACTTATCAAGAAATAACTGATTGCTATATTAACTCAGATGCTTTTATTTTAACTTCAATTTGGGAAGGTTTCCCTCTGACTCTATTAGAAGCCTGGGCTGCCAGATTAGCTGTAATAATTACTAATGTTGGGGGTATATCAAAAATTTGTACAGATAAAAAAAATGCATTAATAATCCCACCACAAAGTCCCGAAAAAATTGCAGAAGTAATGCTTGTATTGATCGATAATAAAAAACTAAGGGAACAGTTGGGGGAAAATGGAAGAAAATTAGTAGAAGAAAAATATAGTTGGGAGAATACTGCAAAAGAATTTATAAGTATTTATAAAAACCTGATAATCCCTAAAGTTTCGAAATCTACAACTAGGGGATAATGAGGAGTAAAAAATTGAATTTTAGGGAATAAAAATGAGAATAATACAAATTGTGCCTTACTATCCTCCAAGCATGGGTGGGGTGCAAAATGTTACCAGGGAATTATCTGAGAGATTGGCAAAGAACGGCCATCAGGTAGAAGTTTTTACTTCAGATATTGGTTGTAATAAAGGAAAATTAAAATCAGCAAAGAACCTTGAAATCCATTATCTTAGAAGTTGGCAATTTGCTCATACCCCAATCATTCATTCTTTGTTTTTTAAACTACTAAAAATATCAAAAGACTCGGTTATGCATGTTCACACTTCGCAGGCTTTTGTTCCGGAAATTGTTTGCCTGGTATCTATAATAAAAAAGATCCCTTATGTTGCGCATGTCCATGGAGATACTATGCCTTCAGGCAGATTCGGGTTTTTATTATCTCTTTACAAGAAGCTATTTATTAAAAAAGTTCTAGCAAATGCAGAGAAAGTGATTTGCCCATCAAAAGAGTATAAACAATTTATTAATAAAAAATACAGAATTAATGAAAGTAAAATAACTGTAATTCCAAATGGTGTGAGCAAAAAATTTTTCATAAATAGAGAGAAAAAATTAAATAATACAGCAAACCTGATTTTTATTGGAAGGTTGTCTGGCGGAAAAAATATTCCTAAGTTAATCGAGGCAGTTTTTCTGCTAAAAAACACAGTAGTTTTACATATTGTTGGTGATGGAGAAAAGAGAGATGAACTCAAAAAGTTAATTTTAGACAAAAGTATGAAGAATGTAATACTTCATGGTGAGAAAACGGGAAAAGAATTACTTGATTTTTATAAGCTTGCTGATATATTCTTACTCGCTTCAGAGGGCGAAGGGCAACCGTTAACTTTGCTGGAAGCTATGGCTGCAGGTGTACCGATTATTGCTTCAAATGTGAGGGGTATTGCAGAGTTAGTTGGAGATTGTGGAATTCTAGTAGATCCACCTACCGCGCAAAATTTTGCTTTTGAGGTTGATAAATTAATTGAAAGTAAAGGTCTGTCAGATTTATTGGCCGGGAGAGGCAGAGAATATGCAGAACAATTTTGTTGGGATAAAGTAGTAAAGAACTATGAAAATGAATATAAAGCAATTCTTGAGCATAAGGCAATGCGTTAACATAAATAAATCTTCCAGGGGCAAGCAAATGGCGTCCTTGAAATAAAAAAATGAAATATATTTAACAAATTCGGACGTAATTATGGGTATTATTTCTAACAGGATTAAAAGTGATGGATAAAATAATACAAGATCCAAAAGTCACGATCATTGTTGTGGCCTATAACAATAAGAACATTATAGACAAAAACCTTCAATCTGTTCAAAATCTGGACTATTCTAATTACGCTTGTATCCTCGTTGATGATTGTTCTGATGATGGAACTTGTGAATATGTGAAAGAAAAATATCCATGGGTACTCGTCATTCAAAAAAAAGAAAATACAGGACCATCAATAAGCAGAAATATGGCAATAAAAGCCAGTGATAGCAAGTACATTGCTTTTCTTGATAGCGACGTTATTTTGGATAAACAGTGGCTGAGTGAGTGTGTATGGGTTATGGAACAAGACAAACTGATTGGGATTTGCGGGTCAAAACTACTTAATGATTATAATCCTGACATTCTTAATGAGGCGGGTGGCATATTGCTAAAAATTGGTTTGGGCATGGATAGAGGTGCCGGAGAAAGTTCCTCGAAATTCGACAAGAAGAAACGATTATTCTATGTTGGATCTGCGGCAATGGTTGCAAGAAGGGAAGTCCTGGCTATAATAGATAATTTTGATGAAAGTTATTACTTTGGATATCAGGACGTGGACTTATGCTGGCGGGTTAACCTTATAGGTTACAAGGTATTTTATAATCCTGATGCGGTTGCATACCACAAATATCAAACAACAATAAAAAAGATGGGCTGTAAAATAACTTATCACTGTTTAAGAAACAGTATTAAGACAATGATTAAAAATTATGAGGTTATAAACTTGGTAAAATATATGCCACTGGCTTTTTTAGTATCGCTTCGCAACATTATTATGTTGAAAGAATGTAGAAAGGCGAAGATTGATGCATGGATATGGAATATTAAAAACATTAAAGAAACATTAGCTGTTAGGAGCTATTTACAGAAAACAAGAACTGTCAGAGATAAAGAAATCATGAAATATCTTGAAAATACCAGTTATCTTTTTACCAGTAGAAAGAACCGAATAAGAAAAGCATAAAAAAGTTTCTATTAATATTTTAGTGATAGGTAAAATGAACAATAATCTAATTTTTCCAAAAGTAACAATAGTGATCATTACTTTTAATAACCGGGAAATAATTGGTGAAAATCTCGATTCTATTAAAAATCTTAACTACCAGAATTATGAATGTTTTGTAGTGGACGATTGTTCTACTGACGGAACTTGTGAGTATGTGAAAGAAAAATATCCCTGGGTTAAAATAATTAAAAAACATATAAAATCGGGAATAGGGACAAGCAAGAATATTGGTTTGGAACAATCTGAAAGTGAATATATCCTATATTTAGATAGCGACGTCAGTCTACATGAAGATTACCTGAATGAATGCGTTAAATTAATGGAGGAAAATAAAAATATTGTTATTTGTGGAGGCAAACTTCTCTTCAGCCAAGAACCAGATAAAATAAACGAAGCCGGAGGTTACATATATACGACAGGGATGGCAAGAGATAGGGGCCAAGGAGAAAATTCTCAAATGTACAACAATATAGAAGAAGTTTTTTATATCGGGGGCGCTGCCCAGTGCTTCAGAAGAGATTTATTTGATAAAATTGGTAATTTTGATATTACGACTTCATATTATGGCGCAGAAGACATTGATATTTGTTGGAGAGCGCGATTAGCCGGATACATGGTATTCTATAATCACCTGGCGCTTGGATATCATGGTTATCATCAGACAATCAAAAAACTCAAACAAGATAAATTGATGTTTAGCCAAACCAAAGCTCAAATCAGGATGATAATTAAAAATTATGGATTAACAAACCTGGCCAGATATCTTCCATTAGCATTTTTAATAAGCATGGGTGATATTATTTTATTTAAAGAATCAAGGATTGCAAAAATAAAAGCATGGGGTTGGAATATAGCAAATTTAAAGGATACTTTAAAAGAAAGAAAAAGAATTCAAAGTACTAGAAAAATAAAAGATGAAGAGATATTGAAATATATGAATAAAAATATAGGTAAATTAGTATTTAATAGAATTAGAAAAATAAATAAAATTAAAACAAAATAACTTCTGTGAAATATGG
>PMCC01000139.1:31987-42010 GCA_003155275.1 Actinomycetota bacterium | reverse complement strand
TTTCTTTTTTAAATACCAATAGATTAATTTTTATTATTGTTTTAATCACAGTACTTCTAATTATTACAGTAGTTTGCATTAAATTCATACCATCTTTGAAAAACTGGTTAATAAAAAGAAATCTTCTTGTTGATACAGGCAAAATAAATTTTAAAACATTGGCTCTATCATCCGCATTAGTAATCATAATTTATTTTTTTTATTACGGCAGTGTAAGCTTGATACTTTTTTATTTGTCTAATTATTTCTGGTCTCTGCAGTTGCATCAATTCTTTATTTTCCTGGGTGCGTATTCTCTTGGCTGGCTGCTGGGATTTATAACTCCGGGTGCTCCGGGCGGACTGGGAGTACGTGAAGCAGTAATCACAGGATTTCTTACTCCATCTCTTGGGGCACCAAAAGCACTTGTATTAGCATTGGTCTTTAGATTGATAACTATTTTTGGTGATTTTCTTTTTTTTCTGGTTGCTTATCTTGTAAGCTTAACCAAATCAAGTAAAAATCCATAAGATTTTCATAATATATTTCATAACTTGATGAGGATATTCTTTTTAAAGCAAAACTCATATAATAATTTATTTTTATTCAGATTTATGACTTATATTAAAATATATTACTTCTCCTATGTTTTTAGGATGACCTTACCCCCACCAAAAAAACTGGTCCAGTTTGAGAGAATAGGGCAAGGACAAACTGACTAATTTAAGAAACGCATTTAAAAACTAAAAAAACAATAATATCATGGATCAATTTCATATATCTCCGGGTTTCTAATTATTACTTCTCCATATCCTTTAGTATCAATCATAAATCTCATATGATCTTTAGGATTTGTTATTTGTCCAATACTAATTATTTTTTCTATTTTTTTAAATTCATTATTTATATCGGTTGGTTCAAGAGTCAATTCGATTCTGTTGTCGGAATCATTATTATAACTTGGACTATAAAAATAAAAATTTATTCCTTGAGTTAAATCTTTTATCATCATAATCTCAAAAGTTATAAGGTAATCTTTGTGGGCTTCCACTTTCACAGGAATTTTGCAACTCTTAGTTTCATTAACTCTTTCTTGTTCTCCTTTAATAACAATACTTTTCTCGTCACTTGATAATTCCATGTTTATATACGTTCCTGTTGCAAGTGACCTGTAATCTAAAATCAAATTATTTTTATAATTAAGATTATTAATTAAATAAATATCTGCGGAATTATATTCCATTTCAAGGTGAGCATTATTAAGGTCTACAGACTGTAGATAATTTTTTCTGGAAGTAATAATAGAATCCCTAACATTATTTTCAAAATTTTTATTTATAATCAAATATAAATTATTTGTTGGCTTTAAATAAGAAAGAAAATAAGAATCAGCAACATTATTTTCAAAGAAATAATATCTCAAAATATAATCGGTTGGAATATTTGCAAGAACTTTATCTCCGGGCTTCAAATTTTCATTTAAAAATTTTGTAATACTTTCAGCATCTGCTAGTATTTCCCTGTTTTTATTAGTAGTTAAAAATCCAGTTGAGTAAAATAATGCACCAAAAACAATAAGAATTATTGAAAAAACAGGTATAAGCAAGAATTCTTTTTTAGCTGACTTGGATAAAATTAAATTCAATATATAAACCAATCCTGAAGAAGAAATGACAATCAAAACAGGCAATATCATTAATAAGAAATTCAAAGCAATGCCATTTTTGACTAAAAATATGAATGGAACTATTAAAATAATTAAAATTATGGGAAGGATATTATTTTCCTCAATTTTTTTATTGAAAATAATATAAGAGATAAAACCCACAAAAATAATAAGGCCTAATAAACCAAGTACGAATAAACCCCCAAAATTTAATTTTTCAGGAAGAGACTGAATAAGAATATTTGATATATCATTTGTCGATCCGGGTATTCTAAAATTTTCAGTCAAAATCTTATTTAGGCCAATATAGTTAACCAGAAAAAAATAAATAATAATTGTAGAAACAAAATAACCCACCGCTTTTGCAAATATAATTTTTTTATTTCGCGTTTTATTTGCAAAGAACCATGAAAAAATTAACCATATAACTATAGTTAATATCAGATAAATCATGACGGGTGTAATATAGAGGCCCATTACTGAAAAAATGATAAGAGCTGTAACCATCCCAAACCGGTAATTCTTTTTTAAATCTTTCGCTAACAATAATACCAAAAGACCAATGAGTGCAAAAAGACTATATCCCATCAAATTTACTGAAAAATTCAGCAGTATTGGCATAATAGCCGTAAAACTTGCTGCAACAAGTGCTGTCTTTTTATTATAAAAAACAGAGCCAAAAATATATGTAAGCAAAACAAGTAAAAATCCAGAAATAAGGGCGGGTATTCTTAAAATCCAGATGCTGCTGCCAAAAAGTTTATAAAATATATGAATAATAATAGTATTTAATGGCTGATTATAAATAGAATACGCAGCTATTCCTGTACCAACTGATTTTTGGCTATAATTCATAAAGCTAAAAGCTTCGGAATACGTAATTGGCCTGTTAATAAAAATGATCCTTAAAAACAAAGATACAGCCAGGATTAAAATCAATGTTAATAATTCCAATTTTGGAGTTTTTCTTAAAGAATCAATGGATAATAAGTAAATCTTTGTGATATATACAATAATTTTTTTAGAATATATTAAAAGAATAATTACCAGAAAGATTATTGCTGTTCCGCCAAGTCTAAGCCTGATTAAGTTTTCCCCACTCAAATCAAATATATCTCTAAGAAAATTGAGTTGAAAAAAAGATAAAATCACAAGTAAGCCACCAAGTAAAAAAATAACTGCAAGGGTAAAAATATATAAAATTTTAAAAAATTTATTTACCATTATTTTAATTTATAAATTGTTACAATTTTAGCTCCATTGATAGATATAGAATAAAACTCATTTTTTAGTGGATATTCTGCTCTACGATTGATGTAATTAGCTATAAAATATGTTGCTTTGTCAATATCTTCTACATAAAGAAGCTTGCCTTTGTATTTGTAAGGAAGCAATATTATATCATCATGATTACCAATCATTGATAATGGACTTAAATCTGTGTCACTACCGCCATTTGTTAAAGCACGACTTGATGTAGTAAATTTAATGACGCTGCTTGAATCATTTTGGGCAAGATATTCAATTGCTTTTTTATATGTCAAATCCCAATAGTCCAAATCAAAATTATTTTTTGCCTCTTCCATATTTTTTCCTGCTATTACATTAAAATATAGATTTTGGAAAGGATGATTTTTTATCATGAAATAAGAAGTATTTATAAAGCTTGAAATAATTATGACTGATAAAATTATATTGATTACCATTAAAATTTTGTGTCTGAATTTGTCCTTTATATAATTAAATAGAAATATCACACCTTCCAGGGACAATAAAATAAGTGCGGGATAAATAAAAAACATCTGGCGCCAACCATTGTACAAAACTGATTTTAAGATAATTACAGCCAGTAGTGGCATGAAAAACCATAAAACAAAAATTATATTTCCTTTTTTTTCTAAATAATATTTTTTAGGATCTTTAATAAAATTTTTAACAAAAGAAGACATACCGGTTATAAAAAAACATATGTATAGAATGGGGGTGGTAACTAAAATCCACACCAGGGTATAATGCCATGGTGTGTTTATGGCAGGATTTATATAGTGACCCATATATAAGACATAACCCTTCCATGGGAAATTGCTCATTTCCCTAAAAGATTCTACAAGATGACCTATGGGATTAGTCCACAAATACGGCCAGAATAAAATGGTGAAACCGGCCAGAAAAAATATATGAATAAAAAAATTTCCAGCTATCCTTATATTTTTTTTACCTAAGCCTTTGAAGACCAGTAAATCCGCAATAAAGAATATAATTGTAAAAAAGGGCACAATAATTCCAAGTATTCTTATATCGATAAGAATTGCTGTTGCGAGTGCATGTATTATTGCCCTTGCAACAGTCTTTCTTTCTAAAAATAAAACAAGAGTAAAAATGCTTATTATAAATAAAGACATGAATGGGATATCCTTAGGGTTATAAAATGAATCAGCGAATATCCTGGGGCTTAAAATTAGAAAAGTAGATCCCAGTAGCCCGGCCTTCCAGCTTTTAAAACTCTTTTTGCACAAAAAGTAAAAGCAGATTACACTTAAATAAAATAATAAGAAATTTACCAAATGCCGTGTAAAAAAAACTTTTTGCAAATCTTTTGATAGTTTAAAAGCTCTTTCTATAATAACAAGCAAAACGTCATAAAATGTTCCGTAGGTTCTTGTTGGATAAGTTAAAAGTTCTGTGTTATTTTTTAAAATATAATCAATTGCAACATCTCCTCTTGCCCTAACTGCGTCTTCATCGATGGATATGCCATAGTCCTTATAAATACTCAAGCCTATTAAAAGGAATGCTAAAAAAAATAAAATGATTATTATTGTTTTATAATTTTTCCTAAAGAAGGCAGTAAGATGTATCATATCTGCTCTTGGTAAACATATGGAATTAGATTATATATTTTATGAAATGGATGTATCGTTTCTTCTCTCAAGAACTTTACCATATTATTATTGGTAAAACCGGTAATAATCTGGATTAAACCAAAAAAAAACAATTTTATAACTGAAATAATGATGAATTTTAAATGCAATTTTATTTAAATTCATTTTTTTATTATTAGAAATTGAAATTTTAAATAATTTCTTAAACTTGAAATATTATTTTTAACTATACAGCTAATATTTTTTAAATACTAAATCAATCATATTGGGTTCTAACTTATTAGTCATCATGATTTTTTTACCATTAGAATCTACACCAGCTAAATTTTTTAAACATATTTTATCGTTTATCATTTTTTTAGCTTTTTCTAAAAGTAATTAAATAATATTCTTATAATTAAAAAAGAAGATTATCAATTGTATTCTATAATTATAAACATTATACTAAAAATAAGGATTTTCTAAAAATTTTTATACCGAAATCGGGCTTATAAAAATAAATTATTCTATTAAATATTAAGGTAGTCTAATTTGTCAAAACAAATTATTAGAGAGATATTGTCAAATGTTGTGGATTAGAGATTTTACGCATCCTCCGGAAAACCATTATGCAGCTACCTCCTCAAACAGTTCTCCATCAACAAACTTTTTGTTTTCAAGTACCAAAAGTATCAATTGATGGCCCTTTAATTTCTTCCAGGTATGGCTGCCTCCATTGTTAGTTTAAATACTATTGAAAGAGTTGCAATTCTGTTAAATAACCAAATATGTGCTTTTTAGAAGTAATCAAAAATTATTCTGATAAAAAATATAAAATAATCGTTTTATTATTTTTTGTTATTTTTTTTCTTGTTGACATCTTTTCAGTTGGTAACTATGGATATTCAACTGATGAAAACCTCCAAAGGAATCTCGGTATTCAAGCTGTAGACCTTATATTGAAGAACGACAAAGCAATTTATGAATCAGTCAATACTTACCATGGAACCACCTTCACTATGATTGCAGATATTATAGAAAGGACTTTCCGTATCTCAAATTTCTTTTTTATGAGACACTGTCTTTCATTTTTACTGTTCTTTGCCTCTATTGTTTTTTTCTATTTCCTTTGCAAAAAGATTTTTAAAAGCTGGAAATCAGGTCTTTTGGGGAGCCTTTTTTTGTTTCTGTCTCCCCGCATATTCGTGGATTCATTCTATAATCCAAAAGACCTGCCATTTTTATCTTTTTTTATTATAGCAATTTTTACCCTTTATATGTTTCTGGAAACCAGAAGTGTAAAATTTGCATTTTTCCATGGACTGGCCGCTGGTTTTGCTGCTGCAATGCGCATAATTGGCATACTGATTCCTATTATAACTGTTTTATTTTTTATAATAGATTTTGTACTTGAGAGAAGGCAAGACAAATCCTCTGGATATTCTGATGTGCTTAAAAAAGTACAAGTTCTTCTAATCTATTTGTTTGTTTTTGCTATTGTATTCTGTATGATGATGCCAGTATTGCTTGCCGATCCCATCACAAATTTAGCTGCTGCTATAAATAACATGGCAGATTATCCTCGTAATTCACTTTCACTTTTCCTTGGCCAGCAGATAACCAGTTTTGAGATCCCTAGGTCTTATCTGCCCGCCTGGATGGCCGTAACGACACCAATTTTTTATATTATTTTATTTCTTGTAGGGCTTTGCAGCTTTTTTGCAGCAGTGAGAAAAAACCTATTTACTTTTTATAAGGAAAACAAATATTTAATTGTCGCTTTATTGTGGTTTTTCATCCCGGTCCTTGGCCAGATTATATTAAAAACCAATATTTACAACGGCTGGAGACAAATGTACTTTGTATATCCTGCTTTACTGGTATTTGCAGTCAGTGGAATAAAATGGACTTATGATTTGCTTAAAAAAAACGGTTTAAAATATTACAGCATTTCGGCTGTTATTGTCGCAACTCTCATAATCTTAAACCTTGGATTTATATCTTTTGAAATGGTCAAGATGCATCCTTATGAATATGCTTATTTTAATATTTTTGCGGGAAAAGATTTAGGCGTTGTAGGGCAAAGGTTTACGATTGACTACTGGGGATTGTCATGTAAGTATGGCTTTGACTATATTTTAAAAAATGATGACAGGAAAAAAATAACTTATACAACAGATTTTAGCGATGGAGACCAAATAGAAAACCTTTTACCCAAGTCAGACAGGGACAAGCTGGAATATGTCAAAGATCTTGCGAATGCTGATTATTACATTACCGTTTATAGATACGGGACTAAAGAAAGCCTTGATGCAAAAAAAATAGTATACACTCTATCTGTAAACGGCGGGTCTTTAATGAGCATTTATAAACTCAAATAATTTTTACAACATGAACAATAGGAAAGTAAAAATATTTTTTCTGGTTTTTGTTTGCCTGATAATATTGACAGGGGCGCTATTATTGATAATGCCTTACCTTAATGAATCGGTAATGGGTACAAGTTTTGCCGGAATCATGCTGCTTCTTTCAGGAGGTATAATATTTTTAGAGAAAAACAGACTTGAAGCCATCTTAAAGCGAGTCTTTGACAGGATAATCTGTCATTTTAAAAATGAAAATAAGATTTATTTTTATTTTTTTCTTATAATATTTATATCGGGAACAGCCTTCAGAATCTTATATCTTACAAAACCCATTAATTATAATGAAGCGCTAATTTACCTGAACTACTTTAATAACAAGACTTTCCACCAGTTATTCTTTTATACTTCTGCTGATAACTTTATTCTAAACAATATTATAATTAAATTTTTATACCTTATTTCAAACAGGGAGTTATGGGTATTAAGATTGCCTTCTTTTCTTGCAGGAGTAGCGCTTATTCCTGCTGTTTATGCTACAACAAGATTGTTTTATGATAAAAGTACGGGTTTGATAGCTGCAGCAATTATATCTGCCTCTCCCTTCTTTATATACTATTCAGCAGACCTAAGAGGCATTTCCCTGATAATGCTGCTGTTTTTTATTTTACTCATGCTTATAAAATATCTAAAAGTAAATAATGATACCATCCTCTGGATTTTCTTTTCGGCAGTCTCAGCTTTTGGTTTTTTAACAAGTCCACTGTTCCTTCTTCCATTTGCGACTGTTCTTTTATGGATTATCTTATCAGTACTTTTTAGGGATACTGTTTACAAAATATCAGAAATTGCAAAAAGATGCGCTACTGTCATTACTTGCGCTTTTATTTTAACTTTTCTTTTTTATATTCCGGTAATACTTGCTATAGGTATAGAAAATGTTAAAAATCTTAATTTTATTAGGACAAATAGTATCTCTGAATCATTTTATTCCTCTTTTCTTTCTATCAGGAATACATGGATTGAAGGGAACAAAAATTTAAATATATTCTTTCTAATACTTCTTGGCATAACCGTTTTGATATCCTTAATTGTTCACAGGAAATGGAAAGGACATAAAGTTTCTGTTTTTTATTCCATGGTTGCAGTGATCCTGATTTTTCTGTTTTCAAGAGTTGCATTTCCAGGTGCGGAAGCTTTCGCTTTTATTTTACCTCTCATTATTATGATTGCTTCAGCCGGAATCAGATATATTGTGGAATTAGTAAGACTAAAAATAGTACAGAAAGAAAAGAGAGGAAATCTTCAATGGGTTTTACCTTCAGTATCTTTGCTGCTCCTTGTTGTCATTTTTGTTTCAGGATTTTTTTTAAGTTCTGTTGAATATATCAATGGCGAAAATACTTTAAGAGACTACGGAAATATGGCAAATGACTCTGTGAATATGTTTACACTTGAAAACAAAATTCTCTATCAAAAGCCATCTGATGTAATGCTGGAATATTATCTTAGCAAAAAAGGTGTGGATTTTGGCAACTACAGCAAAAGTTTTTTTCCGGAGGGCAATATTATTATTTTTGTAAATAAGTCCATGGGCCAGCAGGCAGAAGGAATGATCTCCGATTATTACAAGACAGAAGATTTACATTCTCTTGGTTTTTCAAAACCTGAAATCTTGTTTGATTATAATACAACAGTGGTATATGAATCTAAAAACCTTGCTTTAGACAGTAATATTGTTTTTGATCAGGGCACATCATCTAAATCCGCAGATACCTTAAGCGGTTTCGAACTTGAAAATGTTTCCGGAGTTTTAGAATTATCGATGAATGGGAATTATTCCAAATCCCTCAAATCCTTTCAAGTACCATTGAAAATCGAAAAGGGGACAGATTATCTTATTACATTTGAAATAAAACAAAATATACCAATGAATAATAGTGTATCTTTTGATTTTTTTGGCAAAGGTTATGATAATCCCCAACAGGAGTTTAGCCTCAAGCCGGATTCCTTTGAAGGTGACTTATTTGTACCGGTCAGGAGAGTAATAAATTCCGGAAGTTTAAAAGATAATATTGATGTTTTTTTCAGGGTATTTTCTTATTCCTCAGGGCAATTTACTATACGTAATCTTAAAATATATAAAATTCCCGCTTAAGGGGTATTTCCTTTCGATTTTTCCCTTATTGATTTTATTTAAAGAATTATTATTGTTGAATTTATAAAAAATAATATGGCTTAGGTGACAGACCCAATTATTTATAGTTTCTAGATATTTGTTTTTTCTTTTTAAGCCTTTTAATAAAATAAAANNNGTAGTTTGCATTTATGTAATTTTTAAGTAGGCTGCGCTTTTTTTTATCCTTGTCCAGATGCGGGTTCTTTTTAAGTTCTCTATATTTTTTCAATAAATAAAAAAGAAGGTCTTTTTGTGCCAGGTTAAATAGTGAAGGAAAATTCTTTGAGATAAAATCAAGTCTTTCTAAATAATTCTCAAAGAAATCCATAGTTTTAACATAAGTATGTGAACCCGTTATGCTATCATCGCGGTGTAAGTAGTAATATTTGGGTATATCTATAGATACTAATTTTTGTGCATGGGCAAAAACTTTATAGGTAAAAACTTGGTCTTCGTTATTCCTATTTACCGGAAACTCAATTCCTTGAAGTAAGTCCTTCTTAAATAATTTATTCCAGGGCTGGTTAGTAAATTTTCTATTCCTTATTAATTCTTCCATTCCTTGAAAAACATTAAATTGTGCTGGTGTGCCGGAAGAATATTTTGGTAAAATTATGTTACCATTTTTTATTCTATAAAAGGCACATTGCACAATGTCTGCGTCATAATCTTGAAGGGTTTTTAATAAAATTTCATACATATCAGTTTCTATGTAATCATCATTATCAACAAAACCTATATACTCACCGGTTGTTGTCTTTAGACCCGTGTTCCTGGCAGCTGAAGTTCCACCGTTTTCCTTATGTATGACCCTGACTCTGTTATCTTTATATGAATACTCGTCAGATATCTTTCCGCTTTCATCAGTAGAGCCATCATCAACCAGGATTATTTCCAAGTTTTTATATGTTTGATTTAATACGCTGTCTATGCATTTAGGCAGAAATTTAGCTGCATTGTATACAGGTATTATTA
>PMCC01000139.1:28046-31965 GCA_003155275.1 Actinomycetota bacterium | reverse complement strand
TTTTAAAAGTATTTTTTATTTTTATTTTTTAATCTTTGGTAATTCTACCAGATGAATATTAAGAAATGATGAAGTTTTTTGACAAATAAAGAATTATTATATAACTAGTACCAAGACTTGGTTTACTTTGTAGATAGGCCTTAACTTAATGCAGGCTGATAATTTGCCAAAAGGAATTAATAGCCTATTCCAATGAGGTGCTTAGCGAAAAGATTTTTCAATTAACCAGGAAACAAGGCCAGTATGTCATACTATCTATTTCAGCTTTCCTAATAAACAAAAATGTTTTTTCTTTGTTTCAATATGTATATTTAATATTTTAAAATTCTTAAAATCTCTTTTCATTAATATTGTATTATAAAGATAATGTGGCAAACCTGCATCAGGCCCATCTAATGGTACAAATGTTCTAGGTTTTACCTTTTTTAATTTTGCAGGTTTTTTCTTGTTCACAAGTCTTGCAGCTACGGTGACAAAAAATATACCATCTTTTTTTAATACTCTTTCGATTTCTGATATACAATACCTTATCTCTTCAATGTAATTGTGATGTATGACTTGAGTTGAAATAACAGCATCAAAAAAATGGTCTGTAAATGGAAACTTTTCATAACAAGAAGAAACTTTTAGATCTGCTTTTAAACCAAGTTCCTTAAGATTTTTTTCTGTCAGATCAATACCTTCTTTTGATATATCTGTTCCATACACATCAAAACCTTCCTTGGCTAATAAAACAACATGTCTTCCAGAACCACAGCCAAGATCAAGAACCTTATTTACATTTTCTTTTTTCATATACTCAATAACGCTTTCCATATCTTCTTGTGGTTTATGGAAAATGTTACCCCTTTCTTTAAAATTTGTTTCCCAATCAGCCATTTTATTTATCCCCCCTAATTTATTAAAAACTGTTTAAATATTGCCCAAGTTATTATAATCATTCTTTTAATTTCTGCAATCACATAGGGGTATAGGAATTTTATTTTTTAATAGCAATAATTCTTGATATGACTATTGTTGCTTAATAATGTGATCTTAAAGTTTCTATTTTATAATATATTTGTGCTTAGTTATTCACTAGGAACTAATTTAAAAAAAGTTATATTAATTATTGAATATATTAGTTTTTTTTGTTAAAATCGCGAAAATAAAAAAAGATTATAAAAAGTTGTTGGAAAGAGGTGCAGTAAGATTGAAAAAGATATTAACAAAATCAATTGTTTTAACAGTAGCAATAATGCTGTGTGTTTTCTTTATAGCACCTTCCATAATACATGCCGACCCAAACAATCCTGATGTAAATGGAGGCTCTGCTAATTTAACACAATGGGAAATAAGTAATGTTGTTGGTGTTTTTGGAAATACAAACTCAGGCTTTGTGGCCTTGTTTTACAATAGGCTTCTAAATAGAGTTCCTGACAAGGAAGGCGGTCATATCTGGGTAACAAGGCTTGCTAGCGGAGGCTTGACAGACGCTGGCTTGGTTAAGCAGCTTATATTTAGTGTGGAATGCCAGAATATAATTTCAAATTATACCAATGAGCAGTTTATAACATTTCTATACCAAACACTTTTAAATAGAGAACCTGATCCAGATGGTTTGAATACCTGGCTGACTCGCATGAGTGCGGGAATGACAAAAGAAAGAGTTGTAAATGCTTTTACAGATTCAGTTGAATTTAAAAATATTTGTGGACTTTTTGGGTTAAAAACAAATGAAGCTTCATATTCACTTCCATTTAGTGGATCTCCTGATGTTATAGCAGGAAATGGTGATGGATACCATGTATCAATGCAAGCATATGCCTGGGATTTTGGGATGCCTGTAGGGACACCGGTCCTTGCTTCAAGAGGTGGTAATGTATTAGATCTATTAGAAGGAGATTATATTGTTATAGACCAATTAGACGGAACTTATGCTTTATATCTGCGATTAAGTAAAGTTTATGTAAGCATTGGTGACAATATTTCACAAGGGCAAGAAATAGGTTTAAGTGGCCAAGCTGGTTCAGAGCAACATCTACATTTCCAAGTACAACGAACTGTTGGTTGGTTGGGCAAAAAAAATGGACCGTTAAGCGAGGATGATGTTAATCTTAATCAATCAATTCCCATATCTTTTTCTTATTAGTATTTAATTTTTTTATTTTGATAGCAGTAGTCTTTGGTGTTAACTAAGCAATTTGCTTAAGTTTATAATTTTCACCAAAACGTTCCTTATCACGACTCAATTTTGTACTTTGCATAATTCCAAATTTGGCGAGAACATTTAAGATAATTACAAAAATTTTCTTTAATAAAGGGCGATTAAAAATATAGCGGTACAAAGGTAAAGCCAGGATTTTATATCGTCTGCCTACATTATCAACTTCCATCAAAATAGTTTTATCCGGGTTAACCATAAAATTATTGATATGCTGATGAATGCTATAGAGATCCGGAGCAACATAAGGCCATTCTTCCGGTTTTCGATAATGCCATATTCTTGAAGTCTGTATCTGTTTAAGCGATTTACTGGAGAGTTTTTTATATTTTGAAAATACTATTTCCTCTCCCAGAGCTGTATTCCAAACTGCATTAAGTGAAAGTAATCTGACATCTGGATTATCATAAATAGCTCGTGCAAGGGTAGGCTGATCACTGGTTTTTCCTTCTTGTTGATAAATCTCGGACCATCTTCTAAACAAAGCTTTTGCTTTATCGTTTTTTCTAAAAAAAATAACACCGCCATTCCAAACCGTAAAAAAATGTCCGTGTATTCCAGGAGCGATTTCATAATCTTTGAATGTTGGGTTTATGCTCATTTTTATTGCAACATCAAATCTGTCTAAACACTTAAAAATAGGGTCCAGACTTCCCTGGATTTCTGTGTCGCAATCAAAGTAAGCACCAATATCGAAAGAAGCATGGTTAATTATATCTGTTTTAACAATACGGTTAAACTTACTTTCCTGTTTAAGTACACTGATAGAATCAAAGGGGGAATAATTTCCAACTTTTGTATTATCAAATGGCAAATTTGTAATTAACTCACATATAATTCCAGGATTTGTCATTTTTAAAGTTTTCGCTGAGTGTATAGCCATTAAGAGGTACTCATAGCCAAATGCAACATAAATAATTCCTATCTTTAATTTTTTAAAATCTTGCATTTTTAATTACTTTTTTGGATTACACTTCTAAGTTTTATATAAAAATATCTTAAATAATAACCAAGCTCGAAATTTATATTTAATATTTTTAATAACACTTTATGTTTTCTGTTAATTAGCGGGTTTGACATCAAAGACCTATAGTTTGTAGTTATGTAATTCTTAATTAAATTACGCTTTTTTTTGTCCTTGTCTATATATTCGTTTTCTTTAATTTTAATATATATTTTTATCAGATACTTATAAAATCTTTCCAGCGCTAAGTTAGATAGTGAAGGAAAGTTCTTATAGATAAACTCAAGTCTTCCTAAATAAACATAAAATCCATCCATTTTTTCTAGATAAGCCAGCGAACCAACTATGCTCTCTTTGCGTTTTACATAATAATATTTGGGTATCTCTATAGATACTAATTTTTGTGCTCGTGCAAATATTTTATAATTAAAAACAACATCTCCGCTATACACATCTACTGGATACTCATTTCCTTGAATCAAATCCTTCTTATAAATCTTATTAAAGATATTGTTATTAAATTTTCTCTTCCTAATAAATTCTTCTAGTGCTGATGTAACATCAAATTGTTCTACCGTGCCAGAATAATATTTTGGCAAAATTATGTTATTCTCAGTTATTCTATATAAAGCACATTGCACAATATCTGCATCATAATCATAAAGGGTCTTTAATAAAATTTCATACATATCAGTTTCTATAAAGTCATCACTATCAATAAAACCTATGTACTTACCGGTTGCTTCCTTTAT
>PMCC01000139.1:0-27998 GCA_003155275.1 Actinomycetota bacterium | reverse complement strand
CTTATTTTATCTTGCATAAAAAGCAGGCCCCTTTAAATCTCCCAATTTTATTGTAAATTCGGTAGACATAAATAAAATGCCCGCCAAATTATATTATCAAGAGTTATTAAGTGCAACTGTTTTTACCATTAAAATGTTAATAATTTTTATTTTAGTTCCAGGAGCGTTTCTTAATTTCAGAATAATCACTTTTGATTTTTCATAATCAATAGAATAATATTAAAAAATTATCAAAATTATTATTTTATATAAAAATATGAGCAAAAAAAACATCAGGATCATATATGTGTCCAGCGCTGTTATTCCTTCGCGTACCGCAAACAGCATTCAGGTCATGAAAATGTGCAGCGCATTTGCCAGTCTGGGTAACAAAGTAACCCTTCTGGCTTGCTTTAGTAGAGATGAAATAAAAGAAAAGAAAAAAATTTATGAATTTTATGGAGTAAAAGACAATTTTAAAATTGTAAGATTCCCTTCATATAATTATTATGAAAAGTCGGTAATAAAATTTTTACCTAACATTTATACTTTATTTTGTGCTGTATATGTATTATTCCTTAAACCTGACATCATCTACGGCAGGTTCCCCCAGGCGCTATACCTTTTAACTTTATTGGGAAAGAAAGTTATCTTTGAAGTACATATGTTATCTAATATAAAAAAGGTAAATGATTTACTCAAATCAAAAAAATTAAAAACTGTAGTTGTAATTTCTAATAAATTAAAGGAAAAAATAAAACCAAAAGTTAAATATGCCAAAATCCTTGTGGCCCATGACGGTGCAGACAGTATTCCTGATTTTGAAAATCAAGAAATTAATTGGCCTGGACGTAAAAACATTTTGCAGATAGGTTATATTGGGCATCTGTATAAAGGGAAAGGAATGGAAATTATTTTGCCGCTGGCTTCGTATTTTCCAGATATTGATTTTCACATTATTGGAGGCTTAATTGAAGATATTGAATACTGGAAGCAACAATATTCAGGAAATAATATTTACTTTCATGGTTTTATTCCCCATGGAGAATTATTGCCCTATTATAAAAAACTTGAAGTTTTTTTGGCGCCTTATAAAAAATACGTGTCAGGATATGGCGGAGGGCCTGATATTGCAGAATACATGTCTCCTCTGAAAGTTTTTGAATATATGGCTGCCGGTAAGGTAATAGTATCCTCCCGGTTACCTGTTTTGGAAGAAGTACTTGAGGATGGTGTAAACGCAATATTGTGTGATCCGAATAATTTGGAAGATTGGGTAAAAGCAATAAAAATATTGCTAAAGGACAAGCAATTAAGGCAGCAATTAGGCGAAAATGCCAAAAAAACTCTGGAAAAAAAATATACCTGGGAAAAAAGAAGTATTAGAATTCTTAGGCAAATTTCAAAATAATATATAAGCCAACGATACTGTTTCAGATACTTTTTATATAAAGCAATTCGTAGGATTGATTTTTAAAACCTGAAGGTTTATTATCTTAACGGTGACTTGGTGAATTGCTGAATAATTGGTTAAAATTATTAGTATCAGTCAAATTCAAGTATAATAAATTGATGTTTTTATAAAAAAGCTGAATTATTCAGCAAGAACTAATTACTTAAAAACCGGTAATTTTAAATTTTTAATACAGTCAATCAACCTATATATTATTATGATAAGTATAATTAAGAAAATATTAAAATTATTAACTGCTGCAGAGCGTAAGCGGCTTTATTTGCTTTTTGTAGTCATGACGATCTCCGGGCTCTTTCAAGTTGCGGGCATTGCTTCAATTATGCCCTTTCTAGCATTGATTACTAGTCCAGGTTTATTAAAAACCAACAAGATCCTTAATTGGCTTTATACTTCCTTAAATTTCCAGAGCACCAACAGGTTTCTTATTTTTGCAGGAGTTGCAGTATTGATAATTTTAATTGTAAGCAATGTATTGGTTTTTTTAACTTTGTGGGGCTCAGAGCGTTTTGCATGGATGAGGAGTCATACTATTTCAAGACGCCTTTTAAAAAATTATCTGTACCAGCCATATGTTTTCTTTTTAAACCGAAATACCACCATACTTGGAAAAAACATTCTTTCTGAAGTACAACAAGCAGTCAAGGGAGTAATTGTACCAATGATGGAAATTTTTACCACAGGAATATTAGCTTTATTAATTATTGCAATGCTGGTAAAAATTAATTTAATATTGGCATTTTCTCTGATGGTAATACTTGGAAGTGCATATATATTTATTTATAGGATTGTCAAGAGAAGGCTGAATACTATAGGAAAACTTAGATTTCAAACCAATGCAGAGCGTTTTAAAGCAATAAACGAAGCATTCAGTGATATTAAGCAACTTAAGCTAATGGGACGTGAGAATTTTTTTATTAAAAGTTATTCAAAGCCTTCTTTGGAATATTCACGTCATAATGCTACAAATGCAGTAATCACACAAATTCCAAGATATATTATGGAAATTATTTCATTCGGAGGCATTATTGTTGTTGTTCTTTATTTATTGGCAAGCGGTAAAGGATTTGGAGAGTTTTTACCTTTGGTTGGCCTTTATGTTTTTGCTACATATAAATTAATGCCTGCCCTACAGACAATTTTTGCTGGAGTTGCAAGTGTACGCTTTAGTATGCAGGCACTGGATGTTCTTTATAAAGATATGTATTCTTTTAAAGAAGTATCGCAAGAATCAACTTTAGAAAAAAGGAAAACTGACGTTATTTCTTTAAAAAAGGAGATGACACTTGAAAATATAACATTTAGTTATCCTGAGACCAGCAAGCCTGTTATAGATGATTTAAATATAATAATTAAAGCTAACACTTCTATTGCTTTCGTTGGCGCCACAGGAGCTGGCAAGACTACTATTGCTGATATTATTCTGGGGCTGTTGAGACCTGAAAAAGGAAGGATACTTGTAGATGGAGTAGAGATTACTGATGAAAATTTACCTTGCTGGCAGAGAAACCTTGGATATATACCTCAAAATATTAATCTGCAGGATTATAATGTAGCACGTAACATTGCTTTTGGCATTCCTGAAAGTAAGTTGGACATGGAAGCTGTGGAGTATGCTTCAAAAATTGCAAATTTTCATGATTTTGTAATGGAACAGCTGCCAAATAAATACCAGACAGAGATTGGAGAGAGGGGAGTTCGGTTAAGTGGTGGTCAACGGCAGCGTATAGGTATTGCCAGAGCTCTTTACTTTAATCCGCAAGTGCTTGTACTTGATGAGGCTACCAGTGCTTTGGATGGTGTCACAGAGGAAGAAGTCTTTAGGGCTATCCAGAATATAGCTAAAACCAAAACTCTTATAATTATTGCACACCGCCTTACTACTGTACAAGATTGTGATGTCATATATATATTGGAAAAAGGTAAAATTATTGGTTCTGGTAAATATGATGAGCTTATGAAATCAAATGATAAATTTAGAAAGATGGCAAGAGCACACTTATAATCAGGAAGAAGTATTGGAGGAATTTTCATATGGAAAGAATACTATATCTTCCTATTGAAACGATTGCCAGAGAACTTGATGCAAAATTATTACTGGCTCATCGGGCTCTATTTAGAGGATACTCTGTTATCATTGGACATAAAAGTAATGTTTTTAAAGCAGCTAAGCAACTTGGATATGGGATATACTTTTCTAAGGATCATGATATTGAAAGCTCCCCAATTCTACGGAACTCAAATGATTATGGCTTAATACGCACTGCTTTAGATGAAGAAGGTTTGACATTTATTGATGACAAGTTTTATCTTGATAGAGCTAAACCACAAAAACTTGAACATTTAAAAATTGTTTTTACGTGGGGTTCATATCAACGTAATTTATTAGTTAAAGAAAATCCCAGTTTGGAAACCAAGGTAGTTGCTGTCGGAAATCCTCGTTTTGATCTTTTACGTCCGGAATTTAAACCCTTTTATGAATCAGCCCGGGAGAAAATAAAAAAAACATGGGGTAGTTATTTTCTTATTAATACACGTTTTCAGGCAGGGAATTTTAGTAGGAATTATGGTTGTAATTATCTTGAATACCAGGAAAACTCATCCATAAAGAACAGAGGGCGTTCCCTATTAGAAGAAGAACGGTATTTTTTTTTGGAAAGGGGAAAATATTATAAGAAAAAGTTTGATCAATACAGTGAAATGTTAACTATGTTGTCTCTAAGATATCCGGATTTAAATTTCATTTTACGGCCTCACCCTAGTGAAGATCACGAAAACTGGAAAGAAGCGTTAAAAGGGTTAAAAAATGTTCATGTCATTTTCGAGGGAAGCGCTATTGATTGGATAAATGGCGCTTTGGCAGTAATTCACACCGGCTGCACTACCGGCATAGAGTCCTGGGCATTACAAAAACCTGTGATTATTTATAATCCTGACCCAAATGATAATTATGAAACAGCGCTTCCCAATAAGTTTGGCGTTGGAGTTACGAATGTGGATGAACTTTATGGTGTGTTGGAGAACATAATTGCTGGAAAATTCCAGGACACATTTGAGAAGCAATCAGAGGTAGCATTTCCATTTATTGAAAGTATTAAAGGGAAATTGTCAGCAGAAAGGATTATGGATGCTTTGGATAATCTGCCTGATATTCCGACTGATGTGTTTGACGGTACAGGAAAAAGTATCCAGAAAAAGTTGAAAGACATGGAAAGCAAAAAGAGGGCAATAAAGTTTCAAATAATCAAATGGTTATTAAAATATCATTTGATTATAAGGAAATTTGCCGGTAAAAGGGCACATAATTTTATTATTGATAAATTTAAAAATCAATTTCAAAAGTTTCCCGGCCTGAGCACGAAAAGCGTCTATGAAAAATTATTAATTTTTGACTTAATTTTTCCAAATAAACATACTAATAATTATTCAGTTAAAAGAATTGCTACAGATACATATTTGATTGATAAATAATAGTTCTCTTAATGCATTATAATGAAACAGCCTGATTTTATATAGGAACTTTTTTTGGAGCTATAAATTAAAAAGTTAAGCAAAGTAAAAAATCCTAACACAAAAATGTTTTTTAATTGTATAATTGCTTAAATATTAGAATCGAAATTTAAATATTGGAGAAAACTGTGATAAAAGTCATAATTTATGGTGCAGGGTCTATTGGTAACCACCTTGCATATGCCTGCCGTAACAAAAATTGGTCCGTTACGATGGTTGATGCTGATCCAGAGGCGTTAATTCGAACTAATAAAGATATTTATCCCAGCCGTTATGGATTTTGGGATAAAGACATATGTTTGAATTCCCCCGAATCCATAAAAGGAAAGTCAGCGGATTTAGTCATTATAGGAACACCTCCTGATACTCATATGGAAATTGCCTTGGATGTTATCCACAATATAAAACCCAGGGTTTTACTTATTGAAAAGCCGCTTTGTACTCCTGATTTGGAAGGATATCAAGAAGTTTTTAAGGCCTCAAAAGAAGCAAAAGTTGTTATTCTGACCGGCTATAACCATACTCTTGCAATGAATACGCTGGAGGCAGAAAGAATTTTAAAAACCGAAGTGCTGGGAAAACCATTGTCTGTCAAGGTTCGCTGGCAGGAACATTGGGGTGGAATTTTTTCAGCTCACCCCTGGCTTAATGGTCCTACAGACACATATCTGGGATTCTCCGTGCGTGGTGGCGGAGCTTGTGGAGAACACTCCCATGGCATTAATCTTTTTCAGCATTTTGCAAGGATACTTGGTATTGGACGGATTGCGGAAGTATCTGCAACAATGGACCGTGTCAAGCAGGATGGAGCCGATTATGACAGGATATGCCTTATTAATGTTGTAACAGAAGCTGGTCTGGTTGGAAGTATATCACAGGATGTTATAACCAAACCAGCGATAAAGACACTTCGGGTTCAGGGGATAGCGGGTTTTCTTGAATGGTACGCCAACTACGATAATGCAAATGATGCGATTATCTGGGGAACAGATAATAAAGAGCCGGAAAAAATTTTAATTCCAAAGAAGCGCCCGGATGATTTTAAAAATGAGATAGATGAAGTGGAAAACATTCTTAATGGTAAAATCCAGGACTCAGCGATTTCACTCAATGCCGGATATGAGACTATGCAGGTTATTTCGGCAGCTTACCGATCGGACGAATTAAAAAGTGTTTACCATATCAATTACTAGAAAACTATTATATCGGGTAACATGGTCTGCGAAATTTTACACTTGACAAGGTGCGCGTATAAATTACTTAAAAAAACTAATATATTGAGAAAGTATTATAAAGAGGGGGAAGAGTATTATGGAATCCTTAAACTTTACAGATCTTTTTATATTTGATCTTGCAAATAACCACCAGGGGGATGTTGAGCATGGGTTGAAGATTATTGATGAGTGCTCTAAAGTTGTAGCCGATACCGGAGTAAAAGCGGCATTGAAGTTTCAGTTTCGTGACCTTAAAACACTGATTCATCCGGATTTTCGTGAGAGTAAGGACTCACCCCACATTCAGCGGTTTCTGGAAACTGCACTTCAACCAGAAGATTATAAACGTATGGTTGATGCTGTGCGTAAGGCGGGAATGATTACTATGGCCACGCCTTTTGATGAAAATTCTGTAGATTTATTGGAAGAACTTGATATAGATGTTGTTAAAATTGCAAGTTGTGCAGCGCTTGATCGTCCTCTACTTGAACGAGCTTCCAAAGCGGATCGTCCTATGGTCATTTCTACAGGAGGCCTGTCTATTAAACAAATAGATAATCTGGTCAGTTTTATGGAGAAGCATAGGGTTAAATTTGCACTAATGCATTGTGTGGCTCTTTATCCTACAGAGCGTGATAAACTTAATCTTAATCAAATTGCAATGCTGCGTAGCCGTTTTTCAAATGTGCCTGTTGGTTTTTCAACCCATGAAGAACCGGAAAACTTGGATTCGGTTAAGATAGCATATGCAAAGGGCTCCCAATTGTTTGAGCGTCATGTAGGTCTTGCTACCAAGAAATATAAAATCAATGCCTACTCTTCTACGCCGGATCAATTACGGGCTTGGATTAAAGCTTTTCAAGACGCAAGGAGTATATGTGGTGGAGAAGAACGTTCACCATCTTCCATTGCTGAAGTTAAATCTTTAAAATCTCTTATGCGGGGAGTCTATACTTATCAAGCTAAAAATAAGGGAGAAGTTTTTGAGCAAAAAGATGTCTTTTTTGCCATGCCCTTACAGGAAGGTCAACTTACCAGTGGTAGATGGCGTAATGGGATAATAGCTGATCGTGATTATTCTTCCGGTGAACCATTAGGAGAAGCATTTGCAGATTATTCTCCAGCTCGTGAAGATATTATCTATCAGATTCTTTTACAGGTAAAAGGAATGTTAAACCTGGCACATGTACCGATTGGATCTAAGAGTCCTGTTGAATTGTCGCATCATTATGGCCTGGATCGATTTCGTGAATTTGGATGTGTGTTTATTGATTGTGTTAATCGGGAATATTGTAAGAAACTAATTATAATGTTACCCAGGCAAAAACATCCGTATCATTATCATGCAAAAAAGGAGGAAACTTTTCAACTCTTGCACGGAGATATGGAAGTTTTTATTGAAGGGCATCCCACCCGGCTTTTCCCGGGTGATACCCTTCTTATTCTTCCCGGCAAATGGCATAAATTCCATACACTCGATGGAGCTATTATGGAAGAAATATCCACTACACATTATAATGATGATTCTTTTTATGAGGATGAGCAGATTGCAAAAATCCCACGAGAAAAAAGGAAAACATTGGTTCAGAATTGGTGAAGATTATGTTTGTACCAAAAGTGCAGATTCGAGTGATAGTCTTTGACTATGATGGCACTTTGGTTGATTCTAATTCGATAAAGCGCGATGCCTATAGGTCATTGTTTCCTCAGAATAAAGCTTTTTATGAACTTTTGGATATTGTTCTTGAGGATGTGCCCGCGGGCAGCCGTTATGATATAATTCGTGAAATGTTAACTCGCTCATTTGCAGAAAATTGGTATCCTGACAAACTTGCGGCAGAAGTCGAACGTTTAGCTAAATGCTATGATAGTATTGCTACTGAAGGTGCGGCAATTTGCCCTGAAAGACCGGGGGCAACAAAATTGCTCGAACTGCTAGCACAGGAATACCCTCTATACATGCTTTCAACCACGCTAGAGGAAAGCTTGAGGTATATTGCAAAAAGGCGTAACTGGACGCATTTTTTTAAGCTTATACGTGGTTTTCCTTGCAACAAAGCTTTGGAGTTAAAAGCTTTTGCAAAAGCTGAAAATATTAAAATATCGGAGGTTCTTATGGTGGGTGATAGTGAATTGGATATGAATGCTGCAGAAAAAGCAGGTTCTCAGTTTCTTTATCTTAGAGAAAAAACATCTATTCGAGAAGTATTGGATCATCTGGCCGGGATTCCTGCCAGTTTTATTAAAACAAATATTATTTAAAAGATTTAGCATATGTACAAAGATAAAAGCATATTGGTAGTAGTCCCTGCACGTGGAGGCAGTAAAGGAATTAAGTTTAAGAATATTTATCCTTTAGCCGGTAAACCGTTGATCGCTTATACTGCCGAGACAATCTCGCTTCTGGATTTCGTGGACCGGGCAGTTGTTTCTACAGACAATGAAAAAATTGGGGATATTGCTAAGCAATATGGGCTCAGCGTACCTTTTTTACGGCCTCCCAAGCTAAGTGAAGATATTGTCAGCGATTGGGATGTTCTGGTTCATGCTCTGCTAAAAACTGAGCAAGCAGATAACCGAAAATATGATGTGGTATTAATGTTGCAGCCTACTTGCCCATTACGTAAGACCCAACATGTTAAAGATGCGCTGAATCGGCTTGTAGAAGGAGGGTATGATTCTGTGTGGACTCTAAGCCCCACAGACAGCAAAGCGCATCCGTTAAAGCAGCTGGTGCTGCAGGGTGATTTAATTGAATATTATGATCCGCAAGGGGCCAATATTATTGCTCGTCAACAGTTAAAAACTGTTTATCACGTTAATGGAGCCGCATATGCAATAACCCGGGAATGTTTGCTGGAAAAAAAGTCAAAAAAGGGCGATCGGTGCTCAGCTATCATTATTGAAGAGCAATTGGCAAATATTGATACTGAACAGGATATAGCTTTTGCTGAGTTTCTTTTGCAGCAAAAGCAAATATAGTGAACATAATGTTCTAAAAGAATCAAAGGTTATAGATATTAATCTCTCCAACGGCCATAAATGATTGTAGGTTAAATAGAAATTTTAAATCCTATGGAAAATTTAAAAGTATTAATGGTCATTGCTGTTTTTCATCCTTACATTGGTGGTTCTGAAAAACAGTTGGAAAAGTTAGCCCTTGGATTATTAAGGGAGAATCTGGAAGTAACTGTGGTTACGGGCAGATGGAGCAACCTTTTAAGAAAACATGAAAGTCTGCAGGGTTTAAAAGTAATTAGAAATCTAACTAATTTCAAATATTGCGGTCAAAATAAATTAAACGCAGGGGTTGATTTTTTTAAACCTGATTTATCAATAGATGGCAAAAAACTTAAATTCATTAGAGTCTTATTTAGTAGAATTTTTATCAGGGCCAGTATTTATATTTATCAAATTTCACTTTTTATATTCCTGTTAGGTTTCAGAAAAAATTATGATATTATTCATGTACACCAGGTTTTATACCCCGCTTTTATCTCCATAATATGCGCCAAACTTTTAAAAAAACCTGTTATTGCCAAAGTAGGCAATAGCGGTTTCAACAGTGATATTAATCAGATTAAAAAGTTTTCCGAAGGGAAATTTCAGCTAAGGTTTATTTTAAGAAATATTGATAAGCTTGTTTGCACCACCGGCAAAATGAAAGAGGAATTCTTAGATGAAGGTTTTGATAGAGATAAAATAGCCTTGATACCAAATGGAGTAAATATTAGTAATTTTAAACGTTCTTTTAAAGATTGTAGTAGTTTATTATATCTTGGAAGGTTTACTAAAATTAAGAATATTGAAACTCTTTTATTCGCATTTTCAAAAATAATTCTAAATATAAATGATGATTTGAAGCTTATATTAGTTGGCGACGGACCTGAAAGCAATAATATTATCAATTGTATTAAAAAACAAAACTTAGAAAAAAATATCTTATTGACCGGATTTGTTGATGACCCAAGTGATTATTTAAGAAAATCTGATTTGTTTATTTTGCCTTCATTGACAGAAGGTTTGTCTAATTCATTAATTGAAGCCATGAGTTATAAATTGCCCTGTATTGTTTCCAATATTCCGGGAAATGTCGAAGTCATTGGTGAAAATAATTTAAGTTATAATATAGAAAGGGGTAACTTTATAAAAACTAAGTATGGTATATTGTTTAATCCTACCGATATTGAAGGATTGTTTAATTCAGTAAAATTTATACTGGAAAATTCAGATATAAGAAAAGAGTTAGGAGAATCTGCGTTTGAGAAGGTAATAAGGGAATACGATATAAAGATAATTGTTGACAGATATAAAGAGTTGTATAAAGAGGTTCTAAAATAATGAAAATATTGATAATCAATTCATTATATTTTCCCAATATAGTGGGTGGTGCAGAAAAATCGGTGCAGATTATTGTAGAGAATCTAAAAAAATTTGACATGATTCCAGTCGTTGTAACAATTTCTGATGAGGAAAGAATTGATTATATAAATGGAGTAAAAGTATATTATGTTCATCATTCTAATATATATTGGTCCTATTATTCCAAAACAAAAAAGTATATTCTTAAACCATTCTGGCATTTATTTAGTTTATATAATTTTATCATAACAAAAAAGGTCAATAGTATAATTGAAAAAGAAAATCCTGATGTTGTCCATACTAATAATTTATCGGAGTTTTCAGTTGGAATTTGGAGAGTTTTAAGGAAAAAAAAGATACCCGTTATTCACACTTTAAGAGATTATTCATTATTGTGCCCNNTTAGCCTTTAGGAGGCACTTTTCAATGTATGTTGATGCAGTAGTAGGAAATAGTTATTTTATCCTTAGGGAACATTTAAATTCTGGATTTTTTAAAAATTCCCAACAATTTGTCGTTTACAATTCTCTGGAGACAGAAAAAATTATTATAAAGCAAAAAAGAGAACATAATTTAAATTTTGGTTTCATTGGGATTTTGTCTTATCACAAAGGGATAGAATTATTACTCAGGCTTTTTAAAGAATCGAATGAGCTTAATTTACATATTTTCGGGAAAGGAATAAATCCCGATTATGAAAAATATTTAAAAAATAAATACTCATCTGAAAACATAATATTTCATGGCTTTGTTAAAATAGAAGAGGCATTTGATATTATAGATGTATTGGTAGTCCCGTCTTTATGGAATGATCCACTTCCAAGGGTCATATATGAAGCTTATTCATATGGTATTCCCGTAATAGGATCAAACAGAGGAGGAATTCCGGAAATTGTTGAAACGGGAAAAACAGGTTTTATATTTGATCCTGATTTTAAAGAACAGCTCAGGGATAAAATATATATCTTAAAAAATAATCCCGAACTTCTAAATGGCATGTCTCTTGAATGCATTGAGAAGGCTAAGGATTTTTTACCTGAAAAAACAATAAAAAGATATATAGATATTTATAATAAAGTAATAAAAATTTAAATTTATAAAAGTAAAGATATGAATATTGCAATAGACGGAACCATTATTAAAGGAGAAATAACGGGAACAGGGTTTTATATTGCTAATTTAATCAATGGACTGGCTAAAATTGATGATTTAAACAACTATTATATATTTGGTGATAAAGAATTTCTCGATAAATATCTAAAAATAAGTAAAAAAAATATTAAAATTGTGAATATGAAATTCAGGAGCAGGGTAGTCAGAGTTTTATGGGAATATTTTATTTTTCCTTTTAACTTAAAAAAATTAAGAATAGACGTAGTTCACAGCCCTAATTATATTACTCCATTGTTTAAGTTAGGTTTTAAAATTATATTGACCGTACATGATCTGACATTTCTATTGTTTCCCGAAAAGCATGCCACTACGAAGAGATTATTATTCAGTAAGATGATTCCAATTTTCATAAAATTATCAGACAAAATAATTGCTGTTTCTGAAAACACAAAAAAAGATATGTTAAAGTTTTTTAATATATCAAAAAATAAAATATCTGTAACATATGAAGGTTATCCTGACTATTATAATTGTTCAATAAATGAGAATGAAGCAAAGAAGATATTAAAAAAATATGGAATAGAAAAGAATTTTATATTATATATTGGAATGATTGAACCTAGAAAAAATATAATATCAATATTGAGAGCATTTAAGGTATTAGATGAAGAAATTGAATTGGATTTGGTAATAGTTGGTAGAAAGGGTTGGTATTATAATGAAATCGAACAATTTATGATAAATTCTGAGAAAATGAAAATAAAAAATAATATCATTTTTACCGGTTATATACCTGAGGAAGAATTAAAATATTTTTATAAATCAGCTTATGTATTTGTGTATCCCTCATTATATGAAGGATTTGGACTCCCGCCACTGCAGGCAATGGCTTGTGGTACACCTGTAATAACCTCGAATATTTCCTCTTTACCTGAAGTAGTCGGTGATGCAGCAATAAAAATAAATCCTGAAAATCTGGATGAGCTGGTTGACAGTATCAGATTAATTTATAATGATGAAGACTATAGAGATGTTCTTTCACAAAAAGGCCTGGAAAGATCCAAATTATTTGATTTGGAAATAATAGCAAAAAAGACTTTGGATATTTATAAATCTGTCCAATAATATTATCAAGTATTCAAATTAATAAACATTATAGGTCATGATAAATAATCTTTCATTTTCGATAAAATGTAAAATAACTCTAAGAAATTTAATTATTTTTTTATTCTTCTATATTATTTTTTTTCTATATTGTAGGATAAATGTCCATGATAATTCTGCATTCTTTTTTTCTTTAAATCTCTTAATGCTTTTTATTTTTCTTATTACAGCTTTCAAACCTAAAATAGGACTGTTTTTATTTATATTTTTTATTCCCCTTTTAAATTCACTTACTACTATATTGGAAGTAAGATCTATTAATATTCCAATTTTTTTGTTCTTTGGGTTTTTCCTTGGGTTTATTTTAAGTTTTCTTGAAAAGGATTTTAGCAATAGATTAAGTTTAATAGAAAGATATAATTATTATGAAAGAGAAATAGGTGTCGTATCATTTATTTTTTTACTTATTCTTGTTGTATCACTTGGTATAACTGTGCTCAGATATGCTAATTTTTTTCCATTTATTACTAATAATTACCATAATTTATATGTAGCACCAATGTTAAGCTACAGCGCCAGCAGATTTGATTCAACCAGTGCAATTTATAGTTCTTTACAATACTTCTTTAACTATGCATTGGGTTTTGCTTTATTATTTGCTATATTTAATTTGCTGGATAAAAAAAGAGATATGATTATAACTGTAATCATATTGATTTCTTCTGCTGTAGTAGCCTCCATATTCTCAATTTATCAATTTTTTGTAAATCCATATATCGGAAGTTTCACTGACTGGGTTAACGCAGGAAGATTAAATTCAACCCTTTCCGATCCTAATGCACTTGGTGCATACTGTGTCTTAATATTTCCAATTTTTCTGTCCTTTATTATTTTTACAAAAAAATGGTATTTAAAATTGTTGCTTTGTTTGTTATTTATACCATTTATGTTAATGGTATTATTTTCAGGTTCAAGGAGCGCTCTTATTGGAATATTATTAAGCATTATAATTTTTTTAATTTATGGAATAATCAGGTACTTTAAATACCTGGCAACAATTAATAAAAGAAAACGAAAGTTTCAACTTTTTGTAATTTTAACAGTGATTTTAATTATAGTTATTTTGTTAACAGGTATGCTCTTGACTAATAATCAATTTAAAAAGAGTTTTTTAAAAGTTGGTCTGGTAAACAGGAGTATTCAATCATTTGATACTTTTTCTTCACATATTAAAAAAGATGGTTTTATTGAAGCATTAAAGTCAATTTCCAATACTAGATATATTTTATGGAATCAGGCAATTAATATGGCTAAAGATTATCCCGTAAATGGTGTTGGACCTGGTTCCTATATAATTAATCTTCCCGATTATCTGAATCGATTTGAAACAAGAGTTCCACAGATTGATTTTACAGGTAACTATTACTTACAGGTTCTGGCAGAATTGGGATTCACAGGGTTACTGCTGATTTTATTTCTTTTTTTCTTTATCATTAAGAAAACTACACAATACTATAAGAATAAGAAGAAGGTTAATGAATCAAATATAGACGACTGGCTATTATTGGGATTTTTTATTTCTTTTATTACCATGCTTATTATTTTATTTTTCGGGCCGCATACCAATTTTATAGAAATACAATTTACATTCTGGATAATAATATCATTCATAATTGTTTATATTAAAATAGAACAAATAAAAAAATTGGATGAAACAGAGTTTTCAAGAAAACCGCTCATATTAGACAATAACTTGAAATTTACTCTAGGGCAAAAAATCAGTTTAGTTTTACTGATTTTGATATTTTTTTCAAGTTATACGATTAATTCCCTTACCAGTTTGTCAATCGCTTCGGCACAAGATAGAGGTGTTTTTGACAATGGGAAGCAACAATCCCGTGCGGTTTATGGATTCTATAAATATGAAAAGGTGAATCAGAAAAAGGTAAGATGGACTTCAATTGATGCCAGTGAAGTATTAATGAAAAAGGGAAATGTTTTAATTATTCCAATTCAGGACGCATATCCAAAAATTAATCAAAAATCCATAAAGCCTCCAAAACCTCTTATTGTTAAAATTTATATAGATAATCTTTTAGTTAAAACAATAAAATTAGAAAATAATTTGTGGTATGATGTCAAAGTCATGATTCCTAATTTTACAATCAGTAAATTTACTCTGACACTTGTTATGAATAGAGATTGGGTTCCACAAGCGATTGGCCTGAACCAGGACACAAGAGGATTAGGTGCGAGGGTGGGAGAATATAAATTTGAAAACGATTGATAACAGAAAAATTAAAAAATATGGTATAACAATCCTCTATGGGTTCATTCTTGTATGCAGTGATATTATCATTGGTGGGGCAAGTTGTTTTTTAGCTTATTATCTAAGATTCTTTACAGGATTTTTTAATCCTGCAGTATTTATCGCGCACCAAAATCAGCAATATTTGTATTATTCATTAATTTTTATTGGAGCAATTTTATTATTTTACCTGATATTTAGGCTTTATAATTTAAGAACTATATACAAAGATCCATTTTATTATTTAAAAATTTTTGCTTCTCCTGTTTTAGGTATTCTCCTAATAGTTATTATAGATCAGTCCGATAAAAGTATTGCTTTTTCAAGATTATGGATACTGTTTTTAGCATTACTCAGTATAGTTCTTTTATTTTTCAGCAGATATCTTATTGGGATTGTAACAAGAAAAATAATCAAAAACACGGATTTTTTAGGGGAAGATGTTATAAGGGGTATTAGGGGTAATGTACTTGATTACAAATCATTATCTAGGCTTAATAAAAAGATTGTGTATGGTATCTTCCTAATAATAACTGATGTAGTTTTTTTATGCATATCTTTTTATCTTTCATATTTCCTGAGGTTCAAGACAGGGGAAATTGCTGAACTTAATAAAACTTATTTTATTGAAACAAATTATTTTTTTTATTCTTTGGTTTTTATTATATTATCTATCCTTGTTTTCTTTGTTTTTAACCTATATGACAGAGACAAGATTTATAAAGGATCCGGATATTACTCAAGATTATTTAAAGCAGTTTTTATAAATATAATAGTAATCATATTTGTCGGTTACATTTTTGAGCAATTTACTTTCTCTAGAAAGTGGATCCTGCTCTTGGCTCTTTTTAATTTGGTATTAATCTTTTTTGGAAGATTTTCCATAGAGACAATAACTCAAAAATTGATTAAAAAATACGGAATAATTCCAAGAACATTAATTGTAGGTATCGGTGAAAATGCAAAGCGCATAGAAGACAGTTTAAAAAAGTATTCCAAAGAAGACGATATCATATTGGGACATGTAGACAAGAAACAAAGAATCGGTAAAGATAAGGAATATTCAAAAGATTTTACAATTCTAGGCTATTTAGAAAACTTGAAAGACATTATTTATGAGAATAATATACAAAGAGTCATTATTTCAAGCCCTGAATTTAAATATGATGAAATATTAGATATTCTTGAGAGATTAAAAGGTTTGGATATAACTGTATTAATTTTCCCTGGTTTTTTTGAATTTTCATTACGAAGATTAAGTATGAGGGAAATTGGCGGCGTACCGCTTATGCAAGTAGCAAACATCGGTTTTTTCGGGATAAATCTTTTTTTGAAAAATTTTATTGATTATGTGCTTGGAGTTATTTTATTTATTTTTTTTATACTCATTTATCTTGTTGTTGGTTTTATGATTAAGATTAATTCAAAGGGTCCTGTATTTTTTAAGCAGAAGAGAATGACTAAGGATTGCAAGATATTTTATATGTATAAATTCAGGACAATGTATATGGATGCCGAAGAACGATTAAAAGAGCTAATTGAATGCAATGAAGCAGATGGTCCACTTTTTAAGATGAAAGATGATCCAAGGATAACAAAGGTCGGGCGATTCTTGCGAAGATTTTCTATTGATGAGATTCCACAGATAATAAATGTCTTAAAAGGTGAGTTAAGCCTGGTTGGACCCCGGCCCCCATTGCCTGTTGAAGTCCAGCAATATAATGATTGGGAAATGAAGAGGATGAATGTTAAACAGGGAATGACAGGCTTATGGCAGATTAGCGGCAGGAGTGATCTGTCATTTGAAGAAATGGCCAGACTTGATCTCTATTATATACAGAACTGGTCAATAGAGATTGATGTAAAAATATTGATAAAAACAATTCCAACAGTTTTGTTTGGCAAAGGCGCTTATTAGGCTGGCTTGGTAAAACTTATAATTATTTCTATGAATAACACAGATTTGTAATGCGGATTTAAATTTGTGATTTTTTATTATGATATCAAACTTCAAAAAACTATTTGCATATAGGGAGCTCCTCTTCAGCCTGACTAAAAAAGAGTTAAAGGTTAAGTACAGGGGCTCCGTGTTGGGGTTTTTCTGGTCGCTTTTAAATCCTGTCCTTATAATGCTCGTTTATTCATTTGTATTTACCATAGTCTTAAGGCAGGGCATCAAGGAATTTGCGGTGTTTCTTTTGTGCGCGCTTCTGCCTTTTAACTTCTTTCAAAACTCGGTAAATTATGGCGCGGGATGCGTTATTGCAAACGCCAACCTTGTAAAGAAGATTTATTTTCCAAAGGAAATAATCCCGCTATCAATAGTACTGAGCAATCTTGTAAATTTCCTTCTGGAGCTTGTTGTTTTGTTTGTGGTGCTTTCGATTTTTAAGTATAAATTTTATACCTATCTTTACCTGCTTCCGTTGATCATAGTAATCGAGGTATTTTTTGTATCAGGTGTAACTCTTCTTGTATCTTCATTAAATGTTCTTTTCAGGGATCTGCAGCATCTGGTAACTATTCTTATGATGGTGTGGTTTTTTGGAACACCGATTATTTATCCGCTGGCAAATGTCCCGGAAAGATTTCAGTTCTGGATGCAGTTAAACCCGATGGCAGTTTTTGCCACTTTTTACAGGGATATTTTTTACTATGTCAAATTTAGGGATTTTGTAAAATATCAGGATAATTTTGGTTTCTACATACCTGATTACAGGATAATTTTAATATGTCTTGGCATTACCTTTGGCGTATTTTTCCTGGGCTATTTTGTTTTTAAGAAAATTGAACCAAGGTTTGCTGAAGAGGTTTAAAATGGCTTTTGTAAACAGCGACTATGCAGTAGAAGTAAAAAACATCACTAAGAATTATGTGATAAGACATCAGAAAAACCCTTCGCTTAAGGATGCTATTCTTAAAGGCAAAGATAAATACGAGAAATTCCTTGCGCTTGATGACGTGTCTTTTAATGTAAATCATAGTGAGACATTCGGTATCATCGGGTCAAATGGCTCAGGGAAAAGCACGCTTTTAAAGCTTATGGCCAAAGTCCTGAAGCCCACAAAAGGTGATATACTGGTAAATGGCACAGTATCTGCGCTGCTTGAGCTTGGTGCCGGTTTCCACCAGGATTTGACAGGCAGGGAAAACGTATATCTTAACGCCTCAATTCTGGGCCTTAAAAGAAAAGAGATCAGCAGCAGGTTTGATGAGATAGTTGAATTTTCTGAGCTGGAGCGCTTTATAGATATGCCGGTAAAAAGCTATTCTTCAGGCATGTATATGCGGCTGGGATTCTCCATTGCAATTAACGTTAATCCGGATATTCTGCTTGTTGATGAGGTCCTGGCTGTGGGGGACCAGGCGTTCCAGTCAAAGTGCTATAAGGTTATATACGATTTTGTAAGGCGCGGAAAAACAATAATAATTGTTTCCCATGACTTGGAGACGATATCTGACTTGTGCAATAGAGTCATTTTTTTAAAAAACGGCAGAATAGAGGAAATCGGGGATTCGATTAAAGTAGTTAGCGCTTACCGGTCTTATGTTGAGGATCTTGAAAGAAACAGGATAATCGAACAGCAGAGGGAAGAAAGAAAAAAGATATTCAAATCGGTAATAGACAGCAAGCGAAAAGTTGTTGATGCGGAAGAGATAGATAAGCTTTTAAAAATAGACAGCGGAGTATTTGAAAACAGGTTTGGCTCAGGCGATGCAGAGATAGTAAAGATAGAGCTTCTTGATAAGGATGACAAGCTGATTGATTTCTGCAGATATGGTGAAGAGGTTAAGATCGTATTTGAAGTTAAGTTTAACAATATTGTTGAAAACCCGATATTTGGCATACGCATTACGGATCACAGGAATATAATCGTATATGGGACAAACAGCAAGTTAAATGGCTTAAAAACCGATGTTTATCAGCCGGGAGAAAAATTAAAAATTGTTTTTAAACAAGTGATGAATTTGATAGGGGGGAGTTATACTGTTTCACCTTCAATAGGTAATAAGGATACCAAGACATACTGTGACTGGATAATCAATATGATGACAATAAATGTGATGCATAGTAATATTGCAGAAGGCATTGCAGATTTAAATTCCAAAGTAATTATCATAAAAAAATAGCATCATATTATATTATTTAAAAGTTAAAAAAATTTTTAAGTTTTAAAAATCTCCTTGTAAACCTCAAGAGTTTTTTGTGAAGTTCTTTTCCAGGAAAATTTTGCAGCGTTTTTACGGACTTTTTCCGAAAGTTCGGCCCTATACTTTTCATTGCCTAATACAAGACTTATTTTATCAAGTATGCTGCCCTCATCAGTAGGATTAAAAAGCATTTTCTTATCATCAACTATTTCAGGTATGGAAGAGGAATTTGATGCGATAACTGGCAGCCCGCATTGCATTGCTTCAACAATAGGCAGACCGAACCCTTCAAAAATTGACGGATAGATAAAAAGCTGGGCCATATTGTACATCTGAAGAAGTTCTGCATCACTCAGCCTTCCTGCAAGAATAATATCTTCCCTGTAGGGGCTCTGTTTGTATTCTTTAATAACATCCTCACTCATCCAGCCGGTCCTTCCAACAATTACAAGCTGCAAATCAGAATCATAATTTTGGGGCTTTTCACATTTAACCCTGTTGAATATTCTTATCAATGCCACATAATTTTTTCTTGGCTCTATTGTCCCCACAGAAAGCAGGAATTTTTTTGTTATTTTATATTTTACAAGCAGGCTGTAGTCTATTTCGCTTTCGTCAAGCTTTTTAAATACTTCTTCAGCTGCAAGAGGGATAACCGTGACTTTNNTAACAAACCACTCAAAATTAAAATGCTGGTATCTTATGAAGGCCAGGTCATGGATTGTCAGGATTATCCTGTTGTTTAATGTCGGCGGTATCAAAAAGTCAGGGCAATGAAAAATATCGGCTTTAAATCCGTAAAATTCCATTGGTGGAAAACCAAGACTATTTGAAAGATCGATTTTTTTCCCGGAGGTTTTAATAAGCTTAAAAGATAGTCTGCTTGTCATACATGTGCCATTTGAAAGGTTTTTCTTCCTGTTATTTTCTTTTAATGGATTGCTGCCTGGGGAGGCTGTTTTTAAAGCTTTTTCATTGACCTTAATATAGTGATGCTTGAGCTCTTCTGCAAGCCACAGATACTCATTAGTTTGATATCTTCCGGTAAGGATGAATTCATCTTCAAAATCCAGTTCAAACAGGTTTTTTATAAGATTTGTAATATAACGACCGGCACCCACATCCTTACCATGGTTTAAGATTGTTGATATGTCAATTCCTATTCTCATAGTCTATTATTTAGCCAGATTAGTAATAATAAATCTATTTACATTTCTGGGTTTTAACTTTTATATTTTAACATTTTGAATCGTCTGGTTTAACAATTGGTCTATTAGCTTATCTTGTCTATAAAGCTATGTATTGATGAAGGTTCATACTCAAGCTTGGAATGCAGGAATTTTTTCAGGTTCTCTGTTTCAATTATGAACCTTGTTTCTTTAAGTGCTTCCAGGTAACTGATATACTCCTCATATTTTCTGTTTCCGGTTATGATAAAAAGCCTTTTATATGTTAAAATAAGATTTTGTAGGCAGTAGATGGGTTCATTATGGGCTATGTTGAAATAGTTATTTTCTCCCCAGGAATATTTAATGATTTCTCCGTCTGAAAACTGCCTGGTAATCTGGATATACTGCCGCTGTTTTTTGAGGCTGAAACGGCTGCTGCTCCAGTTATAGAGTATTTTTTTGGCCACACCCTTTAAATTACGGTCTTTAAGATTCTGTTTCTGAATTGCGATCTCATTTTTGATTATCCTTTTCATGTTATGGTTTTCAGCCATTTTATATGCAAGCTTTAATACGTTTAACTTCTGGTAATAATATTTTGTCTGAAATGCAGTTGCTTCATCCCTGAAGCTATAAGCATATCTGTGGAAGCATATAGCGGAAGGACAGGATTTGAATCTGTGGCCCAATAAATTTGCCCTGTAACAGAAATCTATATCCTCATAATATAAAAAATATGAGCCATCGACAGGCTTTTCAATGGGGCCGATAACGCTCTGGCAAAGATAATCCCTTTTTAAAAAAGCACTTGTAAAGGATACTCCGAATATATCTTCTGTCTTATTATACTGATCAAGGTCTATCTGTCCAATCCCGTTGTAACCAAGATAAAAATTATTGTCAATATAGACTCCGACACTCTCAATATATTCCCTCTGGTAATACAGCTTTATCTTTGGTGCAAGTCCTATATATTTGTTGTCAAGCCGGGTGATCTCTTCGACTAATTCCTCTACTGCGATCTTATCATAAGTCACATCAAAATTTGATATTAGTACATATTCACTGTCAATTATCTTTAAGGATTGGTTAATTGCTTCACCAAGGCCGAGATTCTTTTCTGAGCTTATTATCCTTAAATTAATCTCTCTTGTCTTGTCCCTGTTTTTATCAGCCTCTTTGGCCAGAAGCTCAATAGTATTATTTGCTGAATTGTTATCAAAAACCAGTATTTCCAGGTTTTTGTAAGTCTGCTCTTTTAGCGAGTCAATGCATTCTTTAAGCGTCGGGTATGAGGAATTGTAATTGATAATAAGGACTGTTACTTTTTTATAAAGCCCATTTTCTAAATATTTTATAGATTCATCGGTATCAAGGCAACGTAGTTCAGTTGCGGATTCTGCTGCTGCTCCTTTTATTGCAGAATCTTTTTTATCTGTTTCTGTTGATATTTTTTGTGTTGGNNTTGTTGACAGTGTTGCAGATGGCATTGCTGCCGTAAATTTTTCATCCGGTGAAATATCAAGTACTTTTCTGATTTCAATATCATAATTATCAATGCTGTTCTGCCAGTAAAACTTTTTTATAAACTCTATTGCGGCTTCGCCCATCTCTGTTCTTTTCCTTTTGTCTGCAGCAAGTTCCATGACTTTTTCTAAAAATTGCTCAGGATTTTCTACGATAAAGCCTGTCTTTCCATCCAGCAGGATTTCAGAATGTGCGCCTATTTTATAGCATACAACTGGTTTACCAAAATATTGTGATTCACCTACCGGGAGATCAAAACCTTCCCAGTAAGAGCATGTTGTGTAAATATCACATGCAGAATATATTAACGGCATTTTTCCCTCGCTGACATTTGCAAGGCTCAATACTCCTTGATTTTTTAGAAGTTCTTCATCATTTCTAGAGCCATAACCTACTGTTAATAGTTTTATTCCAGGATTCTCAAGATTTGCTTTCTGGAATATGCTGACAAGCTCAGACAGCCCCTTGTAAGGTTGGTTTGTAAGGTTTAGCCTACCAACATAAAGCATGAGGATATTTTCATCATCAACCCCAAGGCTTTGCCTGAAATCCCTTACTTCTTTATCTGTATACTTATCTTTATTGTAATGGTCTATGCCGTTATGGATAAATGTTGACTTTTTCTGTATGTAGGGCGGAAGCTGTTTTAAAAGATAGTCGGAGACAAGTATGACCTTTTTTGCTTTCCTGAAATAGGAAAAGTTCTGCGTCAACTGTAGGTATTTGTAAAAAATCCGCCTTTTCAGGCTCATACCTGATGTAAGCACTACTCCATGGTCAACAACCAGTGAAGGTTTTTTTAATCGGGGGATCAAACTATAAAAAGGATAAGACTGTACAATAAAAAGATCAGTATCACGGCTGTTAAAAAAATTGGCAAATTTCTTTATTCTTTGTTCCAAAATATAAAAGTTTGCCAGGCCAACTGGCGGCAGTTTGTATATCTTATATGATTTCCTGTTTACGAAAGTCTCATCCACTTGGTTTGCATATACTTCGCAAAAGTAGCCTTTCTTAGAAAGACCGTCGGCAATCCTGTCCACAACAAGATCAACACCATGGCCCGTTATCATTCTGTCTGTTAAAAAAGTTATCCTTGGTTGTTTCATATTTTTTAATATTACGACTGTTTTAATTTTAAAAATTTGACCGCAAAAATATTTTATATGCTTAAATTAACAACTTTAGGAGCAGTCTCATGTATCATTCTATCATTAATTATTTTATATATTAAATTGTTTTGAAATTTTTTGATAAAAAATTTTTAAGTTCATGATAAGAATTTTCAATAAAAATTTATTATAAGTGTAAAAAATAGTAAAATATTAAAGTCATGAAAGAATATTATAAAATTGAAAGGGATAAAAAAGAAAAAAAATAGGAGTTCTGCATGGATGACATTTTTGATTTTCCTAAAGTTTCAATTATAACCGTTAATTTAAACGGTAAGGCATACCTTAAAGAGTTCTTTGAAAGTATCGAAGTGCTTGATTACCCAAAATATAAGATGGAGCTGATTGTCGTTGATAACGGTTCAAATGATGGCTCGGTTGAGTTTTTAAGCAGCATCTACCCGGATGTAAAAATAATAAGGAATTCCTATAATACCGGTTTTGCTGTTGCCAACAACCAGGGCGCGAAGGCTGCATCAGGGGATTATGTTGCTTTTTTAAACAATGATACAAAAGTAGACAAAAACTGGCTTACAGAGCTTGTAAGACCTATTTATGGAAGTAAAGAAACTGTATGCTCTGGCTCAAAAGTCCTTTCCATTGACGGCAAAAACATTGATTTTGCCGGCGGTATGATAAATTTTGAAGGGAAAGGCTTCCAAATCGATTATGGTGTGGTGATAGAAAAAGATATCCATAGTAATTACAGATACCTGCCATTTGTAAATGGCGGTGCAATGCTGGTTGACAGGAAAGTCTTTTTAGACGTTGGGGGTTTTGATGAGGATTTCTTCGCCTATTATGAAGACGTGGATTTCGGATGGAGGCTCTGGATATTGGGCTACAAGGTGATTTTTGCCCCGGGATCAATTGTCTATCATGTGCATCATGGTACTTCTAAGATATTCAGTGAAGATAAGCTTCGCTTCTTAAAGGAGCGTAACGCCCTGTATTCGGTTTTTAAAAACTATGATGATGAAAACCTTGCAAAAGTGTTTTCAGGTACCTTGGCAANNAAACCGAAAGAAAACCCATTATTGACCCTGGCTTTGAAACCGCAAGTGAAACTGCCGCAGCTGATGTTATAGAGGCTTACAATGCTTCCGAAACCGCTGAACCTGACGGTAGTAAGGAAAACGACGGTAAGGAAAATGCTGAAAAGGAAAAAGGCGCAATGGATAGTGCTTGGGTTAAAATTGAGGCCGAGCCTTTAAGCTCCCTTATGGCAGTAAAAAGTTTCCTTGATGAGCTCCCAAAGCTTAGACAGAAAAGACAGTTTATCCAGGTAAACAGGAAAAGGGATGACAAGGCTGTTTTTACATATTTTAAAGGCCAATTCCTCGCCGTATCCCCAGATGCCGAGTACCAGAGAAATCAGATAGATATATTAAAGTCTCTTGGAATTTATGAGATATTTGAAAAGCAGATAAGAAGGAACCTTCTTATTATTTCAAGTGAAATCGTTTCTGCACAGATGGCCGGCCCTGCAATAAGGGTATTCAACTTTGCGAAAATACTGTCGGAGTATTTAAATGTTACTCTTGCAATACCCAACGAGGCAGTAATGGAGGAACAGGTGTTTAAGATGGTGCAATATAAAGATCAAGCCTCCATCAGACCTCTTCTTGAAGAATCGGATATTGTACTTTGCGAAGGTATGACGTTTTCAAAATTCAAATCGATTAGAAATTACGACAAATACCTTATTATGGATATATATGACCCTTATAACCTTGCATCTCTTATAGAATACAAAGATGAGACTATTGAAAAACAGCTCGATGTTTACAAGTCAGTCCGTTTTATTACAAATGAGATGCTTTATAATGGTGATTTTTATTTATGTGCGTCTGAGCGCCAGAGAGACTTCTGGCTGGGCATGCTTGCAGCGCTTGGCAGGGTAAACCCGTATTCCTATAACCAGGACCCTACTATGAGAAAATTAATAAATGTTGTATCGTTTGGATTGCCTTCCGAAAAACCGCTTCACACCAAAAATGTCCTTAAAGGTGTTATAAAAGGGATAGAAAGTCCTGATTTTGTCATTATCTGGGGAGGCGGGATATATAACTGGTTTGATCCCCTGACTCTTGTTAAATCGATGAAGCAGGTATGGGAAAAGCGCAAAGATATAAAACTTTTCTTTCTGGGAATTAAGCATCCAAACCCCCAGGTAAAAGAACTTTCTCTGGTAAATGAGACTGTCGAACTGGCAAAGAAGCTTGGACTTGAAGGAAAAAACATTTTCTTTAATTACGGTTGGGTTGATTATGATGAAAGGCAGAATTATTTTCTCGAGTCGGATGTCGGCATTATAACCCATCCGGAACATATCGAAACAAGGTTTGCTTTCAGGACGAGAATATTGGATTATTTGTGGACAGGTCTACCCATTATTTCAACAGAAGGGGATAGTTTAAGTGAACTTATTGAAAAAGAAGGGCTTGGACTTACAGTCAAAGCTATGAATGCCGAAATGCTTGCTGATGCCATAATTTATATGGCAGAAAGCAGAGATTTTTATAATACCTGCAAGCAAAAAGTAGTAAAAACTTCCCAGGATTTCCGCTGGGAGAAGGTATGCGAACCATTAATCAGGTTTTGTTCAGACCCGATTTCAAGTGCCGTTCGAAAAAATTTAAGGCCTGAACAGGTACACCCGGGTGTAAATGATTTGGATATTGCCGGAAGAGGTTTGGGGACTTCCGGCGGTATGGGCAGTGCAGGCAGCACAGGTGGTAAAATCTGGGGAATGTCTGCTAGCGGCTCATCATCTATGGATTATGATGGAAGTCAGGTGCAAAGGAAAAACGGTACAGGTTATCTTATAAAAAGGTATTTTTACCATCTTTTTCATGGCGGCCCCAAAAAAGCTTCACAAATATACTCAAATTTCCGCCAGGGAAAATAGTAAAACTACCGGATTATTTTATGTCTTTGTCAATGCAAAGAGCTTTTTTGTATTAAAAAGTATGATACAATTTATCATAGGAGTTGATGCAGGTGCCGTTTATATCAAGTTTTTATGGAATATTAATTTATATGTTTAAAGAGCTTAAGGGTCCAGAGCTTAAAGGCCCGCATAAAAAGCCGCATATCCATGCAGTTTTTGCAGGAGAAAAGCTTACTATAGCATTTGATGGAGAGATTTTTAAAGGTAATTTGCCAAGAAAACAACAAAAGCTTGTTGAGGCTTGGATAGCTCTCCACGAAGTGAATTGAATGCTTCACGGATTGCATTAAATGAAAATGGAGAATCTTTCTTTATATTCAAATATTATAAATCAAAAATATCCTGCCCCTGTCTTCTGAATAATAAGGCCTACTTTTTCTGCGAGCATTTCTTTTGATGATAGATGATTGACAATAGGCTATGGTGAAACAGGAGAAGTTTGTTTCTGTAAAATTAATTAAAAATAACAGTTTGTTCAAAAATAAAAAACTTACTCAAATCAATTATATAAATGGAAGAATCAAAAAATACTTCAGAAAATAAAAAATCAGATATTGAGGAAAATTTTCAAATATCTGTTCCAAATGATGGGACACAGCAATCAAACGGGCGGATTTCAACCACTGAAGGAAATCAGCCCGAAAGCCCTACTGGCAGCACTGCCTATAGTTCTACAGTCAGCCCTTCATGTAGTCTCGAAGACAACCCTACCGGAAAATCTGCAGATATTTCAGCTGGCGCAGCTCCCGATTTAAAAAAGACGAATAAACGAAAAATAATGTGGCAGGCCATAAATGTCGCAATAGTTGTAGGCATCGGTATTTTCCTGGTTTATTTCCTTTTAAGCCGGGTAAGTTTTAATGATTTAAAAACTGCCTTTTTTAACATGGATATAACATTTCTTGTAATCGGCCTTGTAATAATGTTCATCCAGAATATTTTCAGAGCCTACCAGAAAAAAATCCTCATCGGCAATGCAAATATCAATATGGGGGACTTGTTTATGGTAACCCTTATAAGAAACGGCTTTAATATGGTCCTGCCTGCAAGGACAGGGGAGATATCTTATGTATATGTTTTAAAAAGGAAATTCAAACTGCCCGTTGAAATAGGTGTGTCGACGCTTGTACTTATATTGATTTTTGACCTTGTCATGGTTTTTTCCCTTATAGTTATTGCCATTATTATCGTAGGCATAAACAAATATGCCATCTCGTCAGCAATGATAATAGTAATTGCAGTTGCGTTTCTTGCTGTTGCATTGCTGGTTTTATTTTTCCTGCCAAAAATCATAGGGCTGGTAATAAAGATTTTAAACAAGCTTTTTCTAAGATACAGAATAGGTAAAAACAGAATCATGCAGCTATTATATAAAAAGCTTGTTGATATTAATGAAAATATCATAATCATCCAGAAAAGGCGTGTTTACTGGAAAGTCTATCTCGTATCTCTTGTAATCAGGGTTTTAAAATTTGTCAGTTACTATTTCATTATTCTTGCAATAATGAAGCCCATGGGGTATTCATTTGCAAACCTAAGCTTCTGGGTGATTTTTTTAGGTACGGTTGTCGCAGAGATATCTGCGGTACTTCCGACACATGCGCTTGCAGGTTTTGGTACCTATGAAGGCGCATTTGCGCTGTCATTTGTAGTCCTTGGCTTTACCAAAGAGATGTCAATAATAGTGGGGTTTAATTATCACCTGATAATCCTATTATTCTCAGTGGGCCTGTCCATTCTTGCCATGATAATCCTGTCTTTGCCATTTTACAGAGTAAGGAATGTATAAAACCAGCTCCTTAGGCGCTGCAAAATCGACAATTCATAAATATTAAGCTAAAAATATCGCCATATGCCTCTCAACAGATATTGTTATGCCTTGTATTAGGTGATTAAAAATTATTTTAAGAACTCTAAAAAAATAGCCAGGATTACAATAATTGGTAAACTCGAAGGTCTGAAAA
>PMCC01000163.1 GCA_003155275.1 Actinomycetota bacterium | reverse complement strand
CTATGGCTGTTTCCGTAGTTGAAGAGATTAGGGTCACATTTGCAGCAGTTGTTGTTAAATCACTTGCGGTCTCATTTGCCGCAGCTGCCGGGGCAGTTTCCGGTAAAGATGTGCTGATTGCTGAAGTTTCGGCGCTTATGGCCTCAGCCTTTTGTATCCCTGAATTTGGAACATAGCTCTTATAAACAGCAATTGCTATTAAAAATAGAATAACCAGGGAAATTAAAATTGAAACAAATTTTTTCATATCCAGCGCTTTCCCAATTTTTTTATTGTACAGCTTTGGTCTTGCCTGGCATTTGTATTATCGTTTTTATATTGTTACTAGATTTGTTTTTGATCCAAATAACAGACATGCCGCCTATTGCAACTTTACCTGACATATGTATCAAAGATGCGCACCAGTGCCCAGTTATCCTTGTTGCGATCTAAAAAAACCTTGTGTTCTTCTGCAACCTGATATTGATCATGGTAGGACTTATTTTTAAAGACCACCTGAAAGCCTACTTGAAAATCTGTTACGTTGACATCACGGTTATGTTCAGTTACCATTCGTCCCGCAGAAAAGTAAATAACACCCGGATGATCTTTCAGGTATGTGTAGCAGTCTTCTATTAAGTTTTCAACAGCTGTGGCGGATGAATCTTTTAAAGTAAAATATACAGCATGAGATAAATTCTGGTCGTCCATTGTGCCTCCTTTGTCAGCATATAAATTATTCAATATTTCTCATTAAGTATAACGCTTCCAATATCAGGCTTCAATTTTTTTTTCATATCTTCATCGAAATCTCTTACAAATTTCTTATAATCACTGTCTTCATTCAGCGTTTATATATATCTTCTGGTAAATAAACCAAACAATTTTTTTATTTTTGCTTTGGCTGTAATGTTTTTACCCTTAAAAACTCCACCTTTTTCAATTGTTAAAAGAGTTTTACCTTGAATCAAATCTCCAATAAATCTGCCGGTTGAAGTAATCTCTACCTGGCCAGAAGCTTGTATATCCCCTTTAAAATATCCGGCTATTACCGCATCAGTAGTTTTTATATTTGACTTCACTTTTGCGTTTTCGCTTATTGTCAGGGTTCCCCCTGATTTAATATCTCCAACAACTTCTCCATCTATCTGAACTGAACCCGGAAAATTAAGAGTTCCTTCTATTTTTACACCTTCAGCTATTATATCAACATTTTTAAAATCCATTTTAACCTCTTTGGGATTAATTTATTGTTTTTTTTTCTTAATTTAATTTTAGTATCCGCATCTCTGTATTTGGTGGCAAATTATATTTATTTATACTCACAGAATTGTCCAATACTTTATAAGAATGACATATTTTTTTAATCTTTAACGGTACTTAGGCTTTACTGGAAGTATTGATAGTCTCAGTGATATGAGCTGGAATCCTATAGCCATCGTATAATCATTCACGATAAATATATGGATTCAGTATGATAGAGCTAGATTAAAATGACATTAAAACTTAATGAGAATATTCTAATTTAAAGAATCCGGTTTGAATTCTTCCGGCCAAGCCAATTTCAGATATATTTGCTGCACAAATCTTAACAATACTTATTTAGTAAAATTTTTATTCCTGCACCGNNGCAATTTCTGTCTTGACAAACTATGGTGAACGGCTTATATTTTTTAAGATTTGCAACCGGGAACCTATTTTGGGAAGTTTACAGATATGAAAAAAAATAATAATCATATTTCTGTTCGTTCTGTTTCACCTATGGCAGATAAATTATTGGCTGCAAGCAGGACTGAAAAAGAAATACTGCTTAAAGAATATAATACTGATTTAAAAGGTTATGGCGAAGCTGTTGCTGAAGAACTCAGGGAAAAATATGGTAGAAACAAAATCTCCCATGAAAAACCTAAACCTCTATATAAAAGACTTGTTGATGCTTTTATAAATCCTTTTACAATTGTACTTTTTATACTTGTCATTGTTTCAGTTGTTACAGATATAATCCTGGCAGCTCCCGGTGAAAAAAAATATACTACAGTCATTATTATAATCACAATGGTATTAATAAGCGGCTTTCTTAGATTTATTCAGGAAACGCGCTCAAATAATTCTGCAGAAAAATTAAAAGCAATGGTTCACACAACTGTAACTGCAGGACGGGGTGATGAAGGTAAAAAAGAAATACCTCTTGCTGACTTAGTACCCGGTGATATTGTTTATTTATCTGCAGGCAATATGATCCCTGCTGATGTCCGCATAATTGCCTGCGAAGATTTATTTGTCAGCCAGTCTGCACTTACTGGCGAAAGTGAACCTCTTGCAAAATATGCTGGTGTTTTAAAAGAAGGTAACAATAATCCATTGGAACTGGCTAACCTGGCTTTTATGGGCAGTAATGTTGTAAGTGGTTCTGCAACATGTATTGTAATCGTAACAGGTGATTTTACCAGTTTTGGTTCAATGGCAAAGGAAATAACAGGTAAAAGAACTAAAACCAACTTTGAAAAAAGTGTTAACTCTGTCAGCTGGGTTCTTATCCGGTTTATAAGCGCCATGATTCCTATTGTTCTGCTGGTTAACGGTTTTACAAAAGGAGACTGGTTCCAGGCATTTCTGTTTGCTCTTTCTGTAGCAGTCGGTCTGACTCCTGAAATGCTTCCGACAATTGTTACCACAAACCTTGCTAAAGGTGCAGCCTCATTGGCAAAGAAAAAGACCATTGTAAAGAAGTTAAACTCAATCCAGAACTTTGGAGCGATGGATATTCTTTGTACTGATAAAACAGGAACATTAACACAGGATAAGGTTGTTTTAGAGTACCATTTTAATATACGTGGTAATGAGGATGAGAGGGTACTTCGACATGCTTTTTTAAATAGCTACTACCAGACAGGACTGAAAAATCTTATGGATCTGGCAATACTAAAACATGCTGAATCAGAACCGTATCGTTCGATGCAGCAAAACTACACAAAGGTTGAGGAGATGCCTTTTGACTTTAATAGACGCAGGATGAGCGTGGTGATTAAGGATCTTGAAGGCAAAACCCAGGTTATAACAAAAGGAGCTGTTGAGGAGATGCTTAGCGTATCTACTTACGCAGAGTATAAAGGTGAAGTCGTTCCTCTAACCGATGAGATTAAAAA
>PMCC01000161.1:26742-42880 GCA_003155275.1 Actinomycetota bacterium | reverse complement strand
AATAATGCTAGCTGCTTAGATAGAGGGGTGGGGGTAATCTTTTAGTTTAAAGATTTAGCTGCTGATTTACCGGCAAGCCAGCCTGTACTGAAAGCCTTCTGAAGGTTAAATCCACCTTCAGGACCCGCAAGCTCAATAATCTCTCCTGCAAAATATAATCCATTGGTTATTACTGACTGCAAATCCCTTGGGTTTATTTCTTTTACAGGAATGCCCCCTTCGGTTACGATTGCTTCATCAAAATAAAGCCTGTTGTCTATTTTAAATTCCAGGTTTTTAATAAGTCTGTAAATTACGGCCATCTCGGCTTTTGAAAGATTACCAATTTTTAGATTCTTTATGATTTTGCATCTTATTAAAATTAAGTCCAAAAGTCTCTCCGGAATGTTTTTAAAGATCATATTCAATATAGTTAGCAGTTCTTTTTTAGGGTTGGAGTTGTAAACCCTGAAGATTTCTTTTCTAAAATCTTCAAAGCTTAAATCCGGCGCCAGATCAATTGATGCTTCAAAAAAATCCAGATTGGGTTTATGTTCATTAAAAGGAATGCTGCTATGTGCAGCAATATCGTTTTTATTTTTATTATTGATAAGTTTATATACTTCGTGGCCTATACCCACTGCGCACGGACCTGAAAGCCCACTGTGTGTAAAAAGAATGCTGCCAGTATTTGTGGCGATTACTTTTTTTCCTGCCAAAATTTTTAAACCGGCTTCTTTTATAGATATACCTGAAAGTAAAGTAATGTCTCTGTCTTTTGAAAAGATAGAGACAAGGTATGGCGAAAGTTCATTTATTGAGTGACCCAGGTTTTTTGCGATTTCATAACCGTCTCCAGTAGAGCCTNNTCTTCGGATAAGTCCTGCCACCGGTTGCAAGGATTATTTTTCGGGCAAACACACTGAAGGGATCTCTATTTAACTTGTAATTATTGATTGAATGCTTAACTGATCCCGAAATGTCGGCTGCCGGATTACTGTATGAAGAATAACCGGTTCCCCTATTGTCAAGCTCGAGGTTATTCTTTATGTTATGATTTAAACGGTTATCAAATCTGCAGCTACAGTAAGGCGATACCTCAAAAAGATGGTTTCCGTCCTTTTCGTAGAAGTTTTTAATTTTTAATACTTTTTTTGCCCTGAAACCATAAAAAATATCTATGTTGTTTTTCAGTAGTTTCTCAATCAGGCATTGCCGCACAGATGATGCATTCTTGTTTTTAGGGAATACTTTTATGAGGGTTTCACTATTGCCAGATTTTTCATATTCCGGTTCAATGCCTTCCGCCTTAAAAAAGTCGATAAGGTCATTGTTTGAAAATTCTTTAAATGCTTCACTGAAAAACCTGCCTTTTTTTCCAAATGCCGACAGCATCCCATCAATGTCAATATCCGCTGTGTAATTGCATCTTCCGTTTCCAGTTAGGAGGAGTTTTTTTGCTGCAGATTCGTTTCTTTCAAGAAGGCAAATACTTATACTGTCTGTTCTGCATGAGGAGGCTGCAGATATGGCTGCCATAATACCGGCAGGGCCGGCCCCGATTATTGCAATATCATATTCTTTATAATCAGGAATATTTTCAGAAAGCTCATTTGTATTTATCATTTGTGGTTTATTTCCCTGAATTATCTAATACTGTTACAACTGGTTTTATAATATTATTTGTTTTTACTATTTTTATACACTTTCCAGGCGCCATAATATGCCTGGCCCAGGGAAATGCCCCCGTCATTTACAGGAACTTTAAAATTTGAATATGGTTTAAATCCATGTTTTTTTAAAAGCTTAAAACTTTTTGCAAGAAGGTAATTATTCTGGAACACCCCGCCGCTTAAAGCCACATTTTTTATATTGAGTTTTTTTTGCATTCCCAAACTTATTAAAAGAACCGCCCTGGCAAGGCTGTTATGGAATTTTGCAGATATGATAGGTGTCCCGACCTTTTTTTTAATGTCTTCTAAAATCTGCATTAAAATATGGTAGTCATCCAGCATAAATGGGTTATTGTTATAAAACCCTGACTTGTTGAGATATTGCAAATCGTATTCCATGTCACACTGTGTTTTGGCTGACATTTCAAGGTTAATGGCTGCTTCGCCCTCATAACTGGCAATATGGGAAATATTGAGAATAGAACTCACAGCATCAAAAAACCTGCCCATACTGGTAGTTATCGGAGAGTTGAAACCGGTTTCAATCTGGCTTTTTAGTATTGTTATCTCATTTTCGCTTGAAATATCTCTATAGAATGGAAAGTTTTTAAATATATAATCATCAAATCTCTCTGTATTGGCTGAAGGCACTTTATTGCTTTGTTCACTTTTTCCCCTCCGATTGGGAAGTGCCGAATTGTTATTGGAAATATTTGCTTTCCAAATATCGTACAGATAACTGAAAGCCATCCTGTAAGGTTTTTTTATTGTAATCTCTCCGCCCGGTATGCACTTTTCTCGTAGGCTGCCAATCCTGTTAAAATTAAATGACCTGTCAACTGTAAAGACTTCGCTTCCCCAGATTTTACCGTCATTACCATACCCGGTGCCATCCCATGCAAATCCTAAAATCAATGCAATATCAGGAGGGTTTTTTCCGGAAAGGCTGGAGTCAACAGGTATTAGTGAGAATTTTTTGGTCTTTTTCTTAAAGATTTTACTTTCCGGATTTTCACATTCTGAGCATATAGCTGTAGGGATTTCCGGATTTTCATATTTCGAGTCTTCAACTCTTAAGGTTTCTAGAAGCCTGTTTTCTGCAATGACAGAAGCAATATGAGCTTCATGATGCTGGATTTGAATTTTTTTTGCCGTTTTAAAGTGTTCTTTCGCAAATTTTGTTGAAATATAATCTGGGTGTTTGTCTGAAATAACAATATCTATTTTTTTGATGCCAAAAATCTTTTTATAATTTTTCAATGTCTGCCGAAAAAAATCATAAGAAACTGTGGTCTCAAGATCCCCAATATGCTGGCTGACAAGGGAATAATTTGATGTCTGAAGACAGAAAGTGTTTTTTTCCTGGGCGCCAACCGCCAGGATAACATTACTGCCTATATCAATATCCGTTTTAATCGGGTATGGAGCATATCCTCTTGCCCTCCTTAATACCATTTCTTTATCATCAAAAATCCTTACTACCGAGTCATCATACCTTGAAAAAATATCTCTGTCGTTTACAAGAAAGTAATCACAAATATTTCCAAGCCTGCTTAAAGCTTCACTATTTCCATAAGATATAGGTTCTTCGGAAATGTTGCCGCTGGTCATAACAAGGGGAATGTCTATGTGATTAAACAACAGATGGTGAAGCGGAGTATATGGAAGCATTATGCCCTCATATTTATTGCAGAAAGATACCCCTGAGGATATTATTGGTGCCGCCTCAGGTGATTTTATGCCAGGGTTGCCGTTAGGAGCAGACGACTTGCATAAAAAGCTTTCCAGTAATTTAAACTGTTGCGGGCTGGTGGAATTTATTGTTGAATTCACTGAAGGGATTGCCGCAAAATCGTTTGCCGGATTTTTTTGTCGGTTTTCACTGAATTGTCCGATATGCTCCGGCGCTTTTTTTTTGAGAAGAACAATGGGCGCTGCCGGGGAATTTAAGCTTTTCTTTTCTGTTTTGTTTAAATCATATAATCCTGAAATTGAAGCAATGTCTTTAAACATCAGAGCGAAAGGTTTTGCAGGCCTTGATTTTCGCTTTCTTAATTCTGCAACAGCAGCGCGGTTGGTTGCGTCACACGCCACCTGGAAACCTCCGAGGCTTTTTATACCAACAATAAACCCCTGCCGTAGAAATTTTGCGGCATCGGCAATAGGATCATCAGCACTTATAATCTTGCCCTTGCTATTTAAAAGTTTTAACACAGGGCCGCAAATATTGCAGGCATTCGGCTGGGCATGAAATCTCCTGTCGCGCGGGTCAATATATTCAGCATTGCATTCAGGGCACTGAATAAATTTTTTCATGGTGGTGTTCGGCCTGTCGTAGGGCATACTCTCTATGATAGTAAACCGGGGACCGCAATTTGTACAATTGGTAAACGGGTAATTAAAACGCCTTGTGTTTTCAGGGTCATTTATATCACGGATGCATTTATCGCAGGTTGCAATGTCAGGGGAGACCAGGGTAAAAGTATTTTCAATAAGATAACTTTTTTCTATATTAAATCCGTTGAATTTTTCAAATGGAATCCGTTCATACTTTATATTTTCGATCAATGCGGCGGCAGGCTTGTTTTTTTTAATGTATTCCGTAAATTGCAAAATTTCTTGTTCGTTGCCGGAGTTGACTTTTATAATGACTCCACCGGTTGTATTTGCCACACTTCCGCAAAGCTTCAGTTTTTCAGCGGCAAGCCATATAAAAGGCCGAAAACCGACTCCCTGTACTATACCGGTTACCGTAATAAAATAGGTTTCTATTTTTTTATACTTGCTGCTGCTGACGTTTTGTTTTTGAGCCACTCTTTTTATTTAGAACCTGTCTTTTTTTTAAGTATCTTTATTTTTCACCTAAGATAGAGGCCAGGCATTATTGCTTTTACCTGTCTTGTCTATTAAATATCGCGTTATTGCAGTGTTGATTTTATTAGTATAAATGCCTGCAATCGTTTGTATATATTTTATTTTATGGTTTTTATCATTTTATATGTTTTAAATATTATGTAAAATCATCATGCTTGAATTTAGTATAAAATCTTTATGCTTTAAGAAATTTTTGCAAAATCAGTATGGTTGAATTTTGGTTAAATTAATATATAATAAACAAAATATAATTACTACTAAAATAATAGTATTAATATGTTTGTTCTTTATCTTTCTAAAAGATGATTTTTTAGTCTTTAATAGAGCTCAGTATATGCTTATTAAAGAAAGCAATGTATTCATATATGAATATCAGCGGAAATTTTAAAAGAGCATGTACAGCAGTGGAAATTACAATTTAAAATAGTGCATGAAACCACGGAAATCAAAATTTTAAAATATTGTATGAAGCTACGGAAATAAAAGTTATAAAAGTGTGCATGAAGCCATGGAAATTATAAAAGAAAGCAAATTCGACAGTTTTAATTCCAGAAAAAGCGTTGGAATAGTAGAAACAAAATATTTTTATTTTGGTGAACCCCCAGACGAAATGCTGCTCGAAAGCGGCTCAAAGCTTGGGCCGGTCACCATTGCCTATGAGACTTACGGTACATTAAATAATTGCCGGAGTAATGCGATACTGATTTTCCATGCTCTTTCCGGAGATGCCCATGCTGCAGGGTTTAACAGTGAATCTGACAAAAAACCCGGTTGGTGGGACGGTATGGTCGGTCCCGGAAAACCTTTTGATACGTTAAAATATTATGTTATTTGCGCAAATATAATCGGCGGCTGCAAAGGTTCAACTGGACCTGCATCCATAAATTCCGCAACAGGAAAGCCTTATGGTCTTGATTTTCCATTGATATCCATTAAGGATATTATTACCGCTCAGAAAAAGCTTATAGAATACCTGGGAATTAATACGCTGTTATGTGTTGTTGGAGGCAGNNAAAGGGGCCATGCTTATTGCAACAGCTCCAAGCCATTCTGCGCAGGAGATTGCTTTTAACAGCATAAGCAGGTATGCAATTACAACTGACCCAAATTGGAATTGCGGTGATTATTACAATGGCAGCAGACCGGAAATAGGATTGTCAATTGCCAGGATGATTGGGCATGTAACTTATATAAGCGAAGGCGCGATTCACAAAAAATTTGGCCGCAGCATAAAAGACGATCCCGGCATAAAAGATGGCCGCAGCATAAAAGACGATCCCGGCATAAAGGACGACCCCGAAAAAAAATTCGGGCGAGATATTGCTGCGTTCAGAAGCAAAGATGATGAAAATAGAAATATCAAATGTCCGGGTCCGGCAGATTTTACCAATGAATTCGAAGTCGGCAGTTACCTGAAATATCAGGGGGAAGCATTCATTAAAAGGTTTGACGCGAATTCATACCTCTATATTACAAAAGCCATAGACGATTTTGATGTTTCTGCAGGATATTCTAATCTTGCAGATGCTTTAAGCAAGGTAAAAGCAAAATGCTTTGTTATTTCATTTTCAACTGACTGGCTTTACCCGGCAGAACAATCGCTAAAAATTGTAAAAGCATTAAAGATAAACGGGATAGAGACAACTTATACAAACTTTGACTCTCCTTTCGGGCATGATGCCTTTTTAATAGAGGACGAAAGATTGAAAAAAATATTTACGGGATTTTTAAAATCGCTCGAGGAATAAAAATTTCCAACATAAAAGTCCCAAAATTAAACATTTCTTTTTAAGGAATTTAAAAATGAGAAAATTTGAAGTACTAAATGAATGGGTTGACATTAACAGTAGGGTGCTGGTCCTCGGATGCGGCAATGGAGATATATTGAAAGAACTTAAAAAACAAAAAGATATCAGGGCATCCGGCCTGGATCTTGATGAAAACAAAGTATACGAAGCTATCTCTGAAGGCCTTCCGGTAATACAGGGAGACATAAACAGGGACCTTCAGGACTGGCCAAAAAAATCCTTTGATTTCATAATAGCCCATGACATTGTCCAGATAATGACAAGGCCGGATGAGACCATAAAGCAAATGGTGGAGCTGGGCGGAAAAGTTATTATAAGCTTTCCTAACTTCGCATATTTTATGATAAGGTTTGGAATGCTCTTTTCCGGCAGGATGCCAAAATCAAAAACATTGCCTTACGAATGGTATAACACCCCGAATATTCATTTATTTACAATCAAGGATTTTAAAGAATTCTGCAGGGATGAAAAAATCACCATACACAAGGAAGCATACACCGGTGCGGGTAAAAGAAAAACTTCAAAAAAAATAATACCGAATTTTTTTGCAGAGTTCGCTTATTTTTTAATATCCTAAAATAAACGCTTTTGGATTATTCTAAGATGGCCTGCAGCAAATAAGATATGTTAAAATTCTAACTATTGCCTGTTTGAAAGTTTGAATTTTTACCTGCCTGACAGACTGGTTCTAAGCCTGAAAACTGCTTTTGAGCCATTAAATCTTTTTGTCTTTTATTCTTTGCCTGCATTCAGCATTTATAGTGGCCGAAAGGCTGCATGAAGCTATGTGCTTCTGGCAAATCTCCTGAAGGAAAGTGCAAGAAATTTGGCTATTGCAATTAAATAATAACAGTTTAAAATTAAGTAGTTTTTGTTTTTTAATCAGAGGAGTTTTAAAAGTTGAATAGGGCAGTAATCAAAAACAAAGTATTGGAATCGATTGATTCAAAAGAAAATGTAATTTTAATTAATGAGTGTATAAAGTCTTCGAAAGAAAATGAGGCTTTATTTTTTTTAAAACCTGAATTTTTCAATATTAAAAAAATCGAACAGATTGAACTTATGCTGTCGATGATATTGGATAAAATAAAGGAATTTAACATAGATATTTCCGGGGTCCTTACTTTAAAAGGGGATTTTTTAAAGGAGGCAAAAATCATAGAAAGGCATTATGGCTTTATAAACAGGATGTCCACAGATGGCTCAAAATTGCTTACTGCTTTGGATCTGGAAAAAATCAAGCAAGTCCTTTCGGTGGCAAACCTAAAAGAGTATAAGATATTTGGCGGCCATGAACTTGTTAAAGCATATGATGATATTAACGAGAAAAAAGTAACGGATATGTGGTATGAAAAAGTCTCTTACAGGATAGGGGAGGGTTTTTATATCCAGGTTCATGACATAAAAGAAGAAAAGGTCATTATAATAAATGGCTTTAATCCCCACCAGATAAAACATTTTACGAGCCCTGACAGTAAAATCGTGCTATTTTTATTACAGACAGATACTGACTGGTTTACTTTAAGGAATACTTTTGTTGGCGACACCTATCCTGAGAATGCTTGTGAAGGCTCGATCCGCAATTTACTTTTTAAGGATTCTGCAAAGTATGGCATTAAAGCCATAAGTGTTGCAGATAATTTTGTGCATGCTTCCTCCGGACCTTTTGATTCTTTATTTGAAATTTGCAATTTTGTAAGCAATATAAAAGGCATTAACTTCAGCAGGAGAAACACCAATATCTATTACCTGATGAAAGAAAAATATGGTTTGGGCGATGCAGAATTTGACAAGGCNNCAGTTTAATCATTAGATGGGGATTAAAAACATGAGACTAAAAGATAAAGTGGCAATAATAACCGGCGCAGGAGCAGGCATCGGTAAAAGCATCGCTGAAATATTTGCCTCAGAGGGAGCCAAAGTAATAGTCGCCACAAGAAGGGCCACAAATGGCCAGCCGGTGGCAGATGGAATCGTCAGTAGCGGCGGGAGCGCAATATTTGTGAAATGTGACGTATCTTCAGAGGAAGAAGTAAAAGCGCTGGTTGAAAAGGCCATTCAGGAATACGGAAGGATAGATGTCCTTGTAAACAATGCCGGAGTAAATTTTGTAAAGGAGTTTGAAGGAGTAAAACCCAAGGATTGGGACAGGGTTATAAACACAGATTTAAGGGGGACATACCTGTGCTCCTGGTATTGTATTCCGCATATGCTTAAGCAGGGTAAGGGCAATATAGTAAATATAACTACGGTGCATACTCTTGCCTGCCTGCCGGGAGCGGCGCCCTATGATGCCGCAAAGTGGGCCGTTGTAGGCTTGACAAAATCTCTCGCTGTAGAATTTGCCTCCAGGAACATAAGAGTTAATGCACTTTCACCCGGGCTTATAGATACACAGATATGGGACGATATCAAAGCTGCGGCGCCAAATCTTAACGAATGTCTTGGCTACTGGAAGTCCAACATTCCAGCAGGGCGGGTAGGGACCCCCCAGGAAATTGCTTATTCGGCGGTATTTTTAGCAAGCGATGAAGCAAGCTATATCACAGGCGCAAATATCCTTGTGGATGGCGGCATGACAAGCCAGCTGATAAGCCAGGAACCTTTCAAGTCAAAAAACCTGGAAGGCAATTCCAGGGATTAATTACTGCATTCATTGCTGCAACATCACTAAGCCGGACATTCTTCCTGCCAATATTGTGTGCATCAGGATATCTGGAAGAAAATAATAAATTTATAATTTCATATTTGTGAAGAGAAATAAATGCGATAAAATCTATGCTGAATTTAAAAGATAAGAATAAAGACCACACCAATTTGATTTAAAAGATTTGTTTGAAACAGCAATGGAAAAGGATAGAAAAAATAACTATATAGTAGCAGATTTTGGGGCAAGCAACGGGCGTATTTGTGTTGGAACCTATTATGGAGGTAAATTTGAAATCCAAACACTGCACAGATTTGAAAACAGCCAGGTTCTTCTAAGTGGCAGATATTTCTGGGACATATTGAAGCTTTTCAGTGAATTGAAAAAGGGTATTTCCATGGCTTTCAGCAAATATGATAACATCAGGTCCGTTGCTGTCGATACATGGGGATTGGATTTTGGCCTAATTGATAAATCCGGAAAGCTTATTTCCAACCCTATAACTTATAGGGACCCTGATAAATCATGCAGACCCGTGGAGAATCTTTTTAAAACAATAACCCTTGAAGAATTTTATGAGCTTACCGGGTATTTTGCCACTCCTCTTGCGCCGGCATTCTACCTTGAGAAGCTTGTAAGTGAAAAAAGCTATGAACTTGAAAATACTTACAAGTATCTGCCCTTGTCAAACCTTTTTAATTATTTCCTGACCGGAAATTTCGCAATAGAATATTCAACAGCATGCGGTACTTTATTGGTAAACTGCCATACAAAAACCTGGGAAGATAAAATAATAAAGAATTCCGGTTTCTCAAAAAGCATCCTTCCGGATATTATTAGCCCGGGAGTAAAAATAGGAAATATTTCAGGTGAGATTTGCAATGAACTGGGGATAAAAACTTTTTCTGTTGCTGCTGTGGTGGGCCATGACAGCGCTTCGGCAATTGCAGGCATTCCTTTATGCACCAAAGATACAGCGCCGGCTTTTCTTTCGACTGGAACATGGCTGGTCTTGGGAGTTGAAACTGATAGCCCGATTATAAATTTTGGTGCATTAAGGCATCTGTTTACAAATGAGGGCGGTGTTTTAAGAAAGAATTTTTTTGCAAGGAACTTAACCGGATTCTGGATAATACAGCAATGTGTTGAAAAGTGGCAAAGTTCAAGCGGCAGCATGATTCCCTGGAGCGAAATTGATGGCTCTTATGAAAAAGTGCAGCCCTTCTTATCACTCATTAATACTGAAGATCCAATTTTTACTCAAAATAATGATGACATGCCGGAAGTGATAAGGAACTATTGCAACCAAAATAAAATACCTGTGCCTCAGAGTGTCGGTGAGATTTCAAGATGTATTTATGAAAGCCTTGTTATGGCTGTCAGGCATTATTATGAGTTGCTCATTAAATATTACGGCAGGAAAATAAACAAACTCCATCTTATCGGAGGAGGAGTAAACAACAGACTTTTCTGCCAGTGGCTCGCCAATGCCCTCAAGATTGAAATAATGGCAGGGCCGGTAGAGGCGTCTTCGGTCGGCAATCTACTTATGCAGATTATGGCTGATGGTGAGATTAAAAACATCAAAGAAGGAAGGCAGCTGTCATTTGACTCCGGTAAATTAACGGCATATGAGCCTTCCGATTGCGATTTATGGGAAAATAAATACAAAGAATATGTCAATTTTTTTAATTTTTTATTTAAACAGTAAAGAAATAATCAGTTTTGAATTGTGAATATTTTTATTAATTTAAAGAAGGCTTATAAAAATGGATTTTTTTGATGTAAATTGCTGGGTCAGCCAAAAAATCATTGAAAAAATTTTTAAAGAGGATAATGGGGAAAATCTATTTTCACTCCTTTTGAAAAATAATATTACAAAAGCTGTTTTAACCAATAGTCTCTCCCTTTCTTACGACTGGAATNNAATGATTTTTATATGCGAAAAATTTACAAGGAAATGGCCGGAGCAAATTTTCCCCTGATGCTGGATTTAAAAGAGCTGGATATTACGGGAAATAAATACTTTGCCATTGATGATTTAAAGGTATTGCTGAGTGAAAATAAGAAACTTCCCGTAATCCTTGAAACCTCTCTCAAGCAATGTATGTTTAACAGGTTTTATTTTCCGCTGATGGAGGAATTTGAAAATTTATATCTTGAGGTGAGCGGGATGCTTCTTATGGATCAGATAGAGCATTATGTAGAAAAATTCGGATCTGAAAGGCTTGTTTTCGGCTCCAATTTTCCCAACACAAGCCTTGAGGTAAACACCAGCAGGATAGAGTCTGCAGATATTGATGAGGGCTCAAAAGAGAATATCGCCGGAAAAAATATTTCGAGATTACTGAAGAAGATAAGCTTATAATTATTGGCAGAGTTATGATTAATTTATGCTGAATTATTGATATTGGTAACTATGTTAAAACATCAGGCTTAAGTATTAGCTGATACTGTGACATTAATCAAATTATTTGTTAAAAAAATATTAGGTTTTTAAACAAAAGAAGGCAGCAATAAGACTGCCAATCAGACAAAAAAGGCTAAGTAATGGATCTAAATGAAAAACTGAAAAAATTTAAAATCATCGATTCGCACATGCATCTTGGTATAATGCCCAATGTCCTGTATTATAACTACAGCGATGAAAGGGTGTTTGAACTGCAGAAAAATTTTAATGTAAAAGTTTCAATATGTTCGCACTGCATTAGTTTTTATGACCTTTCATTGCAAATTCCAGAAATAATGAAGGTTGATGATAAATTCGGCCCTTTTTTTTACTGGAACCTGGTTTACAATCCTAAAATTGCTTCAAAGTCATTAATGATAATTGAGGATAACAGGGCAAAAATTAATTTCGCAGGTATAAAAATACATCCGGTTCTTCATGAAACAAGAATTGACAGCAAGCTTTATGAGCCACTTTGGGAATATGCATCCCGTGAAGACATAGTGATATCTTCACATACCTGGAGCCCTTATACCGATAATCCCAAGCAGTTTAACGGAAATCCGCTTCTTTTTGAAAGTGTTCTTCAAAAGTACCCAAAACTTAAAATAATCCTGGGGCATTCAGGAGGCAAGATTAATTTTTATCCTGAAGTAATAAATTTTGTTTCAAATCATGAAAATGTTTATATGGATTTTTCGGGTGATACTATTTATCCGTCAGTTTTTAAAATGGTACTCGATAAAGCAGGAAAAGGAAGGATTCTTTTTGGAACAGATATGCCGATGATGGATATAAGATACCATGTCGCAAGCGTCCTTTCAGCTGATATCGAAGACAGTGACAGGGAAGATATTTTTTATAATACAGCGGCAAAACTATATAATTTTTAAGGAGGAGCTGAATGAAGAAACTAAAACTCAACATCAACTGCCATTATGGATGTTTCGGTTCATTTTCCGAAAGATATGTTCCGGGAGGCTATGATAAGCTTTATGATTTCGAGAAAATGCTTGAAGATATGGAAAAAATTGATGGCCTGGAAGGTTTGGCCGTATGGTATCCCGGCCATCCATATATAGAAGACCCTGCTAAATTAAAGGCAATACTTTTAAATCATGGTTTGAGGGTTTCTGACATCGGTCCGGACATATGGTCAGACCCGAAATTTAAGCTGGGCTCAATATCTTCTTTTGATAAAAATATAAGGAAAGAGGCTATTAATATAACCAAGAGAAATATGGATATTGCAGTTGAGCTTGATGCATACAGTGTGCTGCTGTGGCCCGCTCACGACGGGTTTGATTATGTTTTCCAAGCTGATTATGCAAGAGCATGGGACCATATGATTGAATCACTAAATGAGCTTGGAGCTTATAAACCCAAAGTCAAAATTGCCATTGAGCCAAAACAAAAAGACCCAAGAGCAAAGGAATATATTGAAGACTGCGGGAAGCTTTTATTTTTTATAAAGTGTCTTGACGTGGATAATGTTGGAGCAGCTCTTGACTTGGGGCATTCTCTTTTTGCGCAGGAAAGGCCGGCAGAATCTATGGCTCTTTACAATAAATACGGAAAGCTTTACCAGGTGCATTTAAATGATAACTATAGAGACGCCGATCCGGACCTTGTTTTCGGTTCGATTAATTTCTGGGACACTCTTGAGATGTTTTATCAGCTTGGCAAGGCTGATTTCAAAGGCTGGCTTAATATAGATACTGTCACGCCGAGAAATGACAGGGCAAAAATGATGCAGCTTGCAGTAAAATTTGTAAAAGACTACGAAAAAATTGCCAACATCCTTTTAGTGCATGAAAATGAAATTGACGAGAACCTAAGAAACCATAATTATGTTGATAATATGCTGATGATAAGGGAACTAATATTCGGTAAAATATAGAAATGAAGATGTAATATAAAAAACAGAGGCAAAATGGTATCCAAAACATGAAATAGAATATATTTAAAAAAGTAGGCCAGAAAAATTATATCTTTGAGATAAGTTAAAAGGCTTATAAAAAAATATGTAAAACATTAAGTGAAAGAGTAAAAATGTATAGCCCTGATTTTGAAAATCTTAAAAACGTGCTTTTATGCCGGGATAAAAGATTCGTTCCTTTAATAGAGCTGCACATTGATGAAGGTTTTAAAGAAAAGTACCTGTCAAAAAAGCCGCTGATCCTTGAAGATGAGCTGAAATTTTCCCTGGCGCAATGCCATGATTTTATACTGGCAGCAAAAGGCATTTTAAAACCTGCAAAGACAATAGGAAACCAAACGGAAAAAGACGGTATGACATGGGCAGATGAAGACGACGGTCTTATAAGGACTATAAATGATTTAGAAAACTATGACTGGATGGATCCTGAAAAAGAGGATTACTCTGTTTTTGAAGATGCTAAAAAAATCCTGCCTCAAAACATGAAAATAGTAGCTACTGGAGGAAAGATATTTACGGCAACATGGATGCTTATGAGTTTTAATAATTTCTGTATATCCACAATTGAAAATCCGGGTCTTGTTGAAAAAGTGTTTTCCAAAGTAGGGCAGATACAGTTCGAGGTGTTTAATAAAATCATAGAGTTTGAAACTGTCGGCGCTTTTGCGGCAGTTGACGATATTGCTTATACGGAAGGCCTCATGATTTCATCAGATATACTCAGAAAAAATGTTTTTCCCTGGTATAAAAAAATGGGTCAAATCTGTAAAAAGAAAAATATACCCTTTATTTATCATTCAGACGGAAAGATTTGGGAAATTATAGATGATCTTTTGGATTGCGGCTTTAATGCTATCCATCCGATAGAGCCAAAGGCAATGTCTATAAAAGAGGTACAGGAAAAATATAAAGACAGGCTGTGCCTGTTGGGAAATATAGAAATGGATACTTTAATCAGGGGCAGCAGCAAAGATGTGGAAAAACTTGTCTTAAATAATCTGGAGAATATTGCAGGAAACGGATTTTATGCGTGTGGCTCAAGCAACACAATAACAACCCCCATGCCGGTTGAAAATGTAATGGCCATGGTTGATACTGTAAGAAAGCATGGAGGTTATCCGATATCGATAAAATAAAAAAGGCAACGGTAATTTTAAATAAATCGTAAGATATGGGTTTGATATTTAATGCAACAAGAATTATTGTGTGCTTATAGATTAAATGTTTTTCTTAATATTATTAAAATAACTTTTGAGGAGCATTATGAATGAGGATAATACATTAAAAAAAATCCCTGCGCCAAAAGACAAACCAACTGAAAAAGAAGCAAGACTTAAAGAACTCACAATAGATAAAGAAATTGCATCCTTGGAACAGCAAGTAGCCGAAGCCAGGAAAGCTACGCTGGAAGCGCAATTGCCTGCTCCAAAAATAGAGGGCAAGCCGGAAAAAGGAAAAATAACACTTGACGACAAATTTGGATATGTTGCAGAGCTGGCGGCCTATAATTCTATGGTTTACAAAGCAGAATTTATTGCCTCAAGAATCAAACAATCTCTGGAAAAGGAAAATACACGAATTTTAATTGTAGATTCGCTTGATTTCTGTTCTGATGACGCTCAATTGCTTCAAATTAATAACCAGATTAAAAAATGGGAAGATGCATTAACAAACCAAAAAAAAGAAATAGACGACCAACTTAAGGTGATTAAGGTGAGGCTTTCAACAATTCCTTTAAACACTGCTATTGGAATCATTGATACCGTCACCAATTTAGTGGGGTATTTCAGTGTGGACTATGAGTTAAAAGGAAGAGAGATGGATGTTTCAGACAATGCTTTGCATGCTATTGTTGCAGACCGCATTAAAGAAGTATGTCCTGTCTATATTTTAAATTTTCACCGTATAGAATCATCCAAACTAATAGAAAGTTTTAATAAACTAATCGAAATACGGCAGCAATTGTTTTGCAACATAATAAAATTAAAAAATTATGCCGCGTCACAAACAACATCTGATAAAGAGATCTGCACACGGGCAGATGAGCTGATTAAGAATTTTGATGAATTTAATAAAATGCTGACTACAGTTTCAGCAGATAAAAAATATAGTCCTCTTGTCAATGCAGCAATCAGAAGTTACTTTATAGAGAAAAAAATCACACATTTGCTATATCTAACCGTAACTTCCAGCGGCGGGCAGACTGTTACAAGTACAGGCTTGTTAAGGCGCAGTAAAGCCAGTTTTCTGGGAGGAGGCGTATTTACTTTTGTGCTTGCAAATTGTGAAGGAAAAATCATTGCCGCTGATTCATCAGTAGGCGCGTCTTATGTAAAATTTAACTTAAACCAGGATAACCTTCCATTATTTAAAAATTGGAAAGACAATTAATAAAAAAAATTAAATAAGCCATAGCCAAATACCCTAAAAATCTGGCCATCTGGTTGCCTATGATTGGATGTGAAGGAATAAAGTAATTTTAATATATATGAAGTTCCTAAAAAGAATTGTTATCCAGTCTTATATTTCCCTTTAAACCTTTGGCGGATGGCCATGTAATCGTTTTCCCCCCTATAATTATATCAACATGGTCCTTTTCAACATTAATTTCCATGCTCAGGTCAGGGTTTCTGTTTTTTAAAATGTTTGCCAGGCATATTGCTCTTTCCAGGCCGTCGCCCATCTGGTAGTTCCATACTTCATCGGGCTGAGCCATCCTGGCGCCATTATATATAGATTGATTGGGAATATTTCCAAATATATTTATGA
>PMCC01000161.1:15296-26700 GCA_003155275.1 Actinomycetota bacterium | reverse complement strand
TCTTATAGACTGAAGGTAGGAAATAATGCTTTCCATGTCCATATCATTTGTTATTTTTATCGGCTCACTTTTTATGAAACTTTTATCTTTCCCTGGAAGCTTTGGCTCCAGATTGCAGAATGCAAAAAGGGCAGTTAAAATCTCATTTTTTCTCATATGAGGACAATCCAATTCTTCCACCAGTTTATTCAAGCTGTTTTTATCATGAAAATTTACCTTATTGTTTTTAAAATAATCACTAAATTTATTCAGGCTTATTTTTCCATCCATTGACTCTGAGTAAAACTCATACTCATCGATTTCTGACAAAAGCTGGTCTATAGTGCTCTCATTTACCTTGAAAGAACTTGTATGTTCATAAGCATATGCCTTTTCGGCCCCGATATACCTGTCCGCGCCATTATAGTTATGCCTTATCTGGAAGCATTTTTGAAGCTGGCTTTCCTGTCTTAAGAAATTGCACAATATATCATAACTGATATCAGTAACCAGGAATTTTTTAAGCTTCTTTTCAAACCTGTCGTATGCCTGCCTCTCCATTGTGGCCTCCGGATATATAACATGCACAAACCCTGTACAGTGGGAAACTATGGTAACCTGTTCATTTCTCATGGCTCTTTGAGCCTTTGCAGTAAGTTCGGTGCCATTAAACCACATGTTTTTTGTAACTATCCTTCTGTTATTAGTTAAAATCCCATCCTTTATATCAATGAAATTTTGAGAATGAAGCGGGGAAGCCATAAGAAATATGTCTTCCAACGGTATTTTGCATATAATAAATAGCGCGGCTGCATAAAGCGTTGATAAAGATACGCATTCGCCTGCGCCCTTTTTATGTCCGTCTTTAAACCTGAAAGCCTCCATAGCTTCAACAGTTTCTGTCTTCCAATAAGGGATTATATTGGATTTATATTTGTCAATTCCAAAATGTTTCCTGATATCCATATCAAAATAATATTTGTCGCCTTCGTACCCAAACAGGGCATTGCTTTTGTTTATGATGTCTTCATCCATAAAAGATTTAAATCTTGAAATTTCAATTTCTTTTGTTGTAAGACCCCAGGTATCCAGGTCAAGATTAAAATCNNTTCAATATCTTTAAACCACGGGTTATCTTTCCATGCCCATATTGCAGGGGACATTATATTGGCCAAAAGCAGGCTGTATAAAAGTTCAGGGAAAATAAATATTTCCATGTCTGAGAGGGTTATTGAAGACGAGTACTTTTCCATATCTTTTTTATCAATCATTTCCAAACGATTCCTTCCTTATGGTGCCTAAATTTTTTCGCATTGCCTAAGGCTATATTATACCGCTATTTCAATTTTTTCCGTTAAATTTAGAAGTAAAATAATAATAAAAGAAAGTTTACCAATAATTTGATGATTTGACTTTAATTCGAAACAGAAAGTTTTTTAGAGTATTTTTAAAAAACTTAAAATTCTTTTTCCAAACCCACCTAAAAAAATTTGCTTGCAGGCCCAATAAGTACATAACTTGGAATTTATGCCAAAATTTGTATTTCATAAAAAATATTTTAACTATGGTTTTTTTAAAAATAGATGTTATAATGTCATAACAACTATAGCCGAATTTATAATCAATAGAAATTTAAGGTTTCTTATTATTATAAATTTTATAACAATGATAGAATTTTATAACAGTGATAGCCGAACTTAAAATCAATAAAAACTTAAAAGTTCCTTACTACTACCAGCTTTATGAAAATATCGTTGAAAGCATTGAGAAAAACATGCTTTCAGAAGGGGACAGGCTGTTTGGAGAGATACAGCTTTGTGAAAAGTATGGTGTCAGCAGAATCACTGTAAGACAGGCCTTAAAAGAGCTGGAAATCAATGGCTACATAGCAAGGGAACGCGGCAAGGGCACTTTTATCAGGAAAAAAATTGAAACGCACTCGCTCCAGAAAGTATCAAGTATTGTTGATGAATTAAGAAATGAAGGTATTAAGACTTTAAATAAAATACTTGAAAATAAAGTCATGATTCCTGATGAAAAAATATTAAAAATCCTTGAACTTGAAAATGATGCGAAGATCCTCTTTGTAAAAAGGATTATATTTGCGTATGGCGCACCTCTGTATGTAACAAAAGCATATCTGCCGTATGATTTAACAGGCAAGATAAAAAAATCTCTGCTCACCGGGAATTCTTTCACTAATATTATTACAAAAATATTAAAGATAAAGCTTACTCATTCAAAAAGGGTGCTTGAACCGGCGATTCCGGATGATGAAACGGCCACACTTTTAAACCTTGATGGCAGTTCAAAAAAAATAGTCCATTATCTGCAGACATTCTGGACAGTGGAGCATTCAAACGGCCCAAGGACAATGTATTTTGAAGAATTTTTTAATCCTGCCAACGGAAAATTTGTTTTTGAAAAAGACTATTAATCAGGAGGTAATAACTTGAATAAAAATGTAACCGAAAGCACTTTTATAAGGGAGTTTGTTGACAGGTCAAAAAACATAAAACGAAAAATCGCCTTTAGCGATGGAAATGACATAAGACTTATAAAAGCGCTTGATTATTTTCAGGATTATAATAACAGCAGTTTTTACCTAATCGGAAGCCAGACAGGGATTGCAGAAAAAATAAAAGAAGCCGGAATTAAAAACACTGACAGATTTTATATAATAGACCCTGCTGCCTCAAAAGATAGAAACGATTATAAATCCATAATAAAATCATCATTTGAAAAAAGAAATAAAGAAATAACAGACGAAAAACTGGATGAGAATGTACTCAACCCTTCTTATTGGGCCTCTGTTATGCTTAAAAATAGCCAGGTTGATTGTGCGGTCGGGGGCTCAATAAGTTCAACTGCTGATTTGATGAGAGCCGTAATAAACGTATTAGGCTTATCGGGGGGCAAAAAAACTTTAAGCGGGGCAGCTTTTGTCGAAGTTCCCGACTGTAATTTCGGAATAAAAGGCAAATTCCTTGTTTCGGATCCTGCAATAATCCCGCAGCCAACCGAAGATCAGCTTGTTGATATGGCTTTGTCCGGATACGAAACTGCAAAGGGGGTTTTCAGCCAGGAGCCTGTAGTGGCTCTTCTTTCATATTCAACAAAAGGAAGCGCAAAAAGTGATGAATTTAACAAAATACGAAATGCGGTGCAAAGAGTCAAAAAGATTTACCCTGATGTGATAATTGACGGGGAACTTCAATTCGATGCGGCAATAGTACCTGAAGTTGCCTCTATCAAATGCCCTGACAGTCCGGTAAAAGGCAAAGCAAATGTCCTAATATTTCCGGAAATAAATTCTGCAAATATAGGGTATAAGATAATTCAAAGACTTGCCAAGGCTGAAGTCTGCGGAACAGTTGTGCTGGGTGCCGCGAAACCGTTTAATGATTTGTCGAGGGGGTGCCTGGTGGAAGATATTGTAGCGCTGATTTCCATGACTCTGATGCAGTTAAAGGGTATGGAGGATGCAGGGCTTATATGAGCAGACTAGCAAAAGAAGTAATTGAAGGCAAAATAAAGGCAGCTGCTGAGCTGATACGAAAAGTAGAGGAAGAATCGCCTGATGTCTATGATGATATGCACTACTTGTATCCTCATACCGGTAAAGCATACATACTTGGGATAACAGGCCTTCCGGGCTCTGGAAAGAGCACTATTGTTAACCTTCTTATCAAGCATTACAGGGAACAGGGCAAAAGTGTGGGAGTTGTTGCAGTTGACCCATCAAGCCCTCTTACAAACGGCGCTATACTCGGAGACAGGGTAAGGATGATTGAACATTCTACAGATAACAAGGTATTTATAAAAAGCATTGCAACAAGGGGATGGTATGGCGGCCTTTCAAGATCGGCTGCCCGAATTATAAATATTTTGGATGCAATGGGAAAAGACGTGATAATCCTTGAAACAGTTGGTGTCGGACAGACCGAAGTAAGCATAATGAACTTTGCCCATACGACAGTGCTTGTGCTGGTTCCTGAGATGGGTGACTATGTGCAGACAATAAAAGCCGGTGTTCTTGAAATAGGAGATATATTTGTAATAAACAAAATAGATAAAACAGATCCTGGTGAACTTTTACAGAACATGCAGTCTCTTATAAGTAACCGGGATGATTTATCCGGCGGCCAGCCAAATCATCAAATTTGGCAGCAAAAAATAATACTTACAAGCGCCATGGAGCAAAAAGGATTTGACGAGCTGATTCAGGAAATAAACAGCCACAGGGAATATTTTTTAGAGTTTAAGAAGGACAAGTATTTGAAGCAGCGGGCAGGGCAGGAGCTTAAAGATGAGGTTTACAGTTATTTCGTGGATTATTTCAGAAAAAGCTTTGCATCAAAAGAAGAATTTAATAAAGTCATAATAGACATTGCCCAAAAGAAGGCTGACCCGTATGAACAAGCGTTAAAAATTATTGAAAGCCTGAATATTAAAACTAAATATTAAAAAACAGATATTAATAACAAGCATTTAAAAGTTGGTGGAAAGAACAAGAATTCATAAACTGATGGAAAAAACAAGTATTTCTAAGTGACAGAAAGAGTTTAAAAAAATAAAAATTACACAGTGAATATAAAAAACAATAATAAAAAAAGATAGAAAAAATGACTGATTAATTTTACAAAATATCTAATCAAGAGGAAGGTTTGTTTAAATGGCAACAGAGAAACAAAATACAAGGGAAATCTTAAATGAAAGGGTTAAAAATGAAAACCCCAAGCCGCTTTACAACAAAGAAACGTTAAATGCAATTAAAAAAGATTACGATACCCTTAAAAGCAAGTATACCGGGGCCGATGGCAGCCAGAATTGGACCGTAACGCCTTATACGATTCTGGGTTCAGAAATCCCAAGGGACATGCTTTATACGCCGGCGCAGGTACCGGATTTTGATTATAATTTTGATTTGGGAATGCCAGGCAGCGAACCCTTTACAAGGGGGGTTCACCCTAATATGTACAGGGGCAAAAAATTTACGATGCGCCAGATAAACGGTTTTGGTGGTCCCGAAGAGACAAACCAGAGATTAAAATATATGCTTAAACACGGAGCTACCGGTCTAAGCGTTATACACGATCTTCCTACAACCCAGATGTATGACTCTGATGACCCTATATCAAAAGGGCAGGTCGGTATGTCCGGAGTAGCAATAGACTCAGCAGATGATATGGAGATATGTTTTAAAGATATACCGATTGATAAGGTTACTGTCTCACTTGTTACCCATTATCCTTCAAACACCGCAATACTTTTCCCGATGTATATGGCTGCAGCATTAAGGAGGGGATATTCATTGGATGCCATAAAAGGAAGTGTCCAGAATGACATTACTCTTGAAGAGGTAGTAAGAAGCGGCCCTGAATATATCCCTCCGAAAGACTGTTTCAGGGTACAGTGTGACAATATAGAGTATATAAAGAATAATGTACCGAATTTTAATTTTACCACATTAAACGGATATAACCTTCATGAATTCGGGACATCGGGGGTAACTGAAATGGCTGTTGCAGTTTCAAATGCCATGGAAAGCCTTGATGAGTTGATAAGAAGAGGCTATGAGGCTGACTGGATCGCTGAAAGACTGGCATTTTTTTGGTCGATCTCAAGTGATTTCTTTGAGGAAGTCGCAAGAATCAGGGCAGTAAGAAGGCTCTGGTATAAAATCATGAAATATAAATATGGTGCAAAAAACCCAAGGGCAATGTGGATGAGATGCCACGTGCAGACATCCGGCATTTCCCTTGTAAGGGAAGAGCCCCTGAATAACCTGATACGGGCCGCCGTACAGGGCCTGTCAGCAGTTTTTGCAGGGGTACAGTCCCTGCATGTGGATTCTTACGACGAAGCATATTCAGTGCCTACCGAGGAATCTGCCCTGTTATCTTTAAGGACCCAGCAGATAATACAGGAGGAAACTGCAATAACAGAAGTTGTCGATCCGCTTGGGGGCTCATTTTATGTTGAAGCGCTTACAAATGATATAGAAAACAGGATACTTGATGAGATATGCGAAATAGAAAAAGTGGGCGGTTATGTAAGGTCAATTGAAAAAGGCTGGATCCATAACAAGATTGCAAATTACTTTTATAAGGAAAAACAGCTTATTGATAAAGGCGACATCAAGTTTGTCGGAAGCAATGTTTTCAGGTCGGCAGAGCAAAAGAAACCAACAATTGACATTTTCAGGTACCCGGAGGGTGTGGAAGAAAGACAGAAGGCAAAACTTGCCAAATTGAGGATGAGCAGGGATAACGAAAAAGTTGGCGCCAATCTGGCGGCGCTTGAAAATGCCTGCAGAAAAAATATAAACATTGTTCCTTTCTCACTTGAGTGCGCCCAGTCTGGGTGCAGCGTTGGGGAGATTTTTAAGGTATTTAAAAAATCTTTCGGGTTATGGAAGCCGCCGGTTTTCTGGTAAAAGAAATTAAGTTTAGTACAGGTTTTATAATATATATTTTTTTATTGCAGAAAGGATTTACAAAAATGGCTGACAGAAAGATAAAGCTGGTTTTAGCAAAGTTGGGGCTGGATGTCCATAACAGGGGAGTCATTACAGTGGCAAAAATGCTCCGTGATGCAGGAATGGAAGTTATATATCTTGGTAATGCGATGCCGAAGGAAATTTTAAATATCGCTATCCAGGAGCATGTGGATGTTGTCGGGGTAAGTTCATTGTGCGGCGCTCACCTGACGCTTGGCAAGGATCTTTTGGACGATGCGGAAACTGAAGGTTTAAAATGCAGTATGGTATTTATAATTGGCGGTATATTTTCAATAGAAGACGGAGACAAATTAAAAGATATCGGATTTGAGGGAGTATACACTGCCGGCGCCACAAGGGATGAAATTGTTAATTCAGTAGAGGAGCTTGTCAGTAAAAAGTTCGGCACCTAAATCTCTTTAAAAAGTTTTCCATATAGATATGTACATTTAGGCGGTCCTTTGGAGGACTATAGTAATTTATTAGGCAAATGGAGGTTTGTATAGTGACAGTTTTGGATTCTTTACGGGAAAAAATTATATCTGAAGTAGAAAAAATAGGGTCTCGGGCCAGGGAGATGGCGGACCATATTTTTGATAATCCTGAGATTGGAAAAAAGGAATTCAATACACAAAAATACCTTGCAGATGAATTAATAAGAAACGGTTTTTCTGTTGAAACCGGGGTAGGGACACTTGCCACAGCTTTCAGGGCAGAGTTCGACTTAAATAAACCCGGTCCTGTTGTCGCTTTTATTGCGGAATATGATGCTTTACCTCAAATGGGCCATGCCTGCCATCATCACATAATCGCCTCCGCTTCTGTAAATGCTGCCATTAGTCTAAGCAGACTGAGTGGGCAATTGTGCGGCAAAATTGTTGTTATGGGAACACCCGCTGAAGAAGGGATGGGCGCCAAAGGGGTGATGAGCAGAAACGGAGCATTTAAAGGGCTGGATGTCGGACTCATGTTTCACGGTGGTTCGAAAAACACCACTGCGCTTGTTGTGCTTGCTCTGGAAGGACTTGAATTTACATATAAGGGAAAAGCCTCGCATGCTGCATCAGCGCCGCACGAAGGGATTAATGCCCTTGATGCAGTCATACTGCTTTTTACCTCTATAAATGCGCTCAGGCAGCAGCTAAAGGAAGATGCCAGGATTCATGGAATTATAACCAAAGGCGGGGATGCTGTAAATATTATTCCTGAAACAGCGGCGGCACAGTTTTATATCCGGGCCCGGCAGAGGAAATATTTAAATGAGGTAGTTGAAAAGGTAAAGAATTGCGCAAAAGGTGCGGCCCTTCAGACAGGCGCAGAACTTATAATATCAGTTTTTGAAGATCCGGGAAATGACCTGTTAAAAAATATGAACCTGCTTGCTGAGTTTGAAAGAAATTTTAGGTCTCTTGGCGGGGAAATAGATAACGAACCTTTTCTTTTAGGTTCCAGCGATATCGGCAATTTAAGCTATGAGATGCCGGTCATCCATCCAATGGTTAAAACAGCAAATGGTGGTTTAGCCCTGCACACAGAGGAATTCTTAAAATGCGGGAAAACTGATATTGCATATGAGGGAATGATGCTTGGGATGAAAAGCATCGCTCTTACAGGTGCAAGAGTTATGCTTGATCCTGAATTTTTAATAGCCGTAAAGAAAGAATTTGAAGCTTCAACTAAAGGTTTATAGGTAAATAAATAGATATTATGATTGGAGCCATAGGAAATTTTTTATTTTCTGCTTCATGGTATTTAATAAAATAAAAATATAAAAAATGTTTTTATAATTGAGAGTTAAAAAAAAATGTAATTTGAAGTAGAATTTAACTTTCAGATTTTTATAATTTTGAAATATTGGGCTATTTGGCGCGACGTTATAAGGAGAATACTAATGAGGCTGGCTAGAAGAATGGGCCGTTTGGGCAATGAAAATGCATTTGTAGTTTTAGCAGAGGTGACAAAGCTTAAGGAACAAGGCAGGGATATTGTTAATTTTGGAGTCGGGGAGCCTGATTTTGATACACCTTTAAATATAAAAAATGCAGGGATAAAGGCCATAAATGATAATATGACTCATTACAGCCCTCCGGCCGGCGTTCCTGATTTCAGGAGATCTGTTGCAAGATATATAAGCGCCACAAGAAATATTGATATCGATATGGATAATGTTATCATCACCCCAAGTACAAAACCCGCTATTTTTAATGCTATAAGCGCGCTGATAGACAGTGGTGATGAAGTGATTTACCCCAACCCAGGCTATCCTATATATGAATCTTTAATAAATTATGTAGGGGGAAAATCCGTGCCTTTGCCTTTGCTTGAGGAAAAGGAGTTTTCCTTTGACATAAATGACTTAAAAAAAGCAATTACCGGCAAAACAAGGATGATAATAATTAACTCCCCGCAGAATCCAACCGGCGGCATACTTTCAAAAGAGGATTTAAATGCCATAGCAAAAATAGCCATTGAAAATGATATTTGGGTGATGTCTGATGAGATATATAGCAGGATAGTTTATGACGGAGAGTTTAACAGTATTATTTCTATTGCCGGAATGAAGGACAGGACTATTCTGGTAGACGGTTTTTCAAAGGTATATGCCATGACCGGCTGGAGGCTTGGATACGGGATAATGCCAAAAGAACTTATTCTTCAAATGATTGCGCTTAATACAAATATAATTACGTGCACGGCCACCTTTACCCAATATGCCGGCATAGAAGGCCTGGAAGGCCCGCAGGATGACACTTACCGCATGGTTGAAGAGTTTAAGGCAAGAAGAGATATGATAGTTGCCGGATTAAATGATATCAAAGGTTTTAAATGCCTTTTGCCAAAGGGAGCTTTTTACGTATTTCCCAATATTACACAAGCCTGCAGGAATTTAGGGCTGAAAGACTCACAGGCGATGCAGCAGCTGCTCCTGCATGACGGCAATGTCGCAGTGCTGCCACGAACATCATTTGGCGTCAGGAATGCCGAGGAGAAAGAGGAATACATAAGGCTCTCATACGCTACATCAAGGGAAAACATAGAAGAAGGTCTTGCAAGGATTAAAAAAGTAATTGAAAAATAGTGACAGCATGTTTCAAAGTCATTTACTATTACTGGATGCTCATAAAATCAGGATATTTTCGATAAAATATATTTGTTATCAGACACTCTTTCTTCTGCTTCTTTTATTGCCAAATTTCTGTGAACCTCTGCTCATAATCTAACTTGAGTCAATAAATACTTCCTTTGCAAATTATATAGTTCTAAAGCTTCTAATTTATAAAATAAACCTATTGCTCAAATTTGACTTAAATGGATAGGATGGCTATAATAAAGACGAACAGATGTACGCAGTTTAATTTATAATTAAAAAGGTAATTTAAAATCGAACCATATGACTGTCATAACAAATTATATTGATTACAAATTTATAGTCCTTGGCAAACCAAGCTATTTCACGATTGGAGCAATTTGGATTTAAATCCCGGCTTTCAGAAAATATGAAAGAATATAAATTAAAAGACTTAGGGACCTTTAAGGACAGACAGTATAAGATAGAATATGAGCAGGAACTAAACGAATCTCAGCTTTCTGCGGTTAAACTGACGAAAGGTCCGGCCCTTGTAATTGCCGGTGCAGGAACAGGAAAAACACGGACCCTTGTTTACAGGGTCGCCCGCCTTGTGGAAGACGGCAATGTACCTGAGGGAATACTGCTTTTAACTTTTACAAGAAAATCAGCAAAAGAAATGCTGCGGCGAGCCTCACAGTTGCTGGATGACAGATGCGGCCATGTTTCTGGCGGCACTTTTCATTCTTTTTCCAACCAGGTATTAAGAAGATATGCAAAATTTATTGGTTTTACTGAAAACTTCACCATACTTGACAGAAAAGACGCAGAAGATATTGTAGGGTTTATACGTAACAGGATGGGTTTTTATAAAAAGGAGAAAAGATTTCCCCGCAAGGACACAGTTGCAGACATCATCAGCAAGGCAATAAACAAAGATTGGACAATTAAGAGCGTAATCGCTGAAGATTATGCGCATTTTCTTGAAAACTGGGAGGATATTGAGAATATAAAAAGCGAGTATTCAGCATACAAAAAGTCCAAATCTATAATGGATTATGATGATTTGATGGTTTACCTGGAGCAGCTTCTGCGTGAAAATGAAGCGATAAGAAAAAAACTCTCAAGTTTTTACAGATACATTATGATTGATGAATTCCAGGACACAAACAAGCTGCAGGCAAAAATCGCATATGCGCTTGCAAGCGAGCATAAGAACCTTATGGTTGTTGGAGACGATTCCCAGAGCATTTATGCTTTCAGGGGCGCAAGTTTCAAAAACATAATGGATTTTCCAAAAGTTTTTCCTGAGGCAAAGTTAATAAAGCTTGAGCAGAACTACCGCAGCACCCAGCCAATACTTGATTTTACAAACCAGGTGATAAAATATGCAAAAGAAAAATATGAAAAAAACCTATTTACCGTCAAGGAAGGAGTTGTAAAACCCGCTTATATTGAGGCCGAAAACGAAAACTGGCAATCAAAATTCATTGTCCAGCGTGTGCTTGAGATAAGGGAAGAAGGCGTTTTGCTTAGTGATATGGCAGTTCTTTTCAGGAGTGCATGGCAGTCAGCAGACATAGAAATAGAACTTAATACCCATAATATCCCGTATGTAAAATTCGGCGGTATAAAATTTACTGAAGCTGCGCACATAAAAGATGTCCTTGCGTACCTAAAAGTGGCATACAATCCCCTGGATTCTATAAGCTGGTCAAGAATTCTCATGCTAATTGAGGGCATAGGCCCGCGTTATGCCGGTGAGGTAGTGGGTGAAATAGTAGACGGGGGCAGAGGCAGCGGGTATTTAACAGACGAAAAGTTAAAAGGCAGAAAATACAGCGACAGCCTTGGCA
>PMCC01000161.1:12821-15236 GCA_003155275.1 Actinomycetota bacterium | reverse complement strand
CAAGATATGAGTCGCTGCAGGATTTTTTGACTGATTTAACGCTTGAACCGATTGACGAAAGGCAGTTTAAGGTCACACCTGAAGACGATGAGGACGAAAAGCTTATTCTGTCGACTATTCACTCTGCAAAAGGGCTTGAATGGCATACGGTTTTTATAATCGGCCTTATTGACGGATACCTGCCAAGCTCTCATGCAATCCGCTCTCAGGAAGAAATAGAAGAGGAGAGAAGGCTTCTATATGTTGCGTCCACCCGAGCCAAGCAGAACCTGTACCTTATAAAACCTGGCGGCGGCAGGTTTTCCGGAAACTATTTTGACCCATCCTTCCAGCGATTTTCCGAGGTGTCCCGGTTTTTAAAAGAAGGCGACATACTGGATAATTATGTTGAGAAATGGGTCCTGAAAGATTAAGGTCTAAAATTTATTAAACAAATCTTTTTATATAGGTTTTTATTTTAGTTTTTCTTTGAGCATAGAATTATTATTTAAATTATTATTTCAAGTTGTTATATTCATTCCTAATCATTAAAATCGTACTATTGCGGCAAAATTAATGTTTTATGATAAAAACAATGAGATTCTATATTAAATTGCTCCTTTCACTATTTTCAGCAGGACTTTTGATTACATCATTTTATGATAATTTCTCTTTTTTGGTGTGGTTTGCCCTTATCCCGTATTTTATTGTCATATCCTCATGCACACTAAGATGGTCAGTTTTTTTCAGCTGGCTTACAGGCATTTTCTTTTTTGCAGGCATTACTTACTGGTTTACTTCATACAGTTTTGTATTCTGGTTTCCGATACTTGGAATATTATCAATATCTTTTATTGTTTTCGGAATTGCCTTTTGTTTTGTGTATTCAAAAATAAAAGTACCCATCTTGAGGATAATGCTCATATCTTCCATATGGGCTGCAGTTGAATTTTTCCGCCACAGAACATTTCTTGCCTTCCCGTGGGGTGTTTTGGGTTATTCGCAGCATAATTATCTTCCTGTCATGCAGATATCCAAGTTGACTGGAGTATTGGGTGTTTCAATTTTTATTGTTCTTTTTAATCTCTGTTTAGCAGAAATGCTGATTTATTTTATAAATTCAAAAAAACAGGGTGTATTCACAGGATTATTTTATTATTCAAAAGGCAAACCAGATAATAACTCAGAAAGCAAAGGGCTTCGGTATCTTGATTCAAAGATCGTCCTAAATAAGGTTATCGAAAAGAAGCAAAAGCTTAATTCTTTTAAACAAAAGCAATCCTGGAAAAAAGTATTTATCCCTGCTTCCTTTATCGTGGCAGCAGCACTTGCAAATATAATTGCTGGAGTTATTTACCTTACATTAAATAATGGCAATTATGCCGGCACTCAGATAAATGTTGCCCTTGTCCAGCCAAACATAACCTTTGAGGCAAAATTTGACACAGATACCGATGTTTTAATACCCCAAAAAACTGGCATTGCAGGAAATTATTTTAAGTCTGGGACAGAGCTTGTGGTTTTTCCGGAAAGCATAATCTGGGGCGCAATTGATCTGGACAGGAACAAGTCATTTTATGAGTGGGTAAAAAATACCGCTAAAAACGAAAATCTGCATTTTATTATAGGCCAGATATTGTGGGACGAACAGGAAAATTATTACAATGCTGTACAACTCTATACGCCTGATCTTCAAATAATAGGAAGATATAACAAGATGCATCCGCTGCCATGCGCAGAATATATGCCCTATCCGAAAGCGCTTGGTTTCTTAAGCTTTATGAATATTGCCAAATTAAATATCATCCCAGTAAAAGAATTTGTACTGATAAAATATCCAGGGAAGGGGAATATCGGGACAAATATCTGCTTTGAGTCCACTCTTCCTTTTATTTCCAGGACTTTCAGGAAAATGGGGGCAGATGTGCTGTTTACATTTACCGATACTGCCGGCTTTAAGGACAGCGAAGCCGCCCGGTACCACCTTGTTTTTTCACAGGTCCGGGCTATTGAAAACAACAGCTTTATGGTGCATTCAGGAAATAACGGTATTTCCGCAATAATAGATTCAAACGGAAAAATACTGGCGCAGACAAGCCTTGTAAAAAAGGAAGTCATTTATGGAACAGTCTACCTCAACTCCAATAAATCCTTTTATTCAAGGTTTGGCGAACTGATAATTTATATATATTTTGCACTGACTTTTATCTGGCTTTCAATTCATATTATCCGATGCATCAGCCGCAGGAAATATAAAAAATGACACTTTTAATTTTTTATTAATTTAAGCTATTGTAAACCTGTTTCCAGCCGTCTGCTTACTATTATGAATAAATTCGCCTGTTCTTTTGATTTTAGCTTTAATATAGTCTTTTAGACTTTGATTGAAGTTATCTATAGCGGAATGGCCGCGAGTGAACTTTTCAGGGTTTCAAT